>NZ_LMCL01000033.1:0-373 GCF_001424795.1 Aminobacter sp. DSM 101952 | reverse complement strand
GAAGGTCCGCAACGTCAAGCCTTTGTGGTCGCGCTTCGGCACCATCCTCGGCGTCGGCCTCGGCGGCCTCGACATGTGGCTCAACACGCTGTTCGGCGTGTCGCCCTTCGGCACGCTCAGGCACGGCAAGACCGACGCCCAGTCGCTCGAGCCGGCGGCCAAGCACAGCAAGATCGACTATCCCAAGCCCGACGGCGTGCTCACCTTCGACCGCCTGTCGTCGGTGTTCTTGTCCAACACCAACCACGAGGAGAACCAGCCGGTTCACCTCCAGGTCAGGGACATGGAGCTGCAGAAGCGCTCGGAATACGGCGTCTTTGCCGGCCCGTCGAGCCGCTACTGCCCGGCCGGCGTCTACGAATGGGTCGATGCC
>NZ_LMCL01000032.1:63730-364659 GCF_001424795.1 Aminobacter sp. DSM 101952 | reverse complement strand
AACGACGCGACGCCATCGGAGACCCTCCAATGTACCAAGGAACCGCACATGCCGCGAAAATGCACTACCCCAAGGACGTGTCAGGACCGGACGCTTACGAAACGACAGAGGACGGCGAGATAAAAGCGCATGCCCGAAACGCGTTAAGCCATTGGCATGGCTTGCGTTTTCCGGTGCATGACGATCGGTCGCGGGCATACTGCCCGGTTTTTATGGGAGATTTCAGTACCTTCGCATGCACATGATAGTTGCTCCGGCAGCCGGCAGCCTCGCATAAGGTGGGAGATCGGGGACATGCACAAGCGCTTGAGCTGCAGATCGGCCAGCAGATCTAACGCCTCTTGAAAAGGGTTGCGTGTTGGGACGTTCAGGTCGGGACTGTGCTCCCTCCGGTCACGCACAGAGGTTCAGCGGTACGGTATGGCCGATCCCACTCGAAGCAGTCGCTTTCGCCACCCCTACTGAACGAAGGCTTTGCCTTATCTCGGACATTCAGCCTCGGCGATTCGGGTTCTGAAAGCGACGCTCATGAGCTGTATCGGAAACCGACGACACTAGGGACAGCCCGCATCCCCAGATTAAACGGCCGAATCCGTGTGTGTGTGTTTAAGATTCCCACGCGGTCGTTAGCCGGTAGTCTCCATCCCCCGGGGGACACGATGCATCTACATTCCTATCGACTGCGGAATTTCCGGCGGCTTCGGGACGTGCACGTTGAGCTTGCATCTGACATCTCCATTTTCGTTGGGGCGAAACAACAGCGGAAAAACATCTGCCACGCAGGCGATGCAGATGTTTCTCTCGGGCGGTAAAGATGCCTTCTCGCTGTATGATTTCAGCACGCATGTCTGGCCGTTGCTGGACGAGATCGGCGAACGAGAGGACGAGATCGCCGAGTTCGAGTTTCCTACCGTCTCGCTCGACCTTTGGTTCGAGGTTAGGAGCGGAAGACCTCTATCTCGTTACCTTTATCCTGCCTTCGACCGATTGGGCCGGAACGCTCGTCGGCGCCCGTGTAGAACTCGGGCCGAAGAAAATCGCCGAATTGATCGAGCGTTACCGCGCTGCTCGTGATGATGGCCGGGCGAAGGCGGCCGCGCTGGACCATGGCGCGGGCGACTATGTGCCATGGCCGAAATCGCTGTCGGCTTACCTGCTTGGGGAACTGAGACGCGAGTACGAACTGCGCTACTTCGTCCTCGATCACACGCAGTTTGATGCGAAGTTTCAGGCGAAGGAAGGATACCAGCCACTATAGCGCAATCTTGATCAGCGTCAGGACGACCATCAGGCGCTTAAGGCGCTGTTCGAGTCTGAGGTCGGCCTCGACAAGCATCTTGCGGAAGTTTTTAAGGACACGTTGGAGCGATTGGGGCGCTTGGATTATCCCGGCCTCAATAACCCACAGCTCGAAATCAAGTCGGCGCTAAACCCCGCGTCCATCATGACGCAGGACGCGCGCGTCCACTATATCGTGGGCGAAGGCGCGCAGACGATCATGCTGCCTGACACCTACAACGGACTCGGCTTCAAAAACCTGATTTATATGGTGGTCGAAGTGCTCGACCTTCAGGAACGCTGGAAGGCCGAAGAGGACAAGCGCGCTCCCCTCCATCTCATTTTCATCGAGGAGCCCGAGGCGCACCTTCATGCGCAACTCCAGCAGGTGTTCATTCGCAACATTCTCGATTTGCTAGTCATGCCGGGTGAGGTCGGGGGATCATTCGCCGGCCAGGCGATTATTACGATGCACTCGCCGCACATCCTTTACGAGCGCGGCTTTCAGCCGATCCGCTACTTCCGGCACGACTTAGTTGGAAACGATCAGGTCACCGAAATGCTCAACCTCTCCGCGTTCTACGCGCAGGAAACAGAGCATCGCGATTTTCTGCAAAGGGATCTGAGGCTCAGCCACTGCGATTTGTTTTTCTTGGATGGCGCCGTGCTCGTCGAGGGCAACGTCGAGCGATTGCTGCTCCCCATGTTGCGGCGAACGAACCCGAGGCCGAAGAGAACGAAGGCGGTGAAGCGGAGGGGAAGAAGATCCTTCAAACGAGATCAATTCGATGGCCGCGTTCCTCGCGTGTATTCGCACTTCGCCAAGCGGCCAGAGCATCGGCTCACATGGCGCGAGTTCGAAATCTTGCTATTTAGAATCTTTCAAAACCAAGGCTTTACGTGTGAGATTGGCCCCGGCTCGAACGATGGCGGCATTGACGTTCGCGTGCTTCAGCGCGATCCCCTCGGGACATATTGACGATTGTTCAGGCGAAAAAAATACGCCCCGAAGAACAAGATACATGTCCGCCGTAGCCGCTCTCCACGGCAGGCAAGGTGCCGACGCTCAAGCCTGGCGCTGCTCGCACGGCCTAAAGGAGCAGACGAGCGTTCGCGCGATAGGCGAGTGCTATGAAGCCGAGGTAGGAATCTTTGTTTTGTCCTAGCGGTGGCGGCCAGTTTTCGTTGAACAACAGGCGCTGACGAGATTGCGCCAACGGTATTTTTGCCGGTCGTGCGGAGCAGGACTTTTTGCGGTTGGTCTAGGAGGGGATTACAGCTTCGACGCCGGCGCAGGCGATCTCGTTGCCGATGGCGAGCAATGCCTCGATCCGGTCGGCAAGCATACGGAACAAAGGGCCAAAGCCTTGGGTGTCGTGCGCTTGTCCCCGCGTCAGCACGAAGCCTAGCGGTCGACCCCTGGCATCGCATCGTGCATGGAGTTTAGTAGGGAAGCCGCGACGCGATGGGCCAAGCGCCTCGATTCGTGACTCCCTTTTTATGCCGACTGCACAATTCTCTCGACCATCTCACAGCGTTTCGAGTGGAATCGAACACGCCGGTCACGACCCTTCGTCGGTAGCGGCGGAACACCCTGTTCCACTTGCGATATTCGTCGGGCAGGCGTCGCCACTGCGACCCGGCCCGCGCCATCCACATTATGCTCTCGAATAGAGCCGGTTGTCCTGTGCCGGTCGGCATCCGCGCCCTCCTCAGGGGCAGCCGCAGCCCGATCAAACCCCATTCCTCGTCCGCAACCCCGATCCGATCGCCTAGCGCCGCCTCCAAAAGACACCGTTGAATTGAACGCCGAGTCGAGCGTCGTGCTTTGTCCCCGAAGCCTAGTTGAGGAGGCAACTCGACCAAGCAATCGCTTACAAAGATCTCGCGTAAGAACGGCTCATTTGTCGGCGGGCGACAAATGTCTTGACAGAAATCGCGAAAAGAAAATAAGAAAGGTACTGCAGCGGGATAGCTGCATCGGAATTGGGGTATTTGAAGGCCCCCGACTGGCGCGATAGCGCCGTCGGGGGCCTTTTTGTTTTGCGCACTAGGAGGAGATACGCGCCATGAAGAAGACTCCGTTTTACGACAGTGGCCTTGAATATGGGGCCAAAATGGCCGAGCTGTTCGGCTATTGGCTGCCAGTGGAATATAGCGCCGGACATTCGCGGGAACATTTGGCAACACGTGAGAGCGTTTCACTGTGTGATCTGGATTACATGGCCGAATTTGTGATCGAAGGACCCGATGCACTTCCGTTGGTTCAGATGCTCGCGACGAACGACTATTCCAAGAAGAATATCGGCTCCGTGCAATATACCGCGATGTGTGACGAAGACGGTCGGATGATCGACGACTGCACGATCTGGGTCATGGACAAGAACAAGTATATGATCATCAGCGGTTCAGAAGACGATTACGCCTGGATTTCCAAGCAGGCGAAGCCGTACGACGTGGCCACTACAAACGTGACCGATAAGCACACAACGCTTGCACTGCAGGGACCGAAGGCCAATCGCGTGCTGCAGCCACTGGTCGACATCGACCTCTCGACCATAGGCTACTATCGGTTCAGGCCGGCAAAGATTTCCGGTATCGAGTGCATCATTGCGCGCATGGGCTACACGGGTGAAGCCGGTTTCGAGCTCCATTTCGCGTCGACTGAAGGACCGACCATCTGGAACCTGGTCATGAAGGCTGGCCAGGCCTACGACATTGTTCCATGTGCCCAGGCCGCTCTGGAGAGCCTTCGTCAGGAAGCCGGATATCTTTTGGTCGGCAAGGACCACGACCGCAGTACCAATCCCTTCGAAGCTGGTATCGGGTTTGCCGTGAAGTTTGGAAAAGAGAATTTCATCGGTAAGGCTGCCTTGCAGCGAATCGTCCGCGAGGGGGTAACCCGCCGGATGGTGTGGCTCGACATTCTCTCCGGCGACGTAGCTGAAACCGGCGACAAGATATTTGTCGGTGACCGCGAAATCGGAACGGTAACCAGCGGATCCTTCTCGCCGACCAGAAAGCGCGGAACTGCCATGGCTTTTGTAAACCCCGCCCACGCCGTCCCGAGCCTGGACGTTACGGTCCTGCTGGACAATGGCACGCGATCGAATGCGAAGCTGTCGGTTATGCCGCTATATGACCCCGGAGACACCCGCACCAAGAACTTCGCCTAATCCATTAGAGTTGAAGCTTCCTCCTAGGGGGAGGCTTCAACCGGCATGGTTTTCCTTTGTTCCCGATCGGAGCAGCCTTTATGAACAGATTCTTTCTGACGACTGGGTTCTCACTTGCAACCGCGGCGGCCCAGGCTCATCCCGGAACCGGCCACGCACATGGGATTGCCGCCGGTCTTTCTCATCCGCTTGGCGGTTTGGACCATGTCCTAGCTATGGCGGCCGTGGGCCTGCTGGGATACCTACTCGGCGGTTGCTTTCGTTGGCTGCTGCCGGCTGCATTCCTAGGTATGATGGTCTTGGGTGGCGCGGTCAGCGTCAGCGGCATCACTCTACCGGCAGTGGAGGCTGCGATTGTACTCTCGGTTATTATAATCGGAGCCTTGATTTTAATCGCACCTAACGTTCCCGGCTCAGTTGCACTCGCGATGACCGGGTTCTTTGCCGTTTTCCATGGTCACGCTCATGTAGCCGAAATGCCATTGGATGGCAGCGCCACGAGCTACGCACTGGGTTTTGTGTTGACGACCGCACTGCTTCATGCCGCAGGCGCGGCGCTTGGCGCCGGAGTTGCAGCAATCGGTGGCTCGCCGCTTGTCAGGCTGACAGGTGGGGCTGTGACCGGTTTAGGGCTGGGTATTTTGGCCGGTCTCATCTGATCGCAACCGCAGGGCGAGCGATATCGGCCGTAATTTTGCTTCGTCAAAGCAGTCGAACAGCGTTCAAAAGACCCGGTCCGCTTATGTTCAGCGCCGCGCGACAGCCGATGACTATCGCGCTGTTGAGGGCGAATAGGGCGGCCTCCGCCTGCCGTGCGGCAGGCCAGTCAGCACCTCGTTTTTAATCTGGGAGCCTGAGGCTCCGCGGAAATCGAACCAAACTCAAGGGAAGAGAGTCATGGCCGAATTCAAGACCGACATCGAGATCGCGCGTGCGGCGAAGAAGAAGCAGATCCAGGAGGTCGGTGCCAAGATCGGCATTCCGAGCGAACATCTGCTGCCTTATGGCCACGACAAGGCGAAGATCTCGGCCGAGTTCATCGGCAATGTGCGCAAGAACAAGGACGGCAAGCTGATCTTGGTCACCGCGATCAACCCGACACCGGCCGGCGAAGGCAAGACCACGACGACAGTCGGTCTCGGCGATGGTTTGAACCGCATCGGCAAGAAGGCGATCGTGTGTATCCGCGAAGCCTCGCTTGGACCCAACTTCGGCGTCAAGGGCGGTGCTGCCGGTGGCGGTTATGCCCAGGTCGTGCCGATGGAGGACATGAACCTCCACTTCACCGGCGACTTCCACGCCATCACCACCGCGCACAATCTTTTGTCGGCGCTGATCGACAACCACATCTACTGGGGCAACGAGCTCGGCATCGACACCCGCCGCGTCGTGTGGCGCCGGGTGATGGACATGAACGACCGGGCGCTCCGCGAGATCAACTGCTCGCTCGGCGGCGTTGCCAACGGTTTTCCGCGTGAGGCCGGCTTCGACATCACCGTTGCCTCCGAAGTCATGGCGATCCTGTGCCTGGCGACCGACCTCAAGGATCTCGAAAAGCGTCTGGGCGACATCATCGTTGCCTATCGCCGCGACAAGACGGCAGTCTATGCCCGTGACCTCAAAGCCGACGGCGCGATGGCGGTGCTGCTCAAGGATGCCGTCCAGCCCAACCTGGTGCAGACGCTGGAAAACAACCCCGCCTTCGTCCATGGCGGCCCGTTCGCCAACATCGCCCATGGCTGCAACTCGGTGGTCGCGACCACCACCGCGCTCAAGCTCGCCGACTATGTCGTCACCGAAGCCGGCTTCGGCGCTGATCTGGGTGCCGAGAAGTTCTTCGACATCAAGTGCCGCAAGGCTGGCCTCAAGCCTGCCGCTGCGGTCATCGTGGCGACAGTCCGCGCGATGAAGATGAATGGCGGCGTCAAGAAGGAAGAGCTCGGCAAGGAAAATGTCGATGCGGTGAAGAAGGGCTGCGCCAATCTTGGCCGCCACATCGAGAATGTGAAGCAGTTCGGCGTGCCGGTGGTGGTGGCGATGAACCACTTCGTCTCCGACACCGACGCCGAGATCGCGGCGATGAAGGACTATGTCGCTTCGATGGGTGCCGAGGCAATCCTGTGCAAGCACTGGGCCAAGGGTTCGGCCGGCATTGAGGAGCTCGCCCACAAGGTGGTGCAGCTCGCTGAATCGGGTGCTTCGCAGTTCTCGCCGCTCTATCCCGACGAGATGAAGCTGTTCGACAAGATCGACACCATCGTCAAGCGCATCTACCGCGGTTCCGAGGCGATCGCCGACAAGTCGGTGCGCGACCAGTTGCATCAATGGGAACAGGCGGGCTACGGCCATTTGCCGGTGTGCATGGCCAAGACGCAGTATTCGTTCTCGACCGATCCCAACCTGCGTGGCGCCCCTGTCGACCATGTCGTGCCGGTGCGCGAGGTCAGGCTTGCCGCCGGTGCCGGCTTCATCGTCGCCATCTGCGGTGAGATCATGACCATGCCCGGCCTGCCCAAGGCACCGTCGTCGGAAAAGATCTTCCTCAACGAACAAGGCCAGATCGAAGGTCTGTTCTAAGGCGAACGCGTCTTAACATAAGGATTAGAAATACGTGTCAATCATTATCGACGGGAAAGCGGTGGCGGCCGATGTAGTCGCCAAGGTCCGGATCGCAGCCGAAAAGCTGATCGCCGAGACCGGTGTTGTTCCAGGCATCGCGGTGGTCATCGTCGGCCATGACCCGGCAAGCCAGGTCTATGTCGCTTCCAAGGGCAAGAAAGCCAAGGAATGCGGTTTTCATTCCATCGAACATGCGCTGCCGTCCGACACCTCTGAAGCTGATCTGGTCGCGCTGGTGCAGAAACTCAACGCCGACCCCAAGATCCACGGCATCCTCGTCCAGTTGCCCCTGCCCGACCATGTCGACGCCGGCAAGATCATCCAGACGATCTCGGCCGACAAGGATGTCGACGGCTTCCATTTCACCAATGTCGGCAAGCTCGGTACCGGCGAACTCGATACCGCCTTCGTGCCCTGCACGCCGGCCGGCTCGATGCTGCTGATCGAGCGTGCGCTTGGCCGCGACCTGTCGGGCCTCAATGCAGTCGTTGTCGGGCGCTCCAACATCGTCGGCAAGCCGATGGCCAATCTGCTGCTCAATGCCAATGCCACTGTCACCATCGCCCACAGCCGCACCAAAGACCTGCCGGCCTTGTGCCGCAGCGCCGACATCCTGGTGGCAGCGGTCGGCCGTCCTGAAATGATCAAGGGCGACTGGGTCAAGCCGGGCGCAACGGTCATCGATGTTGGCATCAACCGCCTCAGCGCAGACGCCAACGGCAAATCGAAGCTCGTCGGCGATGTCGACTATGCCAGTGCGGCAGAACAGGCTGGCGCCATCACCCCGGTGCCGGGCGGCGTCGGCCCGATGACGATCGCACTTTTGATGGCCAATACGGTCACCTCGGCCTTCCGCGCGGCAGGTCAGGCGTTTGACTTCGACGCTTACAGTTGACCGGTGCATGGAGGCCTCAGAAAGAAGCCGATACCGCCCAAGGCTACTGATTGTAGAGCGAAATCAGCTGGTTATCGCAGCGTTGCGCGACATGATCAGCCGCGACGAACGTTTCGACTTCGCTGCCGGCATCAATAGCGGTAAGGCGTTTCTGGAGGCCGTGGAAGAAACGAAGACGGCCTTCGACGTGGCAATCGTGGGCTGGAAACTATCCGACATGAACGCCTCCGAACTGCTAATCGAGCTTCATCGCCGGCAGCTCGCGATGCGCGTGGTTATTTTCAGCAACGATCATGACCCAGGCATTCTGAAGCAGTGCGTACGCCTTGGCGCGCACGGCTTTTGCTATCAGTTCGATGATCCCAGCGTCCTGTTCGGCACGCTTGCTGCGGTCGCAAACGGCCGTATTTGCATTCCCTTTATAGAGGTCTCCAAAATCAATGAGACGCCCTTATCACGCCTGACGCCGCGCGAATTGGAATTGCTCGCTGTGCTCGCCAATGGCTGGACCAATTTGCAGATTGCCACCAGGACCGGTATTTCGGAGAACACAGTCAAGTACCATCTGAAGAATCTGTATGACAAGCTCGGCGTCCGCAATCGGGCAATGGCGGTGGCGCTGTTTGTCATGGATACGAAACAATAAGCCTCCAGACGGCTGCCAGGCAGCGTTCGCGCGCGGCAAGCCGAGCTTAATCAACAGGGCGAGGCGCCCCCTGGGATGTCAGGACCGTTAACGACCTTCGATTTGTCATTGTCGATCGGAAGAACCAACTTAGCATGAATCCTGATAACGACGCCTAACCGTCTTTTAATATTGACGTCGCTTTGCATCTGTGCAAGCATTCAATCAGGTGGCGGGATAGTCACCTTTTGGTACCACGCGCCGCCCCTCAGGATAAATCCTGCCGGCTAGCAGTTGTGGTCCACCTTCATCTCAAAATTGCCGACATCTTTTCGCGAAGCCGACGACTGCCGTTTGCTCAACGGAACCGATGTCAGCTGGCGCTTTGAGCAGTCAACAAAAACAAGGGGAACGCAAATGAAAACAACAATGCAGAAGATTTCCGTGTTGCTTGCCGTAACTGTCCTGTGGACCGGGAGCGCAGTTGCGGAAGAGGAACCGATCGTGTTGGGGATTCCCGTTGGCCTAACCGGGGCAAACAGCGTCGTGGCACCGTCCGTGATTCAGGCGACCGAACTCGCTGTCTCCGAAATCAATGAGGCGGGCGGGTTGCTGAACAGAAAGCTGGTCATTGAAGTCGCCGACGATGCGTCCGGCGCCGCCGGGGCTCAGAAGGCCTACGATTCCCTTGTCTTTCAAAAGGAAGTCGACGCCATCGTGGCAATGGAAACGACGGCGGCTCGCAACGCCGGCCTGCCGATCATCACGCGGGGGCAAATTCCGTACATCTACACCTCCTTCTATGAAGGCGCCTCCTGCAACAAGTATCAGCACATCAACGCCTGGGTGCCACAACAGATGGTTTCCCTCATGGTTGATTATTTCATGTCGGATCATGGCGCGAAGAAATTTTTCCTGGTTGGCAGCGACTACGCGTTCGGTCGGGGTCTTCTTGGTGATACTAACAAGTACATCGCCGAGAAGGGCGGAACCGTTGTAGGAGAAGAATACAATCCGATGGATGCTACGGATTGGACGGCAATCGTCAGTAAGATCCGCGCGACCAACCCGGACGCCATCATTACTTCCACAGCCGCTGGTGCGCCGAACGTCACCTTCACGAAGCAATTGCGATCGGCAGGCATCACTGCCAAATACGGTAATTACGCGCTTGATGAAGGTACGGCAAAGACCCTTGGGCCTGATGCCGAGGGGATCTATCTCGGCGGTACCTACTACACCGGTATCGCCTCGGAGAAAAACGCCCGGTTCTTGAAAGCGCTGAAAGCCAAGTTCGGGGAAAAGACTGAAACGCCGAATGAGCTGTCCGTGCCGCAATACGATGCTGTGCATCTCTACGCCTTGGCGGTCAAGAAGGCCGGGACAACGGATACGGATGCGGTCGTAAAGGCGCTAAGCGAAGTGACTTTCGACGGCCCTCGCGGTTCGGTGCTGATGTCGAAACAGCGTCATGCTCCGCTGACGATGTATCTCGCGCAGGTCGATGCAAAGGGCGACACAACCATCATCAAGTCCTATCCCAATGTAGATCCGGGCGAGCAGTGCCCCAATCTGTGACCGGACAGGCGGCGCTTTCTGCCGTCTGACTGCTGACCAAATATGGCGATGCTGTGTTGACCCTCAGACGCGGCGATGTACGAACCCATCTTTCGGCATCGATCACTCGGAAGTTCAATACAGCTCGCTACAGAGGAAACTTCGGAGACTTAGATGGTTCCGGTACTACTTGATATCATAACGACTGCAGCAATCTTATACATCGTATCTTCGGGATTGCTGCTTGTGTTCGGCGTCATGAAGCTCATAAACTTCGCACACGGCGGATTGATGACGCTTGGGGGCTATGCCGCCGTCATCGCCACCGCGATGGGGATGAATCCTTGGATCGGTATACCCCTGGCGGCGATTTTCGGCGGAATTGTCGGTCTCGGAATGGAACGTGTCGTCGTGCGCTCGCTCTATGATCGCCCCCTCGATGCCATTCTGGCGACGTGGGGCCTGAGCATTATCATTGGGCAGGTTATTACCCTGGTCTTCGATCGCGGTGTCCATTTCGCTGAGCCTCCGATCAGAGGCGTGATCAGTATCTTGGGTGAGCCTTACTCAACCTATCGGTTGATCCTGACAGCCGTTGCGCTGCTGCTCGGCGTCGGCTTGACGATGGCGCTTCGGGGCACCTCACTGGGCCTCTCCACACGCGCGGTCATTATGAACGAGGACCTCGCGCGCGGGCTCGGCATCAACAGCGGCTTAGTTCGCTCCATCACATTTACGCTCGGCTCCGGTTTGGCGGCGGTGGCCGGAGCTCTGATAACTCCACTGTCCAGCGTCGATCCAAACATGGGCGTTGCCTGGCTGATCAGCGCTTTCATGCTCGTGCTCGTTTCGGGCTCCTCCCTCTATAGCCTGGCTGTCGCGAGCGTTGTCCTGGGGGGCGCCCAAGTCATTGTGAGCAATTATTTCGGTTCGGTCCTCGGCGGCATGACGATTGCTGCGCTGGCCGCTGTCATACTTCGCATCCGTCCGCAGGGGTTTTCTTATGAGTGACGCAAACGTGAAGGAACTTGGAAGCGCTTCCATTCAACGACCGCAGATCGCCCCGCTGACAAGGATGGTGGTCATCGCCGCGATCTGTCTGATCGGGGTTGGCGCCGCGCCCTTCTTCATGGACGCCTATTCCGTGAACGTCCTCGTAAGGTCGATGATTTATGCATCAATCGCGCTCTCGGTCGACATTCTGTGGGGCTACCTCGGAGTTCTGACTTTCGGTCAGTCGGCATTCTTCGCGGCCGGCGCCTACGCAACGGCATTGGTCTTTACCTATGGCGGCTTTTCGGCCGGAAATGCCTTGGCCGCCGTCTTGATCGGCATCGCAGTCGCAGTCGCCCTCGCCGGGTTGGTGGCATTCCTTGCCTTCTGGCATGGCGCTTCGTCGCTCTATGCGTCCGTGATCACCCTCGTCCTGCCGATCATCGTCACGCAGGTTCTATTTTCCGGCGGAACCTACACGGGCTCAAGCAGCGGCCTGACCGGCTTCGAAACAATCCCGCTCAGCTCTGAGGCGTGGTTCTGGGCTGTCGGAGTCTGGCTAGTCGTACTGACGTCAGCGGCTTGGATGTACACGCGCAGCGACGCCGGGCGGCTTCTGATCGCGATCCGGGAAAATGAGCAACGTTGCAAGTATCTCGGCTTAAACACCTCAAACATTAAGGCAGTGATCTTTCTGATCTGTGCAGCAATCGGCGCGATTGCAGGCTGGATGTACGCTAACTACACGATGGTGGTCGCCCCCGAAATCGCTGGCTTCACGTTCGGAACCGAGCTTCTGATCTGGGTTGCATTGGGCGGGCGTGGTACGCTGTTTGGCCCAGTGATCGGAACGATTATTATCGACTATGCCAGTGCGCAGCTGCAGGGCGATTTTCCCTTCGTGTGGAAGCTTGTCATCGGAATAGTCTTCGTTTCGGTCATCGTCGCCCTGCCGCGCGGTATCCTGCCCTTGGTTTCGCATGCCGCCAACTGGTTACGCGTTCGCACCGGAAAAGCTCAGCCTCAGCAATACGCCCAGCTCCAGCTGCACAAGGCAAGCAGGAGCGAGCGCAACATCATTGCGGCCGAGTCCAGCGGACCCGCGCTTATAGTGAGCGGGGTGGAAAAGCGATATGGTAGTCTGGAAGTTCTGTCCGGCATCGATTTCGAAGCCACCTATGGCGAGATCGTTAGTCTCGTGGGGCCAAACGGTGCCGGCAAGACGACCCTCATGACCTGCATCGCCGACGGCTCAAAGCGTAGCGGTGGCACGATTTCGGTCGCTGGCCAGGACATCGGCCATCGTCCGCCTGAAGAGTGCGTAGGTCTCGGTGTGGGCCGCAAGTTCCAAATGGCCAACGTTTTCGACACCTTGACGGTAGGTGAGTGCCTCCAGATTGCTCGGGCGCGCCTAGATCCTTTGTCCAAATGGCAGAAATCCGGTGTCTGCAGCCTGCCGCCTTCTGCCATGCACGTTGTCAGGGCCACCGGTCTTCACACCGAGCTGCATTTGCCCGCACAAGTGCTGTCGCACGGAAAAAAGCAGGCGCTCGAATTGGCAATGGTGTTGGCTCTCGAGCCCAAGGTGATCCTCTTGGACGAACCCACGGCTGGTCTCACAAAAGCCGAGCGCACGCTGATCGGAACGATCCTGGTGGAACTGACCAAAGCGGAGCAACTGTGCATTCTGCTCGTGGAGCACGATCTAGACTTCGTCCGCGAAATTTCTTCGCGAGTCATCGTTCTACATCAAGGTCGGATTGTTCTTAACGGGTCGGTTGATGAGGTCGTGAATTCCGAACTCGTTAAGTCGGTCTATGCTGGTTCGGGGCACTGAGAGGATGAACTCATGACAGAAGCAGTGCTCGCTGTGAATGGTCTCAGCAGCGGATATGGACAGGCCACCGTAATACGGAACCTGGATTTGAAGATCGCCCACGGCGAAATCGTCGCCGTGGTGGGCAAGAACGGTATGGGCAAGAGTACGCTGCTCAAGTCGATCATGGGGTATTTGCCGAAGTTTTCAGGCTCCGTATCGATGGCGCAGCATGCAATCAGCGAAAGTCGTCCCCATCAGATTGCTAGGCTTGGCGTGGCTTATGTGCCGCAGGAAAAGGCGTTATTTCAGGACCTTACGGTCGAGGAAAACATTCGCTTGGCGCTGCGTGGCTCGGTTAGCTGGAACGAGGCGGAGGCGACGATCCGCCGTTGCTTCCCGTTCCTCCTCAAGCGGTTGCAGCAAAAAGCCGGCACGCTCAGTGGCGGCGAACAGAAAATGCTTTTGATCGCACGCTCTCTCTCCGTCGGCGCCAAGGTACTCCTGATCGATGAGATAACCGAAGGCATGCAGCCGTCAGTTATCACCAACCTGGTGGAAATCATCAAGAGGGAGAGGGATCGTTCTGGGCTCGGCGTTCTTTTGGTTGAACAGAACATTCCGTTCACCCGTGCCGTTTCTGACAGATACGTTCTCCTGGACAAGGGTGAAATATCGGGGTTCGGAAACACGCGTGACCCGGATACGCATGACAAGATCGCGGCCCACATAAGCCTCTGATCATCCTGAAACGACTTCAAAATGGGCGAGGGCATCTCGTGTATCTGACCAACAGGGAACGCGACAGACTTCTTGTTTTCACAGCGGCCAGGATGGCTCAGCGCCGCCGCGCAGAAGGCATACGGCTGAACTTGCCGGAGGCCAGAGCAGTAATAGCCGATGCGATCCACGAAGGGGCCAGACGAGGTAGCTCGGTCTCAGAATTGATGGCTTTGGGCCGCACCGTATTGCAGCCTGAGGAAGTTCAGCCGGGTGTCGTGCCGCTTCTGGAAATGTTGATGGTCGAGCCGATGTTTCCGGACGGTCAAAAGCTCGTTTGTGTCCACGATCCCCTCGGTCGGCCCCATGAAAGCGAGGAAGAGGACGAGCCAGGCGGCTATCGCCTGGCGAAAGAAGGGATAGAGATCAATGTCGGTCGTGCGACGACGCGTGTGATAGTTCGCAACTTTGGCGACCGCCCCGTTCAGATCGGCTCTCATTTCCACTTCTTTGAGGTGAACGCCGAGCTGGATTTTGACCGGGCCGCAGCGTTCGGCTTTCGTCTCGACATACCAGCGGGAACCACGGTCCGGTTTGAGCCAGGGGATGAAAAAACCGTCGACCTTGTCGCCATCGGTGGCGAAAGGCGGGTCGAGGGGCTTAACAACCTCACCGATGGTGACCTGGACAACCCGGAAGTCAAGCGCAGGGCGGTTACACGAGCAGCAGCCGAAGGATTCAGGGGAGCTCACCATGGCTAAGGTGCTGTCGCGACGTCAATATGTTGAGCTGTATGGGCCGACGACGGGAGACCGGGTCCGTCTCGGGGACACGTGTCTCTGGGCGGAGGTCGAGCGGGATCTGCTTGTTCCGGGTGACGAACTCGTCTTCGGGGCGGGAAAAACCCTTAGAGTGGGCACCGGCTGTCATGGCCATATCACTGCGGCAGACGGTGCGCTCGATCTGGTGATAACGAATGCCACGATCATCGATCCGGTCCTCGGCATCATCAAGGCCGATATAGGGATCAAGGATGGCCTGATCGCCGGGATCGGCAAGGCTGGCGACCCCCGGATCATGGACGGGGTTGACCCTAAACTGATCGTCGGTACCAACACCGACGTTCGCGCAGCGGAGGGCCTGATCGTTACGGCCGGTGGCCTAGACTGCCACGTCCATTTCATCGATCCGGGCCAGTGCGAAGAGGCCCTGGCCAGTGGCATCACTACCCTGTTCGGCGGTGGTCTTGGGGCCACCACCGTTCCGATCGCCTCCACCGGCACAGTGAACCTCGGACATATGCTTCAGGCAGCGGAAGCGTTCCCGCTCAATTTCGGCTTTTTGGGAAAGGCGGCCTCGGATAATCATAAGCCCCTGATCGAGCAGCTCGAGGCAGGCGCCGCAGGGCTAAAAATTCATGAGGATTGGGGTGCCACAACTGCCGCGATCCATTCAGCACTGGTGGCTGCTGACGAGGCGGACGTGCAAATCCAATTGCACACCGACACGCTGAATGAGTTTGGGTTTCTCGAGCGAACCTTGAAGGCAATCGACGGCCGTACCATTCACGCCTACCACGTCGAAGGCGCCGGCGGGGGCCATGCCCCAGACATTATCAAGGTGTGTGGGTACGGGAACGTCCTGCCTTCGTCGACCAATCCGACCAATCCTTACTCGGTTAATACGTTCGACGAGCATTTCGACATGGCAATGGTCAGCCATCATCTCAATCCAAGACTGCCGGAGGATATCGCCTTTGCCGAATCCCGGATCCGCCATGAGACCATTTCGGCCGAAGGTGTGCTGCACGATATCGGCGCCATTAGCGCTATAGGATCGGACTCCCAGGGGATGGGTCGCATTGCCGAAACTATCAGTCGTACCTGGCAGACCGCGTCATGCATGAAGGCGCAGCGTGGCGCACTCGCCGAAGACGCCGGTCGCGACAATGACAACACTAGAATTAAGCGGTTCATCGCCAAATACACCATCAATCCGGCACGCATATTCGGCGTAGAGAAATATGTCGGCTCGCTCGAGCCGGGCAAGCTGGCCGATCTCGTGCTATGGAAACCTGGGATGTTTGGCGTCAAGCCGGAGGCCGTTTTCAAGTCAGGCTTCCCGGTGATGGCCGTGATGGGCGAAGCGAACGCCTCTCTCTACTGCTGCGAGCCCCTGCGCTACCGGCCGCAATGGGGCTGGTTCGGACGCGCTGCTCCGTCACTTTCGTTGCGCTTCATGTCCCAAATGGCCATCGACCGCGACGTCGCTGGAAAGCTGGAATTGCGAGCGCGTTGCGTGCCCGTGTCTGGAACACGAAAACTCTCCAAGCAAGACATGCTTTGGAACGACAAGGTTCCCAAAGTAACGGTGGATCCGGAAACATACAGAGTGGAAGTCGACGGGGAGCATTGCACGTCGCTTCCGTCCAGCAAGGTGCCGCTGGGCGCCCTTTATACGTTGAAATAGGAGAATTTCATGTCCGCTAAGGCCATTCGTATCGGCATCGGTGGTCCGGTGGGCTCCGGTAAGACGAGATTAATTGAGCGCCTCCTGCCTCTTATCCATGAGGCGGGATTGAAACCCGCGGTTATCACCAATGATCTCGTGACTCTGGAGGACGCCATCCGGCTCAAGGCGAGCGGCCTCATAGAAGAGACTCTGGTCATCGGCGTAGAAACCGGAGCGTGCCCTCATACCGCGATCCGCGAGGATCCTTCGGTGAACATACAGGCTGCTGACGCGCTGGAGCGCGACAATCCGCTCGATCTCATCCTGATTGAGAGCGGTGGAGATAATTTGGCGGCGACATTCTCCTCGGAACTCGTTGACTATTGGATCTTCGTGATTGACTGCGCCGCCGGTGATGACATCCCGCGCAAACGGGGACTTGGAATGCTTCAAGCTGATCTTCTCGTTGTCAACAAGATTGACCTCGCTCCGCATGTGGGCGCTGACCTGGACCGTATCCGTCACGACGTTCTGGTCAACCGCCCTCAAAAGGCTACCATTTACACGAATTTGCGTTCGCCGGAGGGTGCAGCAGAGGTCTTTGCGACCATAAAAAGGGATGCCTTGTTCAGCTGTGCGGAAAAGTGACCAAGTATGACGCACGCGTCTGGCCTTCTCAACCTGGAGTTTGCGGCTGACTGCCTGGGGAAAACACACCTCATGCAGCGGGTTCAAAGGTTTCCCTTGCATTTCACCACACCCCTTTTTCTGGACGAAAGTCAGCCTGGCATGGCTTTCGTCTATGTACTGAATCCCTCGGGTGCAGTGTTTAGCGGTGACAAGCTGGAACTGCGGATTGTTGCGCGGAACGGCGGAAAACTTCATGTCACGAGCACATCTGCGACAAAGCTCCACCGGATGCTCGACGGATCAGCGTATCAAAAGGTGCATTTGGAGGCAAAGCAGGGGTCGTACATTGAATACCTGCCGGACCAGATCATACCGCAGGCGCAATCCTCCTACGACCAAGAGACGACGATAGATATCGATCGGGGGTCCATGCTCATTGCGAGCGAAATCATCGCGCCGGGCCGGTTGGCCCGCGGCGAGATTTTCGCTTTCACCCGCCTCAAACTTGCAACTCGGATTAGCGTCGACGGAAGCACGCTCTTCACAGAGCGCATGCTCATGGAGCCGACGACGATTCCGATCAATATGAGAGGCGCTCTCGGCACTTTTCTCTATTCGGGAACGCTGCTGGCACTCGTTCCAGGCGGCAACGCAAAGGGCGTTTACGATGCTGCTTCGTCCCTCGACATGACGGGCGAAGATTTTCGATTGGGTGTAGGGGCCCTGCCCGGGGCTGTCGGCATCATCGTGCGCGTGCTCGCCCTGTCGTCATCAACAATGACGCGGCTCATCGACGACGCGTGGTCACGGATTCGAATGCAGATGATTGGGGCGCCAGCGCCGTCTAGGAGGAAATAGGTCCCATGCTTGTCTCGAATGGAATAGTTGGCGCCTTGGACGACGTGGTTCACAGCGCCGCCACATTGGATTTTATCGACATTTCTTGGACTGAGGCCGGCAAGCGGCGGCTTCGGCAGCGCACAAAGCGCGGTCTCGATTTTGCGGTATCGATGCAGCATAGCCAGTACCTTTTTCACGGCGCGGTTCTATTTAACAACGAAGAACACACGGTGGTCGTGTGCAGGCCGGAGGAACTCGCCCTCGTTGTCGACCTCAGCCAAACCAACTCGGTTCCGGATATTATTCGGCAGGCTGCGCTCATCGGCCACGCATTCGGCAACCAGCATGTACCGGTCGAGGTGAACGCCTGCTCCATCCACGTGCCGATGCTGTCGAGTGAGGACCTCATGACGAAGACGGTTCGAGATCTCAAACTTGGCGAACTGTCGCTGCGTTTCGACTACGTCCGGCTGGGCGCCTCCCGTCCCCTTTTTAAAACAGAGCACGCTCATGAATGAAACGTTGGCGGGAAGGGCGATAGACGCGAGTTTTCTAATGGCCCTTCAGTTGGCTGACAGTTCGCTGCCGATCGGGCGTTATGTTCACTCCAGCGGATTGGAAGGCATTCTAGAGGAGCTTCCTAAGAATTCAGCTCAAATCGCGGAAGTCGTGAAAGCGGTCCTGCTCCACGGCGCGGGCCGCTGCGACGCCGTTGCTGCCGCTCACGCACATCGGATGTTTTCGGTCGGCGATCTCGACCAATTGCATTATGTAGATGAGCGTCTTCTCGCCACAAAGTTGTCGGTTCCGGCCCGGAACGCATCGACCTCGTGTGGTCGCCAGCTGGCGAAACTTGCCCTTCAGGTCTGGCCGCACCAAGTGCTGGGTTCATTCTGCCATGAAGTGCAACTGCGCGAGGCCGGAAATCTCGCCGTCGTGGCAGCAGCGGTGTCGGCCTCCCGGGGAATGGGCATTGAGAACACGCTCCTGGCGGAGTTGCGCGGCACGGCAAGCAGTCTCTTTTCGGCAGCCGTACGGCTCGGCCGGATGGGATCGGCCGAAGCGCAGGTTCATCTCTGCCAATGTGTCCCGATCATTGTTCAGGCTGCAGAAAAGGCCCTGGCCTTGGATCTGGACGACATGAGTTCGACCACGCTCGAATTGGAAATTGCGATGCTGCAGCTTCAACGTAATCCACTGCGTCTGTTTGCAACATAGCAGGAAGGCACGAGGATGTCCGGCATTGGCGCACTGCATGAGTCCTATCGTTCGGAGGGTACATGGCCGGTGGGTGTGCTATACTCGAGAAGCGGAATCACGGCGATTGCAGAGATTTCCCAGCTGCAAGGGACCTTGCTCGCAATTTCGGAGATAAATGACGCAGGCGGCGTGCTGGGTAAGCCGATTTCTCCCTTGATCCTTGATCCGGCGTCCGATCCGCAGCGCTACACCCAGCTCGCCAGTTCGCTTTTAATGGACCGCGGCGTGACTAACATATTCGGCTGTTCGGCGTCCTACAGCCGAAAGGCGGTGGTTCCGGTCGTCGAGCATCGCGGAGGCTTGCTATGGTACTCGATCGGCTACGAGGGGTTCGAATATTCCTCGAACGTCATCTACACCGGCCCCGCTCCGAACCAGCTGCACCTTCCGCTCGCTGAATATCTATTCCCACGCTACGGACGAAAGCTGATGTGCGTCGGCACGGACTATCTCTTCCCGCGCGAATCCAACAGGATCATGCGCGATCTTCTTTCTGAAATCGGCGGCAGCATCGTCGGCGAATATTATCTGCCGTTCGGCGCTCAAAGGGATGCCTTTCTGGATGCGATCAAGGAAGCGCGATTGCTCGGTGCCGATGTAATCTTCTCGACGGTGGTGGGGCCGGGAATAGCAGCACTTTACGATGCCTACGCGGTCGAGAAACTCGATCCAGCCGTTATGCCGATCGCCTCTCTTACGACTAACGAGGCGCACCTTCAGGAAATGTGGTTCGAGCCCCGGCCGGGCCATATCGTCTCCGCGCCTTACTTTGAAACGGTCCAATCGCCGCGAAATAACAGTTTTGTCGCCAATTATCACCAACGTTTTGGTGCCAAGCGCCCGGCCGATGCATGTGCGGAGGCTGCATATTTTACCGTGCTACTCTTTGCTCGGGCGCTGGAACGAGCTGGGACGCTAGACCCGGAATGGCTTCGCGCACAGGTACTGGGTCTCGAGGTCTCCGCTCCCCAAGGCGTTGTCATGGTGGATCCGGACAATAGCCATACTTATCTCTGGCCGAGAATTGGCAAGACGGTAGCTGGGCGGAAATTTGAGGTCGTAGCCGAATTCAAGAAATCGATGAAACCGGACCCTTACCTTGTGAACTATGTGGGCCTCGGCCGCATCGACCGGGATCACGGACAGGAGGAAATGGACAATGTCCGGTGAGGCGTTGATCCGGGAATTGCGGAAACTTCGGGCGTGTGTGATCCATCCGCCGGATTCGGCCTGTGATGAACTTGTCCGACATTTGAAACGGATCGGATGCCAAGTCGACACTTTGTGGCCAGCTCCTGATCGTTGGCCGGCTCATGCCGATGTCGTCTTCTGCATCTTCGGCGGCCACCCATCGCTCGATATGAGCGCGCTGACGGGAGGTCGCGATGGGACCCTCATTGGCATCGTCGAATATGAGAGCCCCACGATCGTCCGCGAACTTCTTGAAGCGGACGTGCAGGCCATCATCGGCAAACCCATCCGCGCTTTCGGTATATTGTCAACGTTGGCGGTTGCTAGTTCCCGTTCCCGGTTCGAACAGCGGCAGAACAGTAAGATCGCGAAGCTGGAAGAGACCTTGCGGTCGCGTCGGGTCGTGAACAACGCGGTCCGGCATCTCGCCGCGGAGCGATCGATCAGCGAGGAAAATGCGTATCAATGCATCCGGCGCTGGTCTCTTGAAGGCCGCGCATCGATGACCAAAATCGCCGACCAGGTTTTGGCCTGCGGGTCCGAGTTGAGCGATCCAAATTTTCAAATTAACCCGAAGGAAGCATTATGATTACATCTCAACGCGCCAACGACTCTGTACTTCGTGTCGCCCTTGACTGGGAGGTAGATGCGATCGATCCGCCGGCCTCGTTTGGAGGTTGGAATACAGGTAGAGTTGTCCAGCAGATATTCGAGAGCCTATATGAGGACGATCTGGAGGATGAAGTAGCCAGTCCGACGCGGCTTGTACCCGCGCTTGCCACTTCGGTCGATATCTCCGACGACGGACTTCAGTATCTGTTTCGATTGCGAGAGGATGTGAGGTTTCATGATGGAACTCGGTTCGATGCGGAGGCCGTGCGGTTTAATATAGAGCGAATGTGGAAACCTGATGCGCCGCAATATTCGCCTTTAGCAGCGGATTACAACCGGATCGGTCTCGAAACGCTCAAGTCTGTGGAGGTGGTAGGGCCGCTGGCGATCCTGCTCACCCTGAAGGAGCCCTTTCCCGAGTTCCTCCGCTACATGACGCAGGAGGATGCACCGGGCGCTCATGTCTTCATCAGCCCAGAGGCCCTGACAAAGCTTGGTAGTTCAGGCATCGCGGACCACGCACCGGGCACAGGTCCATTTCGTTTCGACAGTCGCTTTTCGACGCCATTTGGCAGTGGCGTTCGGCTACGTCGGAACGAGGATTACTGGGGTGGGCGCGCCAAACTCAAGGCCATTGAGTTCAAGCCGTATCCAAACCTTGAAGATCGCTATCGGGCGTTGGTAGATGGTGAAGCGGATCTCGCCTATGGCCTTGAGGGGAGCGATCTCGACGAATTGGTGCGGCGCGGCTTCGTCGTCCTCGAAGGCCAGGCGCCTTATGTCTGGTATTTCATTTTCAACATGCGGGATCCGGTCCTGAGCGACATCCGAGTGCGTCACGCGATCGCGCATGCGGTTGACCGCGACAGGCTAAGCCACGACATTTTCCGCGGACACACAGCTGTCGCGTCTGGAATGCTGCCGCCAGCTTCACCAGCCTTCGACGAGGAGTACAGTTTCCCCTACCAATACGATCCCAATCGTGCTCGGCAGCTGTTGACGGAAGCCGGCGTCCCTACGGAGTGGCGATTGCGCATTGTGACGGCCAACGCCGGATCCGGTCAGCTCGTGCCCGTCCGGATCTGCGAGCATCTGGCGGAAAATCTCGAGGCGGTCGGGCTGCGAGCCGAGATCGTCCGGACAGAAGACTGGGTTTCCTACTGCAACGAGTGGCGATCTGGTTTGCCGGAGGGCGCAGGTATGTCACAGATGAGCTGGGGAATGTCATGTGATATGTGGTTACAGCAGGTGTTGCATTCTATGAACAGCTCGCCCCGGGGCTTTAATGCGGGATATTACTCCAATCCAGATGTAGATCGGCTGCTGGACGAAGCACGACAAACCACAAACGACAAGCAACGTTGCCGACTGTATCGGGATGCGCATTCATTGATCATGAATGAACTGCCAGTCCTCCCGATGCTGACTTTGCGGCGCGGTTCAGTCTGCTATCATCCGCGGGTCAAGGGCTTCCGGAACCCACGGCAGAATTGGCATTCGTTCAAGAACGTATGGACGGATTCAGACATTTAATCGAACCAGTTAATCCCTCAACGGCGCGAGCCCTTGTCGAACGCCTGTTTGCGCTCTCCGGCCGCCGACACCACGCCGAAAGAAGAGGCGACGGTCATGATCAAAGACGACAACGCGAATGCAAGGAGAATAAAGATGAAAAGAACTCCGATTACCGCATTGACCGATATGGCCATGCTCGCGGCGGGGTCGACCATATGCTCGCCAGGGTCATGGTCGGTCTGTTCGCCGCCCAGTTGGACGGGCGGGCACTGGTGCCGGCTACCTCGTTTCGGTATGACCTTTGGCGGCGCCGTCGGTTTCGCGGGCACCCCGGTAACTTAGCATCGGCCTGTCGATCTATACGCGGAACCGCAGTCGCGCTTGGCTTTAGGGCCATGGTTGCCGCAGCATGGCGCTGGTTGGCTTCTTCGCCCCGCTCCGCGTGGCGAAACCCTGGTGCAGGGCCCTTGTTGCTGTTGCATGCGTCGCCATGGTCACCGGCGTTATCTAGATCGTCGAATCTGACTGAATCGAAGGATTGCCGTCGTGTAGCGACGACGTGCTGTCAGAAAATCTGGATTTGAATGTCATGTTGATTGCTGAAACGGATGACGGAGATGGTTGCCGGAGAACCGAATGACGTGCGACTGAAAACTGTCGACAGCCAATGGATTGTCCAGGTCGTCGAAAATGGCAAAGTAACTCGGCATTTATTCGACACTCAAGCCGTTGCAGAGAGTTACGCCGAATTCCAGCGTGTTCGGCTCGGCATGCCTGGAAAGCCACCAATTTGGGAGGAGAACCCGGTGCGCCCAAAGAGCCTTCGCGAAAGACCAGACTTTATCATCAACGATGTTCTCGACCTCGCCGAGTACTCTGACCGCGGTATTGTCACTACCCTAGTTGATACACACGGAGTTCGTCTTCGTCTCCACCTCACGGTCGTGACCTCAGAATTGCTTTGCGAGCGAATTGCCGACGCGCTGGAGCGCCGGTACGGCGAATAGCGACCTGAGCCAAACTGCTGGCGTGGACGGCAATATCGGTGATCGCGCTATGTTCGATTCCTCGCTCTTCGTGGCCTACGGGGACCCTGATCGCGTGACCGGCACGACCTCAACCTCCCAAGCAACGCCGCCGCCTTCCTGCGATGTTGATTCGCGCGCGCCGCCGTTTACGATCGCGTGTTCGTTGAATGGCGGCCGCTGGCTCCCCTTGCTACGGCCATCCCGTAGCTTAGAAGCTGTTTGGATAATCGGATTTTAGGGATTCCGTTTGCGCATGTGGCCTATCACGGGCTCAAGCATATAGATGAGACCTGCGATCTCGACTTCATCGTTGTGATCGTCCCGCACCAAGGGCCTGAAAGGCTTTAGGGTTCTGCCGCGTCGCTGGGCCGTCGAACGGACGTTCGGATGGATGATCCGGGAGCGACGCCTGGTGGCGGTACGAACAGCGCATCGATATCTCACAGGCCATGATCCTCGTCTCCATGGGGCATCATGCTACGCAACGCCCATCCGTGATCGAGCGAACTCTGCGGGATTCAGCTGATGCCTGGGACGGCAAGTCGCACATCTTCGACCTGTGTCCGCGTGGGGTATCAAGAGCCAACTTTCTTGAATTTATCGTCGTGCCTCCATTAGAGGTCATTGGTACCGTAAGGATTCCAGTCTTTCGGTCTCGTACTTTCAGAGGAAAACAGGCCCTGTGCATTATTGCGACACAGATTCACGGTAGGCGTTTCGCTGCTGCCTGATCGGCCCCGTTGCTATCATTGGCGTCCGCAGGGTCGATGGTCGGGTGATCGGCTCCACTGACCCCTTGCTGACCTGCATCGTGTCCGGGCGCTACGAAGGTGACGATTTAGAAGAGCTGGCCGCTGCGATGTACGAAAAGCGGCAAGCGCAGGCGCCGCTTGTCTTTGGCGGCGACATAGAATCCTCGGTCGGCCGTTCGAAGGCCTTCCCTTTGCTGGCAATTTCTTCGCAGAGACGACTGACAGCCAGACAAAGTGGCTCATTGTTGCGACAGTCCCTGGCTTTGAACGTAACCCTATCAAGAAGCTCGATGCCACAGTCGCCGCTTGCGACGCGCGTGCGCACCCACGACATCGCCAAGATGCGGGGACTTGCCCGCGCGCTGCCACAGCTCTTGTCGCTCGGATGCTGGGGGGCAACTTCGACGTTGCGATGCGCTTCCTGACCGAAGACCCTTGGGAACGGCTCGACAAGGTGCGTCAGCCAGCACCCAACTTGCTGCAGATGCTTCTCCGCAGCGCCAACCGCGTTGGCTATACCACTCGACGCTCCTTTCTGGCGCCCCGTAGGTTTTATACTTGGTCTTGTGGGGGTGGTGGGAATCGATCCTTCGACTTCGCTTCACCAATCGACCTATCAATCGGAGAAGCCGAATGGGGCTTCAGTGCGCCTGTAGTCATCAGCCAATATGCTGCGGCTAATCGGTGGTGCTGATCGGGACGTGCAGGTGGATCTGTGGCAGAGTCGACAGGAGATGCCTATCGGGGTGAAGTGGGGGGGACTATTTCGATCATTGTAAATCATCCGCTCGGCGTGGTGCGCCTCGCAGACCAATGCAACGGCACGAGTTACGCGTGCTGTCGGATATGCCCCTCTTCCCGAACTAACGGTACGAGCAATCGAGAAGAATCTTTGACCATCTGGCAATTCCAGCCACTGCGTGACTACGACCCTCGGCGAAGTGAATACCTGATGTAAACTCCACAACGGGCATCCCCCCCCATGCCGCGCAAAGGGGAAGTTAGCGCTGTCCAGTCTCTTAGAAACATTGCCCGCGCCGTCCACACGGATGAAGAAGAAGGGAACACACTCCTGGCCCGGCCTTTGCAGCGTGGTAAGGCGATGCGAAGTTTGCTCGAAGCTTGTGTTAAACTGACGCGCAATTGCCTCGACATCATATCGCTTGCCTTCGGCAGAATTTGCGAACTGTGCATAGGGCATAAGCACTGCAGCTGCAAAATACCCAGCCAAAGCCCGATGGGCCAAGTGGCGGGCGTTCTCAGAGGACAGATTACCCGCTTCGACAGTTTTCCGAATTTCGCCGTCGACTTCCAGATAGGCAAGCTGCTGGGCCAATTGGAAATTCTGACTTGCGAGGTCAAGACAATCATCCAGCAGGATCTCTCTCCGATGACGGTCAAGCCTTCTAACCGAGCCCATCATTACGTCCTGGGGCAACCGTCTGACGTTGAGCCCGTGACGCTGTTTGAGAAAAGCTATCAGTCCGCCCGCATTGTTGATGTGCGATGCCGTGGTTTCTGCAGCCGCATCCAGTTCAGGGAAGCAGTTCCGCCGCGCAGCCAGAAATGCTCGAACAGAGGCGACCGGATCGAGGGCAACGTCTGCCATTGCAGGACTGACGGCGAGCTGTTGCTGGTCAGCCAAGGCAAACTGATCGCTCTTGTAGGCAGTATACAGACGAAGCATCGCCTCGGTGAAACCTGGAAAGTTGCTGAGAACATCCCCCAGTTCAATCGGTGAAACCTCGATATCGGCGAATATCGGATCCCTCATTGCGGCTTGTAGCCGACTTATCAGACCTGCCCCGTTGTCTTCCGTCAAACTCGACACATCGATCGAGTAGGCCCTTGCCAAACGGATCAGCACCTCGGCTGTCACCGGGCGCTGATTTCTCTCCATCAACGCAATGTAAGAGGGAGAAATGCCGATGTCGGCGGCCATGGTCGCCTGTGTCAGGCCGAGGTCCTTGCGAAGGCGCCGCAGCCGCGGACCAAGGTAAACACCATTTCTCTCCATGACATCATTACAGCATTACACCAATGGCTTGTAAAGTTTTACAACGTGACACTGCGGGGTCTGGCCATGCTCGGCTCGTGAGGCTAGCTGGGCGATGAAATCCGCTTTCGGACCTGGAGAGACAATGTCATACCGCGCTATCACTGACGAAGCGAGCAATACAATTAACGCCAACAAAAACTGGACGGGCATATCCGCCGAGGCGGTTGCTCGGATGCGACTGCAGAATAGATTTCGCACCGGCGTCGACATCGCCAAGTACACAGCAAAAATCATACGTAATGACATGGCTGCCTACGATCAGGACGCTAGCAAGTATACTCAATCTCTCGGTTGCTGGCACGGCTTCATCGGTCAGCAAAAGGTCATCTCTATCAAGAAGCATTTTGGAACAACCGAGCGTCGCTATATATATTTGTCTGGCTGGATGGTTGCAGCGCTCCGCTCGGAGTTTGGGCCACTGCCGGATCAGTCCATGCACGAAAAAACCAGCGTTCCCTCACTAATCGCTGAGCTTTACACTTTTCTGCGCCAAGCTGATGCTCGTGAACTTGGCATGATGTTCCGCGAAGCGGACCGGGCCAGAGAGAGCGGAGACGTCTCCCTCGAGCAGCAATCGCTTAATGCGATAGACAACTATCAAACCCATGTCGTTCCCATAATCGCCGACATCGATGCCGGTTTCGGTAACGCTGAAGCCACGTACCTTCTGGCCAAGAAGATGATTGAGGCCGGTGCGTGCGCCCTTCAGATCGAAAACCAGGTATCAGATGAAAAGCAATGCGGGCATCAGGACGGCAAGGTCACAGTTCCGCACGAGGATTTCGTTGCCAAGATCCGCGCTTGTCGCTACGCATTTCTTGAGCTTGGGGTCAATGACGGGATCATTGTTGCGCGCACTGACTCGCTCGGTGCAGGCCTGACCAAGCAGATCGCATTCAGCGCCGCTGAAGGCGACGACGGTGACGTCTACAATTCCTTCCTCGATTGCGAAGAGGTTGCGGAAGGCGATTTCGCAAACGGGGATGTCCTCATCAAGCGGGGCTCGAAGGTCCTCCGGCCAAAACGGCTGCGGTCGAACCTCTTCCAGTTCCGTGAAGGCACTGGCGAGGACAGGTGCGTTCTGGACTGCGTCAACGCGCTGCAAAACGGTGCAGATCTGCTTTGGATCGAGACCGAGAAGCCACATATCGATCAGATCGCCGGCATGGTCGACCGCATCCGCCAAGTCATCCCCAATGCGAAATTGGTCTATAACAACTCGCCGTCTTTCAACTGGACGCTTAATTTCAGACAGCAGGTCTTTGATGCATGGCTTTCCTCCGGCAAAGACCTGACCGGCTATGACCGCGCGATGTTGATGAGCGCGGAATATGACAGTTCGGAACTTGGTCAAGAAGCAGATGAGAAAATCCGAACCTTCCAGCGCGATTCAGCAGCGCGCGCGGGCATCTTCCATCATCTCATCACCTTGCCAACTTATCACACTGCGGCATTGTCGACTGACAATCTCGCCAAAGAATACTTCGGCGAGCAGGCAATGTTAGGATACGTAGCCAACGTCCAGCGTCAGGAAATTCGGCAAGCCATTGCCTGCGTCAGGCACCAGAATATGGCCGGCTCCGACCTTGGCGATGACCATAAGGAATATTTCGCTGGTGACACAGCGGTCAAGGCAGGCGGCATCCACAACACAATGAATCAATTCGCCTCATAACATCTTGGAGCTACAACTACCAAAACCTGATAATTTTACCACAATAATCGGAGTATATCCATGAAAACCCGCGCCGCCGTTGCCGTAGGAGCTGGAAAGCCGCTCGAGATCATGGAGGTCGACCTCGAGGGTCCGCGCGAGGGCGAGGTGCTTGTCGAGATCAAGGCGACAGGCATCTGCCACACCGACGAGTTCACTCTGTCGGGTGCCGATCCCGAAGGCATCTTTCCGGCCATCCTTGGCCATGAGGGCGCCGGTGTCGTCGTCGATGTCGGCAAGGGTGTGACCTCGCTCAAGAAGGGCGACCACGTCATTCCGCTCTACACACCGGAATGCCGTTCGTGCCCGTCCTGTTTGTCGCGGAAAACCAACCTCTGCACCGCGATCCGCTCGACGCAAGGGCAGGGCGTGATGCCCGATGGCTCGTCGCGCTTCTCGATCGGCAAGGACAAGATCTTCCACTACATGGGCTGCTCGACCTTCTCGAACTTCACCGTGCTGCCCGAGATCGCACTGGCCAAGGTCAACCCCGACGCTCCGTTCGACAAGATCTGCTACATCGGCTGCGGCGTGACGACAGGCATTGGTGCGGTGATCAACACCGCCAAGGTCGAGATCGGTTCGACGGCGATCGTCTTCGGGCTCGGCGGCATCGGCCTCAACGTGCTGCAGGGCCTGCGCCTGGCCGGTGCCGACATGATCATCGGCGTCGACATCAACAATGAGCGCAAGGCCTGGGGCGAAAAGTTCGGCATGACGCATTTCGTCAACCCGAAGGAGGTCGAGGGCGACATCGTGCCTTACCTCGTCAACCTGACCAAGCGTGGGACCGACCAGATCGGCGGTGCCGACTACACCTTCGACTGCACCGGCAACGTCAAGGTGATGCGCCAGGCGCTCGAAGCATCGCATCGCGGCTGGGGCGAAAGCATCGTCATCGGTGTCGCCGGTGCCGGCCAGGAGATCGCAACGCGGCCGTTCCAGCTGGTCACCGGCCGGACCTGGAAGGGCACGGCCTTCGGCGGCGCGCGTGGCCGCACCGACGTGCCGAAGATCGTCGACTGGTACATGGAGGGCAAGATCCTGATCGACCCGATGATCACGCACACCCTCAAGCTCGAAGACATCAACAAGGGCTTCGACCTGATGCATTCAGGCGAAAGCATCCGCAGCGTCGTCGTTTACTAGCGCCCCATTGTCAGAGTTCGCATATCTCGAATTGTCATCACATGGAGGAACAGGACATGGCTTCAATACATCCAGCACTCGACGGCGGGGTCAGGCCCGGCAGTGCCAGTTTCACTGGTGGCACGCTTGTCTGTGCCTGCGCCGACCGGCCGGTGAAGGTGGCGATCAAGGGCCAGGTCGCCCACAACCACGCCTGCGGCTGCACCAAATGCTGGAAGCCGGAAGGCGCCAAGTTTTCGGTCGTGGCTGTCACCGCGCATGAAAACGTGACGGTGCTGGAGAATGGCGACAAGCTTGCCCTCGTCGATCCTTCAGCACTCATCCTGCGCCATGCCTGCAAGGCCTGCGGCGTGCACATGTACGGCCCGGTCGAGCGCGACCACGCCTTCAAGGGCCTCGACTTCATCCATCCCGAGCGCTTCGAGGAAGCCGGCTGGGCCGAGCCCGGCTTTGCCGCTTTCGTGTCGTCGATCATCGAGGCGGGCGTCGATCCCGCGGAGATGGACGGCGTGCGTGGCCGGCTGAAGGAACTCGGCCTCGAGCCTTATGACTGCCTGTCGCCTGGATTGATGGACTACATCGCCACCTGGACGGCGAAGAAGTCGGGTGCACTCACGAAATGACCTTAGCGATCGCATTTGCTTGAACCGTTGCGGCTTGTCTATGGGTCCATCGCGACTGTCTCGTGATGGACCCTGTGGCAAATGCAGAGCACCTAGTGACAGGCGTTGATCTTCATGGACGTCGAGGAGACGCTGAGCCTTGATCCCGCGCAGGACGCTCCGGCCAGCGGCGAAGGAATTCAGACCATATTGGTTCAGCCTCGGACGTGTCGGCTCGGAGGCACCCGCCTCAGTCGCCACCTTTTTGAGCGTGGTCGCCGCAGCGCCTTCGCGCTGCATTACGGTCATTGCCGCGCGCCGCAACTCCTGCCGCCTGATGTCGCTAAGCTTCGAAAGTTTTTGGGGCTATCTCTGTCAAACTGCGATCTGAAGCAAATGTCGGAATCGGTAGTTGCGTGTCCCCGCAACCAGATACAAAAACGCCCCGCCTCGAGCGGGGCGTTTTTGTATCTGGCTGCCGGCTGACCGTCCGATTGGAACCGCATCAGGGGCCCGCAAGGACCCCAACGGCCGACGACGCGGGATAAGCCAAATCCTGTCCCCGCAACCAACCTTTCCTCAATTCCACGAGCTCGATCACGAGCGGCAAGCCCCGCTTCCCCGGCGATGGTAGCTCCTCGTCCTCACGGACCATAACCGGAAGGGCACAGGTCAAATCCCGGCCCCGCAAACAAATACAAAAAACGCCCGTCGCAGAAATAACGCCCGTCGCAGAAATGCGGCGGGCGTTTTTGCGTTCGGAAGATGCTGCAGATGACGGCGAGCTGCTCTCGGCGGCAGGTGAGGATAGTGCAGCCCCGGTTGAAACCGATCTGCCGAGATGCTTCAAAGTTCGTCCCGGATCGCGAAGGGGGAGGTGACATGGTGGATTCTGATCGGATCGACGCGCTGTTCGCAGCGGTGCCTCCCGCCCTTGCGCTTCGCGCCGGGTTGGAACTCGGCATCTTCACCCGGCTTGGCGGCGGCGAGGAGACTGCTGACAGCCTTGGCGCTGCGCTCAAGGTCGAGCCCGATCGTCTGTCGCGGCTCCTCTATGCGCTCGCCAGCATCGGTCTCCTCGAAGTCGAGGATGGCCGGTTTCGCAACGGAGCCGAAGCGGCGGCCTTTCTCGACGCATCCAAGCCGACCTATCGCGGCGGCGATCATGCGCTGCTGCGCGAGCTCTGGGGAGCCGACCTGTTGACGGCAGAGTCGCTGCGACAGAACCGACCGGCTGCGCTGCACGATTTTTCAGATGCGGGGCCCGAGGCCGCGGCGGCCTTCAGCCGAAAGCTCGCGCCGGGCGGGGTGATTTTCGGCCGGCACCTGGCCCGGGAGATAGACCTCTCGGCGATCGGGTCGGTGATCGACATCGGGGGCGGCCCGGGGACCATTCTCGTCGGCCTTCGCGAGCAGCGGCCGCAGATTGCGGCGACGCTGATGGAGCTGCCGACGGTCGCAGCGGCCGCGCCAGACATCCTGTCGGAATACGGTGTCGACGACGTGCTGGTCGAGGAGGGCGACATCACCGTCGCGCCATCGGTCTGCCGGCACGATCTGGCAATCCTGAAGGCCGTCGTCCAGGTCCTGCCGCCCGACCAGGCGCGCCGTTCGATCCTGAACGCGGCGCGTTGCCTCGCACCGGGAGGCGAGATCGCAATCGCGGGGTGGGGTGTCGTCGATGACGACCGCCTCGGCCCGCCAGAGGGTGTCTTCCTGAACCTCACCTTCCTGAACCTCTATCGCCACGGCGAGGCGTACACCGAAGGTCAGTATCGGGCGTGGATGAGCGAGGCTGGGTTCCGGGACATCTCCAGGTCGCGCCTTGCGGACGGCACCACGCTGTTTCGGGGGCGCCTCCCGGGCTGATCCCGGCTTGCGCGCCAAAGCGGACATCGAACGATCGGCCTGCCCGGCCGGGGACACGACGACATCGGGCCACGGTTCAGGGCAGCGGGATCGGCGTCTCACTCAGTGTCCGCAAATAGGCGATCAGGTTTGTTCGCTCAGTCTCGTCCGGAACGCCCGGCATCTCCATGTAGACGCCCGGCGTCGTGACCATCGGCTCAAGCAGAAACTTGTTCAGGTCCTCGTAGGTCCAGACGCCCTGCCATGCCAGCAGGGCTTCGGAGTAACGTCTGTTTGCCACGGATGCCTTGTCGCGGCCGACGACGTTCCACAAGGTCGGTCCCTCGTTGCTGCCTTCGTCGGGCTTGGCATTGTGGCAATAGGCACAATGTCTGGAGAAGGCGGTTCGGCCTTTTTCGACATCGGAGGTGGCCAACTTGTTCGAGATCGGGGCTGGCGTTGGCAAGACGACGCCGTGCGACAAGAGATAATCGGCAACTTCGCGTTGCGCCTTGAATATTGCCAGATGGAGCGATGTCTTGCCGTCCTTCGTCTTCGCATTCACGTCGGCGCCGGCGCTGACCAGTGCCTTCACGCAGTCGAGGCAACTGGACCTGACGGCAATGTGCAGCGCGGCTTCGCGGTTGCGATAGGCGTCTGGGTTCGCGCCCCCGTCCAGCAGGAGAGTGATCAAATCGACCCGGCGCTTCGCCAAGGCGGGCATGAGAGCAGGACCCAAAGCCGTCGGGGCGGCGTTGACGTCGGCGCCGCGGTCGAGGAGCAGTCTTGCCACCGCAAGATGCCCGCCCCTGACCGCCAGGTAGAGCGGCGTCGCTTTCTCGTCGCTCTCATCAACGTCGGCGCCTGCGTCGAGTGCTGCCGCAACCGCCGCGACGTCGCCCTTCATGGCGGCTTCGTGGATGGACGCGGCGTGCGATACCAGGGGCTGGTGTGCAAGCACGAACAGAATGAAAAGAAGACCGCCACGCATTTCGGCAACTCCTGTGTCAACCAGAGGGCACGCTGCGAGGAGGGCAGAGTTTAGTGCGGATAGCTGGTCGCAGCAAGGCGCGTGCGATCGTTTGCTGTTGCGCCGGACTGCGTACAAGGCAGCCCGGCGCGACCTGCCGCGAATTCGTGTAGAGGGCATTTTGACTCCACGAGGCGAGAACGGCGGCTTCGGGTTGAGGCCCTTATGACCTTCGACGGAGGTTGATAGGGGAGCCGCTGAGCGCCAACCGGGTCAACCGCCCGCTGACCGGCAAGGGCCTCGAGATGTTCCTGGCCGACTGCCAAGATCGGCTGAAGTATGAGGCGCTGGCGTCGAATGGAGTTGGGGTCTCGTTCGACTTTGCCCGAACGTGGCTCTGGCGATGCCGGGCAAGCGGGCAAGCGGGCAGGTGGCGCTGGCCTCGCCATTTTCCGACGCCGCGCCGTCGCTGTGTTCAGTTCGGACTGCTCCCGTCGGCCGACTGGTTCTTGGTCGCATGAGGATGCAAGCTGGCGCCATGGCGGTCAAAGGCCGGCCCCAGCGGCTGTTTTGCACGACATCGACGATCATGCTTGATGCCGGCTCTGTTTCACTGCACATCGGTCAGCATGGAGGATGAAACAAGGAACCGACGGCGGGACTTGCTATGGGCTTTCCCCCCATCGCTGATCCTGCATGGCCTCCTCATTGCGATCCTGGTGGTCTACGGCCAGCCGAGGCTTTCTCAACAGCAGCAGGAGGAGGCGGTAAATGTCACCCTCGTGCCTCCGCCGGAACAGCCAAAGCCGAAACCTCCTCCTTCGCCGCCGTCAAAGGATCCCGATGCCGAAAAGCCTCCGGAATCGAAGTCGAAGCAACTGCCTGCGTCGGTGGAGGAACGACCCAGGCCGGCGCAAATCGAGGTCCTGAAACCTGTCTTCCGGTTCGGGGACAAGGATGCCGGCCCTGGCAAATCTCTGGAGGGGGGTGGCGTTCAAGACACCTCTTCGTCGCCGGCGAAGGGCGACAATTCGAAGCCCCCTTCCGAAGAGCGGCCGGATGCAGTCAACGACGCCGCGAAGCAGGCAGCCGCAACAAAGGATATCGAGTCCGCCGAAAGTAACGGGGCAGCCTCGAACCAGAACATTGGCAAACAGCCGATCGACAACCAAGAGGGGCCGATAGAGCGAGCTGACAAGCAACCAGCCCCGGCACCAGCGCCGTTGGGTGCCGACGGCAACGACGGTGAGATAACGCTTCCCGCCTTAGCCCAGGCGCCACGGCCCAGGCCCGCGAATGCGCCGGAAGCCGGACTTGCGAAGATCCCGAAACCCGGAAAGGGCAGCACCAGGGGGCCAAACTCCAAGAATGCGGACGTTGCCGCGTCGCAGCCCTATTCGGGACTGCCGGGTGTTCGGCGGCTCCAGTCGCAAGGCGCCACCGGCGATGCGTTGGCCACGACCTCGATGGCTGGCGTGCCTCGCGGTGAGCGGGCCGCCAAGCTCTGCGCCAGCGCATTGCAGCAGCAATTGGTCGACGCTTCTTATTCCCCCGACCTGGTACCACTTGTTCCGCTCAAGCGAGGCAATGTCCTTGACGTCCCGGAGGCTGCTTTTCGCACGCGAACCGCATGGCACGGCTTGAGCTTCCGATGCGAGGTCGACACCGACGCGACGACAATCCTGTCCTTATCCTTTCGGGTCGGAGCCAGGATCCCGCGCGATCAATGGGCACGTCTAGGGCTCCCTGCAAACGACTAGCTGCTTGGCGAAGCGGACCCCGGTCCTGGCTATGAGGCGGTCCAGCGAATTTGGGAGAAGGAAATGGCTCCATGCGGTGATTGAGAACGCGCATCCAACTGGATGCTTTTGGTGCCATGACGAAATCGCGCGATCGTCCCGATCGAGGCATGGCCTGCGGGAATGGTGCGCGCGTTTCGCCTGTCACGGGGCACTGCGCAATGCCGCGGAGGACTTGGCTGCCTGACCTCGAAAAGGAAAATCGAACACCCAGACAGAAATATCCGTTGGACCGAAAATTGCCCTGCTCCTAGCCTGACCAGAGAAGAAAAACAGTCAGAGCATCAGGGGAACGAAAAATGAAACTGTCACAACTCACCTCCTTCATGGCCGTTGCCGCGGCATCGATATCGCTCGGCAGCATCGCTGCGGCACAGGCTGCCGACATCACCGTCATGGGGTATCGCGGCGCCTTCCAGGACAATTATGAGAAGGCTGTCGTCCAGCCGTTCAACGAGTCCCACCCGGATATCAAGGTGACGTTTTTCGGCGTCCAGAATGCCGCCACGTCGCTCGGCAACATGCGTGCCCAGAAGGATGCGCCGCAGGCAAATGCCGTGATCTATGACCTGTCCGTCGCAAAGATTGCGTCGGAAGAGGGCCTCGTGGCCAATCTCGACACCGCGAAGATCACCAACTATGCCGATCTCGCGAATATCGGCAAGGAGCTCGGCGGCGCCGCCATTCCCCTGACTTACGACACGCTTTCGTTGATCTACAACCGCGACACCTACAAGGACAATCCGCCCACCAGTTGGGAGGCGCTGTGGGACCCCGCTCAAAAGGGCAAGGTGATCATCCCCGCACAGGGCGGCGGCGATATCCAGGCCATTCTGCTGACCATCATCGCCAACCGTCTTGCGGGCGAGGACGACTACAAGGTGTCGATCGAGCCTGGCGTCAAGAAACTGGTGGAACTTGCCCCTGCGGTGCAGACCTGGGAGCCGAAGCCCGACGCCTATACGCTGGTGGCTAACGGCACCGCGACCGTCTCGATCGGCTACAATGCGCGTTCGCAATTCTTCCGCGACCAGACAGAGGGCCGCATGCAGTCGGTCGGCCCCGTTGAGGGCACTGCATCGCAGATCAACGTGATCAGCGCGATTGCCAACGCTCCCGATCAGGATGCGACAGAGACCTTCATCAACTACGCGCTGAGCCCCGAGGTCCAGGCACGCTTTGCCAAGGCGATGTTCTATGCGCCGACAAATACCAAAGCCGACGTGGATGAGGAGACGCGCAAGCGCATTCCCTTGATGGATGCCGACCAGCAGAAGAAGCTGATCCCCGTCGACTGGATGAGCATCGGCGACATGCGCGACGACCTGCTGTCGCCCTGGCGGCGCCAGATCATCCCGGCAAGCCGCTAGCGCCCATGCCGGTACGGGCGTGGACGTCCATGCCCGTTCCGGCCTGTCCGCTGGTGCGGACTTCGTTGAAACAGATGAAACATAGGTAAGCTCATGCAAACGCTGGCCTCGCGCGAGGACGCGCGCCCGATCGCCATTCCGCAAGCCGAACCGCAACCAGACGCCGCTTTCCTGCGGCTGCGTGGGCTGACCAAGCGGTACGAGTCGGGCTTCATCGCGGTCGACAACCTCGATCTCGACCTGCCCAAAGGCAAGCTTCTCGGTCTTCTCGGACCCTCGGGCTGCGGCAAGACGACGACGCTTCGCATGATCGCCGGCCTTGCCTCGGTCACCGATGGAGAAATCCTGATAGGCGGCGATGATGTCGCCCGGCGCGCACCGCACAAACGCGACATCGGTCTCGTCTTCCAGAGCTACGCGCTGTTCCCGCATATGACGGTTGCCGAGAACATCGCCTTCGGCCTCGATATGCGCGGCGTTTCAAGACAAGAGGCACGCACGCGCGTCGAGGAGGCGCTCGAAATGGTGCGCCTGCCGGGATATGGCACCCGCAAGCCCAAGGAGATGTCGGGTGGCCAGCAGCAACGCGTGGCGCTGGCGCGCGCACTCGTCATCCGGCCACGCATCCTTCTCCTGGATGAGCCCCTGTCCAACCTGGATGCCAAGCTGCGTGACGACATGCGCATCGAAATCCGCGAAATCCAGAAGCGCCTTTCGATCACCACGGTTTTCGTCACTCACGACCAGGTCGAGGCGCTCACCATGTGCGATGTCGTCGGCGTGATGGCGGGCGGAAGGCTTGCGCAGCTCGGCACCCCTTCGGAAATCTATGAAAAGCCTGCCTCGCTTTTCGTCGCAGAATTCGTCGGCCGCGCCAATGTCATCGATTGCGAGATTGTCGGCCGTGACCAGGCGCGCATCGGCGACCAGGTCTATCGCAGCGACACCAAGGGTCTGAGCGGCGGCAAGGCGAAAGCCGCCATCCGCCCGCATCGCATCAGCCTGACGCCCGATCGCGATCGTGCGCTGGTCGGCAATGCCACCAACAGCGCACGCGGACGCATCGCCCGGATCACATATATCGGCGACATCGTGCAGTACGAGGTCGAAATCAACGGCGCCATGCTCAAGGTCGAGGTGCCCACCGCCAGCGCCGGCCACGGCTTTGGCGCGGACGACATGCTGCTTTGCGAATGGAAGCCGCAAGACATGCTGGTTTTCGGGAGCTAGGCCGTCATGAGCGCCATAACCCACATGCCAACCAGCATTGCGCCGCCGGCAACTGCGCCAAGACGGCGTTTCCCGCTGATCATCGTGCTTTTGCTCGTGCCGATGGCGGTGGTCAATCTCGCCGCTTTCGTGCTGCCGGTCCTGCGTCTCGGCCAGATATCGTTCCTTGAAAGCCGCTCGGGCGGTGTTCTGACGGACGTCTACACGTTCGGGAACTATCTCGACTTCTTCACCGACAGCTTCAATTTCGGGCTTGTCATCAATTCGCTCTGGATCAGCTTCACCGTTACGGTCGCCACCCTGATCTGCGCCTATCCGATCGCGCTGTTCCTGCACCGCGTCTCGCCGGTCTGGCGCAACACGCTGTTCGTGATCACCGTGTCGCCGCTTCTCGTCAGCAGCGTGGTGCGCACCTATGGCTGGATGGTGCTTCTCGGCGACCAGGGACTGATCAACGGCAGCCTGTTGTCGATGGGACTGATCTCCGAACCGGTCCGGCTGATCAACAATACGCTCGGCGTCTTCATCGGCCTGGTGGAAATTCTGATCCCCTACATGGCGCTGGCCTTGATTGCCGGTTTCGGAAAGCTGGACCAGAGCCTGGAAGAGGCAGCAGCCTCGCTTGGTGCCAATGCGTTTACCCGCTTCCGCCGCATCGTCTTTCCCCTGACCTTGCCGGGCGTCGCGCTGGGCTGCCTGCTTTGCTTCGTCCTGGCGATCAGCTCGTTCATCACGCCGAAACTTCTCGGTGGTGGGCGCGTCTTCCTGCTGGCGACCGAAATCTTCGATCAGGCGATCATCCAGCTCGAATGGCCAAGGGCCGCGGCCACGTCCGTCATCGTGCTCATCATCTTCGGCTTTGCGCTCGCGGTCTATTCGCGGGTCGTGCGCCGGTTTGATTGAGGGAGTTTGAACATGATCGGCAAAATCAGCGTACCTTTCCGCATCCTCGTCATCTTCCTCTATCTGTTCCTGCTGGCGCCCATTCTCGTGGTCCTGCCGCTGTCGTTCAGCAATGACAGCTACCTGACCTTTCCGCCCGAGAGCTGGGGCGTGCGCTGGTATGTTGCGATGTTCCAGCACGCGGGACTGATCAACGCCTTCTGGCTCAGCCTGGGCATCGCATCGGTGGTGACCGCACTGTCGCTTGCGGTGGGCATTCCCGCCGCCTATGCGATCGGCCGGCATGAATTCCGCGGCAAGGAGTTCGCGCTCAGCCTGTTCACGGCCCCGCTTCTCCTGCCGTCCATCGTCCTTGGCCTGGCGATACTGCTGGTCTTCGTGCAGGCAAGGCTGCTCGGCACCGTTACGGGCCTGATCATCGCCCACCTGATCGTGACCACGCCTTATGTGGTCCGGATCGTGATCACCTCGCTGTCGACGCTGCCGCCCTCGGTGGAAGAAGCGGCGACCATGCTCGGCGCCTCGCCTTTGACCGTGTTCCGGCGGATCACGCTGCCCCTGATGGCCCCGGGTATCGTAGCAAGTGCGGCCCTGTCGTTCCTGCTGTCGTTCGACGAGGTTGTGATCTCGCTCTTCATCACCGGTCCGCGACTGACCACGCTGCCTGTCGAGATCTTCAACTATGTCGAAAGCCAGACCGACCCGATGACGGCCGCCATTTCGGTCGTTCTCGTCACGGCCACGCTTGTCATCATCATGCTCATCGAACGCACGCTCGGCCTGTCGAGAACCATCGGCAAGTAGCGCTCTCGTCCGCCGGCGGTTGCCGCCGGCGGGCAATCACCCCCCTTAAGGAATGAAAGTTATGGACAATATCGCGCTCTGGATGTCGCAGCCGCACTATGGCTATCTCGAAATCGCGCGCACATGCGGGGTCAAGTCGCTGGTTCTGGAGCTCGAGCACGGCACGTTCGACCTTGCCTCGCTCGACCAGTTCCTCGCCTACACCAAGGCGATCGGCATGCCGACGCTGACCAAGATCATCGCGCCGAATGCCGAGTCGATCCAGCAGGCACTGGATTTCGGTTCGGACGGGGTGATCGTTCCGCACATACTCGGCGTCGAACATGCACGCGAGGTCACCAGGGCCGCGAAGTATCCGCTGACCGGAACGCGGTCTTACGCGGGAGGCCGGGTCTTCGACTACGCGCGGCCTGCGTCGAACGCCTTCGAATCCGAAAACAGGCGCACCAAGTGCTTTGCGATGATCGAAACGGCGGAAAGCCTCGAAGACGTCGAAAAGATCATCGAGCTCGACACGGTCGATGGTCTTTTCCCGGGGCCGTCCGATCTCGCGCTTGCGCGCGGCCGCGGCGCCTATGCCTTCAACGATGCCGACCGTGCCGACCTGATACGCGTAGCGGCGGCAGCACGCAGCGCAGGCAAGAGCTGGGTGATGCCGGCCTGGACGTCCGCCGAACGCCAGTTCGCGCTCGACGAAGGGGCCGAACTGCTCGTCGTCGCCACCCAGACCATGACGCTGCGCGCCGGCATCATGGCGACCATCCATACGCTCAGGGACGAGAGGATCGTCGCCTGAACATCCGACAATCCGAACAGGGAGAACTATCTTGAAAATCAGTCTCATTCAGACCAACCCGCAGAAGGATCGCGACGAAAACCTGCGCGTCATCGGTGACATGATGCTCGACGCCGTGAGAACCGACAGGCCCGACCTCATCGTCCTGCCGGAGTATTTCGAATATTACGGCGGAAGCATCGAGGAGAAGCTCGCGGCGGCGGAAGCCGCGCCAGGCGGGGCGGCATACAGCATGGCCAGTGCCTTCGCCCGGGAACACGGCGTCTATGTGCATGCCGGAACGATCATGGAGAAGGTCGAGGGCGAGGACCGGATTTACAACACCAGCTTCGTCTTCGATCGCGAAGGCAAGCAGGTCGCTGCCTATCGCAAGATCCACATGTTCGACATCGTCGCGCCCGATGGCACGGCATACAAGGAGTCCGCTTCGGTGAAGCCGGGCGAGGACATCGTCACCTACGAGATCGACGGGCTGAAGGTCGGCTGCGCCATCTGCTACGATATCCGCTTCTTCGAACTCTTCCTGCAACTTGAAAAGGCCGGTTGCGACATCATCATCCTTCCCGCGGCGTTCACGCTGCAGACCGGCAAGGACCACTGGGAGGTGCTGGCGCGCGTGCGCGCCATCGAAACCCAGACCTATTTCGTCGCATGCGGTCAGACGGGTGCAACGGTCTTCGGCAATGAAAAGCGTCATTGCTGGGGCCACTCGCTGGTTTGCGACCCATGGGGCCACGTCGTCGCGAAGGCATCCGATGGGGTGGGCTTCGTCACCGCCCGTATCGATCCGGCGCAGATTAAGCGTGCCCGCACTCTGATCCCGATGACCCAGCATCGCCGTCTCGCTTGCGCATAAGAAAGGCTTCACCAATGTACATTCTCAAGGATATGCCCGAGCAGGTGCCGCAGGCCGATCTCGATCTGCTTTCCAACGTCGAGACGGCGACCGTCGGTCACTGGCGGCTGTTCGGCTTCATGGACCGGGGCATACAGCCGCTTCTTCCGAAGCGGCGGGTCGTCGGCACGGCCGTGACGCTCGCCATCGCAGGCTCGGACTCGACGCTTCTTCATCACGCGACAGGGATGCTGCGCCCAGGCGACATCCTGGTGGTCGATCGGCTTGGCGACGACAAATATGCCTGTTGGGGCGGCGGGGTTACCGTTGCCGCGAAAGCGGCAGGTGCCGTTGCCGGCATTGTCGACGGGCCATGCACGGACCTGACCGAGATCGAGGATTCGGATTTTCCGATGTGGTCTCGCGGGCTTTCGCCGATCACCACGCGCCTCTATGACCTCGGTGGAGGGCTGAACATTCCGGTGTCATGCGGCGGTGCGGTGGTCATGCCTGGCGACGCCATCCTTGCCGACGAAAGTGGGGTGCTGGTCATCCCGCGCAACGAGGTACGGGCCGTTGCCGAAAAGGCGCTGGGGATGCAGGAAACCGGCAAGAAGCGCGAGGCGAGCGTGCGCGACAAGGTGCAGAAGCTCGGCGAGATGTCGGGAGCCAGCGCGAAAGTCCTTGCAAAGGCAGGCGCCTGACATTCCAGGGTTGCATTCGAAACCAATTGGCGGCGAAGCACTCCGGTTTGGCCGCCAAAAATGGTGTTCGAGCGCGAATATCCAATGGCTTTGATTGCCTCGCCGCAGCCTGGCGCTAGAATGCGGACTTGACTGCGAAACGGCAGCCCGTGCTGTCTCAGATGCTTCGCCGAAATCAGCCGAGGTCGACAATGAGGGCATTCTGGAGCTTGCAGAGCCAGTGAACATCCGTTTCCTGGAGACCGTCATCTGGTTGGCAGAACTGAGAAATTTCCGCATTACCGCCGAGCGGATGAACATGACGCCGGCTGCCATCTCCAACCGCGTCTCGGCCATGGAGCAGGAGCTTGGATTCAAGATTTTCGAGCGGGATGCCCGCGACGTCAAACTGACCGAAGAGGGGGCTCACTTCGTTACCGGCGCTCGCGACATCGTCAGTCGGTACAACGCGCTCTTGCAGGATCTGGGACCGAAAGACGAACTCGAGGGTACGGTGCGGATCGGCGTATTGCCCAGCATGGCGCTGGTCGTGCTGCGCGGCATCATGGAAACGCTGCGCGAACGCTCCCCACGCCTCCGCGTTTCGGTTTCGACGGATTCCTCCTCCATCCTCCTGCAGCGTCTCGAGAACCGCGAACTTGATATCATCCTGGGATTTCCGGGGCCGAACATCTCGAAGATGAACGTGTCCGATCTTTGCGATCTCAGCATGTACTGGGTGTCGTCCCCCGCCTTGCTGGAAGGCGCGCCAAATCAGCCGATCGGCCGCGCCGACCTGCTGCGCTATCCGATCATTTCCTATGAGAGAGGAACCTACAATCACGGCAAGCTGCTCGACTATCTTGGGGGCCACGACGCCCAGAGTGCCGTCCTGCACTACTCCAACTCGCTGTCGACGACGATCAGCATGATCGCGAATGGGTTGGGCATTGCCGTGCTGCCGCCGATCGTCATCCAGAATGAGCTTCGCAGCGGTGTCTTGCGCGTGCTTAACGTGCAGCCGGCCTTTCCGGTCACGCGCTACAGCGTCGTCTATCTCGAAGCCGCATCGTCGCGGCTTTGCTCGCTGATCGCTTCCATTTCCCGGGACGTGGTGGGACATGTCTGCACACTGTATGATCGATCCCTGATCCAGCAGATCGAGGCGTACTGAGTCATGTGGCGCCGGCGGCTTGCCAGCGTGCGGTCGCCGGGTTGCCGAGACGGTGCGATGCCAGCTCAGCCGGTCGAACGCTGAGCCTCCGCGAGGCTGCGCACCGTGCCGGGCACCACGGATATCCCCCGATGCGTCGAGGCAATCGCGGCAAACGTCAGCGCTAGGCTCTGCAGGTTTCCACGCGCTCCATTCAAAGGCTCGCGTCCGTCCTCGATCGCCGACAGAAGCTCGCCCATCGTGCCGGCAAAGCCGTCGTTAAACCAACTGCCCGAAAGCGCGGGCCGCGCCGTGCCTGACGCGGTCGTCAGCTCCATCGCCTGGTTGCCGAGATCCGGGCCGACGCTCGACAGGCTGCCCCCGGTGCCGGAGATGTAGGTCCGGTCCTGCGGACCGAAAGGCGTTGCGCCGTCGAGACAAAGCGAGGCCTGGCCGCCATCGAATTCGACCAGCGCCTGGGCGAGCAGCGGAGGTCTTGCCTCCTGGCCGGCGGCGCGGGCGCGGGTGGCGTAAACCGATGTGGTGCGGTCGCCGACCAGGCTTGCCAGGAAGTCGAACCAGTGGACGCCGAAATCGTAGAGCACGAGGTCGTCGATCGCTTCGAACGGCGTGCCCTTGATCCAGCCGTGGTTCCAGTGGATCGAGACGTGGCAGGAGACGAGGTCGCCGATCTGGCCGGTGCGCACCGCCTCGCGCATCCAGGCGAGATGCGGCGCCCAGCGGCCGTTCTGGTTGACGGCGAGTTTTGCGCCCTTACGGTCGGCGAGGTCGGCGAGGCGTTCGCCGGTGTCGAGATCGAGCACATAGGGCTTCTGCGACAGCACGTGCTTGCCGGCGAGCAGCGCCTTTTCGATCATGCCGGCGCGTTCGGCCGGGTGGGTGGTGATGTCCAAGACCTCAATGTCGTCGCGGGCGAGGACCTCGCCGAGGTCGTCGGTGATTGCTGCGTCGGGGAAGAATTCGTCGCGGCGTTCAGCCGCCTTCGCCAGGGTGCGATTGCAAATGACGGCGACGTCGAAGCCGGCGTTGCGATAGGCGTCGAGATGGGCGAACGAAATGCCGCCGGCGCCGACGAGCGCGATGCGCGGGGCATAGGCTTTTGGACGCGGCGGGAGATAGGCGAGGTCAGGTGCTGCGACCAGCCGGGTCTCGGCGGACTTCAGCGCATAGGCCTCTTCGCTCGGCGTGTCGCTCATGGCAGCAGCTCGACAGTGCGCTTGAGCTCGGCGGAAAGGGCAGCATTGTCAGTGATCTGCTGGCCGATGCGCGACATCTCCGGCGAGAGCGGACCCGTGATGGGCAGGCCCTTTGCCAGGCAATCCAGTACATATTCGACCGGGGCGCGGCGGCCGACGGGTAGGGCATCGACCGGGACCGGGTAGGCTTCGGGGTGGGCGCGGGTCTGCACCGTGACATGCGGTTCGTAGTCGTAGCTCGAAATCGTGCCGTCGGTGCCCAGGATGACGAAACCGCATTTGGGCTGCGGCTGCAGCGTCCAGGGATCGGTGAAGGTGCCCCAGCGCGTTTCGAATTTGGACAGGCCGCTTTTGTAGCGGCAGACGGTGATCGAATGCTGGTCGACCTCGATGCCAGGCGTCTGGTCGATGACGGAGGTGACTTCCAGCGGCTTCTCGCCGTTGCGGAACCAGGTCGCCAGCGTCACGCCATAGCCGAGATAATCGCGCAGGCTGCCGCCGCCCGAGGCCTTCTTGTACCACCAGGACGTGGGTTTTGCCGCCTCGACCTGTTCCGGCGTCACTTCGACCTTGTCGGCGAGGTGGTAGAGCGGGCCGCGGTTGCCGTCGTAATAGTGGACCTCGATGACCTCGCCGATGGCGCCTTCGTCGATCAGGCGTTTCGCCGTGTTGTGGCTCGGGTACCAGGCGAGAGGCCAGTTGATCGCCATCTGGCGGCCGGTCGGCTTCATCGCCGCGATCATGCGGTCAGCGTCGGCGAGCGAGGATGCGAAGGGCTTCTCGACCAGCACATGCACCTTGTGGCGGGCGACACGCTCGACATGGTCGGCATGCTCGGCGGTCGCGGCGCAGATGATCGCCAGGTCCGGCCTTGTCGCTTCGATACAGACGTCCAGATCGGTGAAGACGCGGTCCGCGGGAATGGAAAAATTGGCGATCGCCGCGGCCATGCGCTCGGGGTTGCTGTCATAGATGCCGGCGATCTCGGCATCGGGATGCTGGTGCACCTCGCGCAACAGGTCGCCCATGTGCATGTGGTCGAAATTGATGCCGGCAACGCGCCATCTGGCCATTTTTCCCTCCCTGTTTTCTGCGGTCTTCTCCGAGACCTGACCTAGACCAGCGGCGTCTTTTCCATCTCGGCCAGAAACCGATCCTGCTCCGCCGCGTCCATGCGGACAAGGTGGCTGGCCGCAGGGTAGGAGCCGCTCGCAACATCGGCGGAATACTCACGGAAGGCGGCGATGCGCTCCTGCTGCAGGCGCTGGTACTGCGAGTGAAAGTCGCGATAGACCTTGGAATGGCGCGGGTAGTGGCCGTCGTGCACGCCGAGCACGTCGGTGGCGAACAGGTACTGCGCATCACATCCCGCACCTGCGCCCATCGAGATCATCAGCAGGTTGGTGCGTTTCGAAATCGCCTCGGCCACGGCCGGCGGCACGACCTCGATCTCGGCGGCAAAGGCGCCGGCATCTTCCAGCGCCTTCGTCTGCTGCCAGACCATCATTGCCGAATCGCAGGTCTTGCCGACGGCCTTGAAACCGCCGGTCCAGGTGCGGCGCGACGGGATCAACCCGACATGGCCGACGACGGGGATGCCCTCGTCGCGCAGGCGGCGGACAATGCCAAGGCTGGCGCCGCAATAGACGGCGTTGGCGCCCAGCTTGAGCAAGCGGAAGGCGATGCGAAGATAGTCTTCCTCGGTGATGTAGGCGCCGGGCTCGAGGCCGCCGACGACGAAGGGATTGGGGCAGACGGTGCGGAAGCCTTCGAGCGACAGCACCTCGGGCGGCACCGACAGCATGTCGATGCCGGCAGCGTTGGCGGCCGACGCCTCGTCGAGCGACTCGACCCTGAGCTTGGTAAGCTGGCGCTTGCCCTTGAGCGCGAGCAGGTCGGCGACGGTTGGCTGGGAGGATTGCATGTTCATCTCTTGGCTGGCGATCGGGTGGCTGGAGATCGGGCTTGCTTGGGCGATCAGGCGAGGCGGATCAGCACGCGGCCGGCCTCGACCTTGACCGGATAGGTGGCGATGTCGACGCAGACGGGTGCGCCCTTGGCCTTGCCCGTGGTGAAGTCGAAGCGGCCATTGTGCTTGGGGCATTCGATGATGGTGCCCATCACCAGCCCGCCGGAGAGATGTACCTTCTCATGCGTGCACAGGCCGTCGGTGGCGAAGAAGCGGTCGTCCTCGGTGCGGTAGAGGGCGAAGGTGCGGCCTTCGTGATCGAAGCGGATCACGTCGTCCTGGTCGATGTCGTCCGTATCGCAGGCGTCGAACCATTGTTCGGGCATGGTAGTCTCCGACGGCCTATTCGGCCGGGTTGATGATGGCGCCGTGGTTGTAGGGCACCGGCGTCTTGCCGTCGGGCAGATGCCTGACGGCGTGATAGGCGGGTTCGCGCAGCTGGCGCAGGATGGTCGGGATGATCTCGCGATAGGCGGCGATGGTGCTGGGATAGGGCTCGGGGCAGTCGTCCTTGATCGCCTGATGCAGCCTCGGCAGCGCGTGATAGGGCACCATGGGGAACATGTGGTGCTCCACATGGTAATTCATGTTCCAGTACAGGAACCGGAACAGCGGGTTCATGTAGATGGTGCGGGTGTTGAGGCGGTGGTCGAGCACGTCCTCGGCCAGGCCTGCGTGCTGGGTCAGGCCGAAATAGATGGTCATGAAGCCGCCGTAGAGGCTGGGCAGGCCGACCAGCATGGCGGGCAGGATGCTGCCCATCCAGAAACAGGCGGCAACGACGGCGGCAAAGATCGCGAGATAGATGCGCGCCACGACATAGACCTTCCAGCGCTCCATCTCGGGAATGAAGGTGGCCTCATCAGGCTTCAGCCGGCCGGCGGCGTGGATGAACAGCGACTTCAGCGTCGTCACGCTGCTCTTCAGGGCGAAGATGTTGAGCAACAGGGCTGCGACGTCGGGCGGACGGGGCACGGCGATCTCGGGGTCGCGGCCGACGATGATGGTATCGGTGTGATGGCGGGTGTGGCTCCAGCGCCAGACCGTCGGCTCGCGCAGGATCATGAAGCTGGCGACGTAATAGAGCACGTCATTCATCCAGCGCGTCTTGAAGGCGGTCCCGTGGCCGGCCTCGTGCCAGCGGCTGTCGCTCGACGAGCCGTAGAGCACGCCATAAACGAGGAAGAAGGGGACGGCCCACAAACTGCCCCAGAAATAGATGCCGCCGGCGGCGGAGAGGACGAGCGCTGCTATCCAGATGGCGGTGTCGCGCAGGGCAGGTCCGTCGCTGCGCTTCATCAGTTCCTTCAGCTGCTTGCGCTCAATGGGGCAGGAATACCATTCGGCGGCGGCGATGCCGTTGGCCTCGGCGAGCGCGGCGTCGCGGCCGATCAGGCTGTAGTCTCTCGGTGTCGGCGTCATGGGCAGGGCATTTCAGGTTGCAAGCATCATAATGATGTTTCATTTTGATGCTATCGGGAGGAATTGCACGGCGTCAAGCCTTGGTGCAGGCAAATGCCAGTCGGGTCAGGTGAGGAACCCACGCTTATGCACTCAATTCGACGCCTTTCATGCAAAAAGCATCATTTTGATATCATCGTGGCGTTGACCGGCCGAAATGGCCGCCATAGTTTGCGCCTGTTGCAATGCCGGTGAGGGGTTCCGTGGCCAGTTCGCGACCGAAGATGGATGAAATCGCGCGGCTGGCCGGCGTCTCGAAGGCGACCGTCGACCGGGTGATGAACAATCGTGCCGGGGTGCAGGACCACACCCGCAAGCATGTGATGGCGATTGCCGCCAACCTGGCCGGCGAGCCGGTGCCATCGGCGTCCGATACGGTTTGCCTCGATTTCGTGCTGCCCGGCGGCAGCAATGCGTTCATGGCCGATCTGGTCAGCCAGATCGAGCGGCGGGCGGAACTGCGTGGCGATGTCGACGTCGTCATCCATCGTGTCGCCGGCGTCGACCCGGAGCAGACGGCAGCCGCGCTGGGCGGGCTGCGGGCCAATTGCCAGGGCGTCGGGCTGATCGGGCTGGACAGTCCGTCTGTGCGCGAGGCGGTGCGGCGGCTGATTGCGTCAGGCGTTCCCGTGCTGACGCTGGTGTCCGACATCAGCCATGTCGGGCGGATGAACTATGTCGGCATCGACAACCGCGCGGCGGGCCGCCTGGCCGGCTACCTGATCGGCCGCTTCCTGCCCGGCGCTTCCGGCAAGGTGGCGCTGCTGGCCGGTGCACTTGCCTATCGCGGCCACGAGGAGCGCGAGATGGGCTTTCGCCACGTGCTGTCGGAGAGCTTTCCGAAGCTCGACGTGGTGGCCGTGCGCGAGGTGCACGAGGACCCCGACAGGGCGCATGACGAGGTGCGGGCGCTGCTTGCGGAGCACGACGACCTGCTTGCCATCTACTGCATCGGCGCCGGCCAGGACGGCGTGGCGCGGGCGCTGACGGAGACGGGTCGCGACAAATCGGTGATCTTCATCGGCCATGACCTGACCGACCAGACACGGCAATATCTGCTGAGCGGCGTGATGGATGCGGCGATCGACCAGAATGCCCAGGTCGAGGCGCGCGAGGCGATCGACCGGCTGGTGCGGGCGGTGCGCGACGAGCCGAACATTCCGACGACGACCATCCGCATCCAGTCGGTGTTCCGGGAGAACATCCCGAGCGAAGTCTGAGCGCAAGACGCCGATCGGGGCGCAATCTCAAGGCCATAGGATTTTCCAGATGGACATGATCTCGGCCGCGGGCATTTCGGTTCGCTTCAACCGCGAGGGCGGGGTGGTCGACGACGTGGCGATCGAGGCTGGCGGCCGGACGATCCGGCCGCTGCATCGCGCGCCCTGGCTGGAGAGCGGCGAGACGCTGCCCGACAGCGTGGCGCCGGTGGAAAGGCGGTTGGCCGGCGATTTCTTCTGCGCGCCTTTTGCCCAAAGCGAAGCAGGCGTGCCGATCCATGGCTGGCCGGCCAATGGCGACTGGGAAGGCGGCGAACAGGCGGCCACGGGCGGCGGTGGCGTCAGCGCGATCTACAGGCTGAAGCAGCAGGTCGCGGGCGCCCGGCTCGAAAAAACGATTGCCCTTAGGGCGGGCGAGCCGGTGGTCTACCAGACCCATGTCTTCACGGGCGGGACGAGCAGGCTGCCGATCGCGCATCATGCGATGATCCGGGTGCCCGGTGGAGCGCGTCTCAGCTTTTCGCCGAAGACCGGTGGGCGGACCACGGCTGCCCCGCCCGAGACGGACCCCGCGCGCGGGCGCTCGATCCTGGCCTATCCGCAATCCATCGCGGATCTCGCTGCCGTCCGCCGCAAGGACGGGGCGATGGTCGATGTCAGTCGTTATCCGTTCGACCGCGGACATGAGGACATCGTGGTGCTGTCGGAGCAGCCGGGGCGCACCGTCGGCTGGTCGGCGGCACTGGCCGACGCCGACGGGTTCCTGTTCTTTGCGCTGAAGGATGCCTTGGTGCTGCCGCAGACTGTGCTGTGGATGAGCAATGGCGGGCGCAGCTATGCACCCTGGAACAGCCGTCATATCGCGGTGCTGGGCATCGAGGAAGCCGCAACCGGCATCCACCTGCTGTCGGGCGAAGACATGCCTGACGGTGTCGCCACCGACCTCCAACTCGGTGCCGGACGCACGGCGATTCGCTATGCCTTCGGTGCCGTCGTGCCGCCCAAGGGCTGGAGCGAGGTCGCCGACATCGCGATCTCAGGCGATGCACTGATCCTCGAAGATCGCAGCGGCGAGCGCCTGTCACTGCCATTCGATGGCGGCTTCTTCGCCGGCTGAACCCCATCATTCGATCCTATTCGGCGATGACCGTGCCTCAAAATGAGGCGTGATTGCGCATTCGCGCGCGGTTTGCCTGGGCGCAAGTGGGGTTTCTCGCCGCTCGTCGCCAATTCGCGGGACCGGTGGGATTCGCGCTTGACTCGCATCTGCCGTTACGCCACTTTTCGAGCATCAAAATGATCCTGAAAAAACATCATTTTGAGCATTCGCCGTGCGGGAGGATTTGTACGGTGATTGGAGGGCCAATCCATCGACGATAGCGCGCGCGCCCGGTTGCCGGGCGTCGGCCTGCTTACGCCGGATTGAAAAGCGGAGCGGGGGCATCCCGCCCGGATGAGGAGGAGAACAACCGTGCTGAAAAGGACTATAGCTATCGTTTCGGCGGCCCTGGTGGCGACCAGCCTGGGGCTGGCCACGACCGCCTATGCGCAGGCCAAGAAGACGTATTACTGGGTGTCGCATGGCTCGCCGGCCGATCCGGTTTGGACCTATTTCCTGGCTGGCGCCAAGCAATGGGCCGACGACACCGGCAACACCGTCAACACGTCGTTCCACAATGGCGACGTGCCGGCGCACCAGGAGGCCATTCGCGCCGCCATCGCGGCCAAGGCATCCGGCATCGTGACCTCGAGCCCGGATCCGGGCAGCCTGGTCAAGGTGGCCGAGGAGGCCCGCGCCGCGGGCATTCCGATCATCAACATGAACACGCCCGACCCGACCGCCAACTTCAACGCCTATGTCGGAGGCAACAACGTCGCCTTCGGCAAGGGCTGGGCGCAGTACTTGGTCGACAAGAAGCTGGTGAAGGAAGGCGATTTCGTCTGGATGCCGGTCGAGGTTCCCGGCGCCACCTACGGCGTGCAGGAAGAAGAAGGCATCGCCAGCGTCTTCAAGCCGCTCAACATCACCTGGGAAGTCACCGACGCGACGCTCGACCAGGCGGAGATCATCACCCGCATGGCCGACTACCTGACCGCCAACAAGGCCAAGGTGAAGGCGATCATCGGCCTCGGCGACCTCGTCACCGGCTCGATCAAGCGCGTCTTCGACCAGGCCGGCGTCAAGCCGGGTGAAATCCCGGTCGTCGGCTGGGGCAATTCGCGCGACACCACCCAGGAGGTGCTGGAAGGCTATGTCAACGCCGCCCAGTGGCAGGACCCGCAGGCGACCAGCTACATGGCGCTGTCGATGGCGGCGATGGCCGCCAGCAAGATCCCGCCCGGCTTCGACATCATCGTCGGCTCGCTCTATGAAAAAGACCGGGCGCAGCTCTACGACGACATTCTGGCCGGCAAATAAGCCTGCCAAAGCCTCGGCCCGGACATCCCGGGCCGGGGAGCCTCCGCCGGCACCGCTCGATCTTCGATGCAATGGCATCGCTGCCGGTTCGGTTTCATGCTGCCTAATGGGTGCGCATCCAGCACCGTCGCAGCGTGGCCACCCACTGACGACCAACGTCTCTCACGGATCAGTCATGGACAATCGATCACTCGTGCAGCGCTTCATCGCGAAGCCTGAATTCGGACCATTGGTCCTGCTCATCCTGGAAATCGCGATCTTCTGGTCGATCAATCCGGACTTCCTGTCGCCGCTGAACATTTCCAACACGCTTGCCTTCACGGTCGAACTCGGCCTCATCGCGCTGGCCATGACGCTGTTGATGACCTCGGGCGAATTCGACCTGTCGGTCGGCTCGGTGTTCGGGCTGTCGGCGGTGGTGATGTGGACGGTGTTCAACACCGGCCTTGCGCCGCTGCCGCTGGCCTTCCTGATCGCCATCGGTCTTGCCATGTTGATCGGCTTCGTCAACGGCTGGTTCGTCACCCGGCTCGCCATCCCGTCGTTCCTGGTGACGCTCGGCATGCTTTTGATCGCGCGCGGCTCGGCGCTCTACATCACCGACGGATTTCCGCAGCGGACCTGGAACGCCGAGGATCAATGGCTGGCGCAGCTTCTGGTCGGCGACTTCTACGTCGGCGGCTTCCGCGTCTACATGTCCCTGCTGTGGTTTGCCCTGTTTGCCTTTCTTGCGCATTATCTGCTGACCCAGACCAAGGCCGGCAACTGGATCCAGGCCTCGGGCGGCAACCCCAACGCGGCGCGGGCGCGCGGCGTCAACGTCCGGCGCACCAAGGTGGCGCTGTTCATGCTGTCGTCGGCGATGGCGGCATTTGCCGGCATCATCAGCTCGATCCGCACCTCGGCCGCCAACCCCAACAGCGGCACCGGCTACGAGCTCGAGATCATCGCCATGGTGGTCATCGGCGGCACGGTGCTGACGGGCGGACGCGGCACGATCATCGGCACGGTGCTCGGCATCTTCATCCTTCGCATCATGCGCAATGGCATCGTCATGGTCGGCGTGCCCGGCCTTGCCTACAACATCTTCATCGGCGCGATCATCCTCGGCATGATGGCGCTGCATTCCTGGCTCGAACGCCGTCACAATGCGGGGACCTGAGCGATGACCCAAGAACTCGTCCGGATGCAGAACATCAACAAGTTCTACGGCCGCATCCATGCGCTTCGCGACGTGTCGCTGACGGTCAACACGCATGAGGTGGTGGGCCTGCTCGGCGACAACGGGGCTGGCAAGTCGACGCTGATCAAGGTGCTGTCGGGGGCAGTGCCGATGACCAGCGGCGAGATTTTCGTCAAGGGCAAGGAGGTGCAGATGAGAAGCACCACCGACGCCATCGAAAACGGCATCGAGACCATCTACCAGGATTCGGCGCTGGTGCCGCAGCTGTCGATCGCGCGCAACCTGTTTCTCGGCCGCGAACCGGTCAAGGGGCCGGCGCTGTTCAACCGGCTCGACCACGAGATGATGAACGAAGTGGCTGGCACGCTGCTCAAGCGCGTCGGCATCACCAAGAACATACCGCCGACCACACCGATCGGGGCGCTGTCGGGCGGCGAACGCCAGGCGGTGGCGATCGCGCGCGCCATGCATTTCGACAGCAACCTGATTATCCTCGACGAGCCGACCAACAATCTCGGCGTCGCCGAGACGCAAGGGGTGTTGCGCTTCGTGCGCGAGGTGCGCGACAGCGGCCATTCCTGCATCTTCATCGCCCACAATATCCACCATGTCTTCCAGGTGGTGGACCGGATCGTCGTGATGCGCGGCGGGCAGGTGGTGGCCGACAACATCGATCCCAAGCGGTCGACCATCGAGGAGGTCGAGCGGGTGATCACCGGCGAGCACCTGATCGAGGCGCTGGGCCTCGACCACGGCTAGGCAGCGGAGAAAAGCATGTCGGATCGATCCAGGCCGCTCGTGCTCAGCGCTCCCAGGCCGCGCACGCTGGAACTGATCCTTGCGCCCGGGGCCTTGGCCAGGCTGCGAGCCGAGAACGAGGTGATCGAGGTCGAGCCCGAGGAGATTGCCGCGCTTGCCCCCGACATTCTCGGGCGCGTGCGCTACCTCATCGGCCAGCCGGCCTTGTCGCTCCAGACGCTGGAGGCGATGGTCTCGCTGCGCTGCATCTTCAATGTCGAGGGCAACCTGCTCGACAACATGCCCTACGAGCATCTTTTCGGGCGCGGCGTTCATGTGGTGACGACCAGCCAGGTGTTCGCCGAGCCGGTGGCCGAGATCGGGCTCGCCCTGGCGCTCGACCTTGCCCGCGGCATCACCGACGCGGACCTCGCGTTCCGCGAGGGGCGCGAGCTCTGGGGCGCCGAGGGCAATGGATCGGCGCGGCTGCTGTCCGGCGCCGACATCGGCTTCATCGGCTTCGGCGATCTCGGCAAGGCGCTGAACCGGCTGCTTGCAGGCTTCCGCGCCCGCGCCAAAGCCTTCGACCCGTGGCTGCCGCCATCGGTGCTCCGGGAGAGCGGTGTCGAACCAGCGACGCTCGATGAGGTGCTTTCGGGTAGCGACGTCGTCTTCGTGGTGGCCTCGGTGACCAGCGAAAACCAGGGTTTTCTCGACGCGGGCTCCTTCGCCCGCATGCGCCAAGGCGCGGCCCTGATCCTGCTCAGCCGCGCCGGCGTCGTCGATTTCCCCGACTTGATCGACGCCGTGCGCAGCGGCCACATCGTGGCTGCCAGCGACGTGTTCCCGGAAGAGCCGCTGGCGCTGGATCATCCGGTGCGCAGACTGCCCGGCTTCCTGCGCTCGGCCCACCGGGCCGGCGCGCTCGACATTGCCTTCAAGCGCATGGGCGACATGGTGCTGGAGGACATGGCCCTGATGGACCGCGGCCTTCCGCCGATGCGCTGCAAGCGGGCCGAACGCGAGACCGTGTCGCGCATGCGCTCGAAACCGGTCGAGCGGAACTAGATGTTCGATACATCTGCAGTGTCGCGGGCGCTGGCGGACAAGTCGTTCTGGCATTGGGTTGCATGCCTTGAGGAGAACTCAAGAGAAAATCCACCCGTCTTCTTGGCCGGCAGATGAACGACTTTCACTCCATTGCTAGTCCTGTAAATCACCCTTGACTTTGACATGCCCACGAATAGGGTGCGCGCGTCATGGTCTTCCGCCGACGAGGTGGAAGCTAAGAGGGAATCCGGTGTGAAACCGGAGCTGACCCGCAACTGTAAGCGGTGAGCCGTTCGCCCAAATGTCACTGGCAATATTGCCGGGAAGACGGGCGGCATGGGCTGCGATCCGTGAGCCAGGAGACCTGCCTGACAGAGTGAGATTCCGTGGTCGGGGTGTGCCACAGGAGTGACGGTTCCATTTCGAAGGCCCTGTTGCGGCTTTCGTCGGGCCCGCATTTCCGCACCTCGTCCCCGGCAGGCAGAGGTTGGCGCGGCGATGTCGGGAAGATCGGTTTCCCCATGTTCGAAGAGCTTCGGCGGGCGCCTTTGGCGTCGTCCGGCGTGCTGCGCCTGTTTGCCTGTGTCGTCTGACCGAGGCCTGCCCGGACATGTGCAGGCCTCGGCACGCCCCGCACCGCATTTGCGCATGGAGACATCATGAAAATCACTCAGCTAGCCCTGTGGCTCGGACTTGCCCTGGCTTCGGCCATCGGCTTGGCACCGGCGGCCGCCGAAACCTTCACCGACGATGCCGGCCGCAAGGTCGAGCTGGAACTGCCGATCAAGCGGGCGGTGATCTTCAACCGCTATGCGGTTGAGTTCGCCCGTGCCATCGGGGCCATAGACAAGGTCGTCGGCGTCGATGCGAGCACGATGCGGGACCCGACCTACTGGCCGCAGTTCAAGGACAGCGACATCGTCGGCCAGGGCCAGACCCAGCCCAACTACGAAGCGATCGTGGCGCTCAAGCCCGACGTGGTGATCATCCCGCGCAATGGCGTCTACGAGGAGGCGGCGCGACAGCTCGAAGCCTTCGGCATTCCGGTTCTGGTCGTCACCGCCTGGGACACGCTTCAGCACGTCGAGAACGTGACGCTGTTCGGCAAGCTGTTCGACAGCACGGAAAAGGCCGATGCGCTCAACGCCTATTACACCCGCTACATGGACCTGCTGGCCGAGCGCCTGAAGGACGTCGAGCGCAAGAAGGTGTACCTCGAAGAGGTGCGCGACCTGGTGACGGTTACGCCGGGTTCGGGCTGGCACGACATGATCGAGGCCGGCGGCGGCATCAACGTCTTCGGCGACATCGACATCAAGAAGCAGCCCTCCTCGCGCGGCAACGAGAACAGCTTCACCGTCGATCCCGAGGAGATCATCGCGCGTAAGCCGGATCTGGTGATCAAGCTGCAGCCCGGCTCCTACCAGACGATCCCGGAAGCGAAGTTCGCCGACAGCTGGAAGGCGATCGTCGCACGCGAGGAAATTTCGGGCGCGCCGGTCGGTGCGGGGGGCAATGTGCGCTTGATCAACTACTATCTGGCAGGCGGCTCGTCCAAGGTGACGGGCGCGCTGCAGGTCGCCAAGTGGCTCTATCCCGACCGCTTCGCCGACATCGATCCCGAGGCGGCGATGAAGGAATGGATCGAGATCTACCAAGGCCTGCCGTTCCAGGGCGGCATGACCTACCAGGGTAGCGCCTCCAACTGACGAACCGGCACGCCGCCGCCGGCAAGGCCGCGGCGTGCCTCCCCCAATCCGGAGGCTTCGACCATGGACATCGCAACGACTGCCGGTCTGGCGCGCGGCCATTCTAGCGGCATCGCCAACCGCTACCGGCAGTCTGGCTACTGGCGGCTGGCGATCATTCTGGGTTCACTGCTGGCGCTTGTGGTCGTGGCAGGATCCGTCGCCATCGTCGGCATTGCCGAGACGGGTCTGACGGCGCTGCTGGCGATCGTGGTGGAAAAGGTTTCCTTCGGCTACATCGTAGCCGACGTCGACCCGCAGCAGGCGCGAGTCCTCCTGCACCTTCGCTTGCCGCGCGTGGTGATGGCGATCGTGGCCGGCGGTTCTCTGGCTTTTGCCGGCGTGCTGATGCAGGCGATCACGCGTAACCCGCTGGTCAGCCCCTACACCATCGGCGTGTCCTCGGCCGCTGCCTTCGGCGCTTCGATCGCCATCATGTTCGGCGTCGGCTTCAGTGCCGCCGGGCTGTATTTCGTGCCGTTGACGGCGTTTCTCTTTGCGCTGGGCTGCGCCGTGCTGGTGTTTTCCATGGCTTGGCTGCGCGGGATGGGTGCGCAGACCATGGTGCTGACCGGCATCGCCCTGATGTATTTGTTCAGCGCGATGACGGCCGCCGTGCAGTTCGTCGCCACCCAGGAACAATTGGCCCGTGTCGTGCATTGGACGTTCGGCAGCCTCAACGGCATCGGCTGGGATGCTGTTGCCGTCGCCGGAATGGCCTTGCTGGTGGCCCTACCGCTCGCCCAGTCGAAGGCATGGCAGTTCAATGCGCTGACGAGCGCCGGCGACGATGTTTCACGTTCGCTCGGCATCAATGTCGCGTTGCTGCGCGGTCTCGCCGTCGTCCTGTCGGTGGTGGTGTCGGCTGTGGTGATCAGCTTCACCGGCGTGATCGGTTTCGTCGGGCTGATCGGGCCGCATGTCGCGCGCTTGATGATCGGCAGCGACCATCGTTACCTCATTCCGTTCTCGGCAATCTGCGGCGCCATGCTGCTGCTGCTGGCCGACACTGTCGGGCGCATGGCGTTCAGCCCGACGGTCATCCCGGTGGGCATCGTCGTCGCCTTCGTCGGCGTGCCGCTGTTTCTGCACCTGATCCTGTCGCGCCGCTCGGAGTATTTTTCATGAGCGACTATCTTTCCGTCGACAAGGTCAGCTTCGGCTATGGCAGCCGCCCGGTGCTGCGCGAGGTGTCGGTCGCGTTGAGCAAGGGTCACATCCTTGGCCTCATCGGGCCGAACGGTGCCGGCAAGTCGACGCTGGTCAGGATCGTGCTCGGTCTGTCGTCGCCCTCATCCGGGCGGGTATTGCTCGATGGCAAGGATATCCGCGACCTGACCCCGAAGGCACGCGCGCGGCGGATCGCCTATGTGCCGCAATCCTCGCCGCTCAGCTTCCCGGCTACGGTGTTCGAGACCTGCCTGCTCGGCCGGACGCCGCATATGGGGGCAAGTCCCTCCGCGAATGACCTGGCTGTCGTCGAAGAATTGCTCTGCAGGCTCAGGCTCGAGGATTTTGCCTTTCGCCTGATGTCGGAACTCAGCGGCGGCGAACGCCAGCGCGTGATGCTGGCGCGTGCGCTGGCGCAGGAAACCGACGTGCTGGTGCTCGACGAGCCGACGAGCGCGCTCGACATCGGCAACCAGCTGTTTACGCTTCGCGTGGTGTCGGAGATCGCGCGCGAGCGGGGCGTGACGGCGCTGGTGGCGATACACGACCTGTCGCTTGCCGCGCGCTTTTCCGACAGCCTGCTGCTGCTAGACAAGGGTGTGGTGGTCGGCCATGGTAACTGGCAAAGCACGCTCACCGAAACGACGGTGCGCGACGTTTATGGCGTCAATGTCGAGATCGGGCTGCTGCGCGATATTCCCGTCTTTGCCCCGCACGAGTTGACCTGATGCGGCTGGACATTGCCGGCTTTGCCCGCGGCGGCCGCACCGAAAGCCATGAACATGTCCTGGGCCTGTGCGAACAGGCCGAGCGCATGGGCTTCGACGGCATCTGGTTCAACGAGTTTCACTTTCAGGACCCGCCACAGGCATATCCGTCGACGATGATGCTGGCGTCCGCGATCCTTGCCCGGACGCAGCGATTGCGGGTCGGAACCTCGATCGTGGTGACGCCGCTCTACCATCCATTCCTGCTGGCCGAAGAGGTGGCGCAACTGCACTGGCAGAGCGGCGGCCGGTTCGACCTGGGCATTGGCCGTGGCACGCACCCGGCGACGCTGGCGGCGTTGGGCATCCCCGCTGAAACCACCCGGGATCGCTTCGAACAGTCGTATCGAATCCTGCGCGATGCCTGGGTGACCGGGGCGAGGATCGGAGAGGGGCTGTGCTGGCCGGCGTCGGAGATTTCGGTCGGGCCGCTGCTGGCAGGGGAGAACGTGCCGGTCTATGTCGCCGGAACCTCTCGGGAAACGCTCGGCTTCGCTGCCCGCGAACGACTGCCCCTGCTGCTCAGTCTGGATCCCCCGGAAGGCGCGCAACTGGCCACTTATGGCGCGATCCTTGCGGAGCAGGGACATGACTGCCGATTGCAGGCGTCGTCGCTGTCGCGCTACGTCTGCATCGCACCGACGACGGCGCAAGCGATGGCCAAGCTCGACGACCTGATGCCGCGGCTGTTTCAACGCAGGCTGGCATCGGCACGGGCCGCAGGACGGCCAATCGACCAGATCGTGCTTCAGGACCGACATACTGCGATGGCCCGGCAGGTGATCGCCGGCTCGCCCGAGGACTGCGCCGCACAGCTGGCTTCGCTTGCTTCAAGCACCGGGATTGGCGCCGTCCGGCTGGTTTTCAACGGCAACGGCATCCTCGCCACGCTGCCGGCACTCCGCGACATGGAACTTTTCGCAGGCGAGGTGCTGCCCGTATTGCGAGGCTGAGCGGTGGCCTGGCGGTTCAGGCCGTTTCTTCCGCCGCATCGGCGCGGTCGGCCTTGCGGGCGACCGCCCAGCCGAGCAATGCCGCCGACAGCAGTACGGCCGCGGCGAGATAGAAGGCGAGGCCGGGGTAGGGCATCGGCGTGCCGTCGCGGACCGTCCAGGCATAGACCGCACCGAAGAACAGCGGCGAGGCGACGCCGGCGATGCTGGCCACGCTCATGTTGGCACCCTGCAACTGGCCCTGCTCGAACTCGGAGACGCGCTGGGTCATCAGTGATTGCGTGGTCGGCATGGCGAGGCCCCACAGCGCGTTGGGAATGATCGCCAGGGTGAACCAGAAGCCGCTCGGCGCCCAGCCCATGCAGGCGATGCCGAATGCACCGGCAAACAGGCCGAACACCATCGTCGTGCGGTCGCTGAAACGCTTGACCACCGGGCCGACGATCAGGCCCTGGACGATCATGTCGAGCACGCCGACCATCGCCAGCAGGAGGCCGACCTCCCAGGCATGCCAGCCATAGCGGTAGGCAGCATAGAGCACGAACACCGCCGAGAAGACGTGGTGGGCGAAATGCAGCAGGAAGGTCACGGCGGCCAGCCCGGTCAGTTCCGGATGCGAACGCAGCAGCATCATCGCGCCGAACGGATTGGCGCGGCGCCAGGAGAAGGACATTCGCTTTTCGCGCGGCAACGATTCCGGCAGGACGAAGGCGCCGTAGAGGAAGGCAAGCCCGCTCATCGCCGCGGCGACCCAGAACGGGGCGCGCGGCGAGATTTCGCCGAGGAAGCCGCCCATCAGCGGACCGGCGACGAAGCCGGCGCTGAAGGCGGCGCCGATCAGGCCGTAGGCGCGGGCGCGGCCCTCCGGCGGGGTGATGTCGGCCATGTAGGCGAAGACGGTGGTGAAGCTCGACGAGGTGACGCCGGCAATGATGCGGCCGAGCGCCAGCCACCACAGGTTGGGCGCCAGTGCCATCAGCACGTAGTCGGCGGCGAGGCCGACGGTCGACAGCAGGATGACCGGACGGCGGCCGTAGCGGTCGGAGAGCGAGCCGATGATCGGCGAGCAGACGAACTGCATGAAGGCCCAGAGCGCGATGAAGACGCCGTTGATCCAGCCGGCATCGGCGTTGGAGCCGGCGAACTCCTCGATCAGCGAGGGCAGCACCGGAATGATGATGCCCATCGCGACGATGTCGAGAACGGCGGTGACGAAGATGAAGGCGATCGCCGCCTGGCGACGCGAACCGGTGATGGACATGATGGTGGCCTCGATGGACGAGCCTTATAAAACAACGCGGCGCGCGATCCACCCATGTCCGGGCATATTATCAAAACCTACTGACATTGTGGCACGCGCGGTCAAGCAGTGACCCAAGCCTTCCCGCATGGGGGCAGCCAGCCTACAAATGCGGTCGGAATCAGGACATGGACGTGCCGCGCGCCGTTCTAGAAAGTCCGCCAAAACAGGAGCCTGCCATGCTGCGCAAGACGGATTTCTTCATCGACGGAAAATGGGTCGCGCCAACGGTCGCGAAAGAACTCGAGGTCATCAACCCGGCTGACGAACAGCCCTTCGCGGTGATTTCGCTGGGATCGTCCGCCGACGTTGACAAGGCGGTTGCCGCGGCGCAGCGCGCCTTCCCGGCATGGAGCGCGACCAGCCGCGAAGAGCGGATCGCGCTGCTCGAAAAGCTGCTTGCCGCCTACAAGAGGCGCGTGCGCGACATGGCCCAGGCGATTTCCTGGGAGATGGGAGCGCCGATCAAGCTGGCGCTGGAATCGCAGGCAGCCAGCGGTTCGGGTCACATCAGGAGCTTCATCGAGGTGCTGAAGGGCTTCGAATTCGAGGAGCCGCTGAACGAGAAAAACCCGCAGGAGCGCATCGTGCGCGAGCCGATCGGCGTGTGCGGGCTGATCACGCCGTGGAACTGGCCGATGAACCAGGTGGCGCTGAAGGTGGTGCCAGCGCTGGCCGCCGGCTGCACGGTGGTGCTGAAGCCGTCGGAGATCGCGCCGATGTCGTCGATCGTCTTTGTCGAGATGATGGAGGAAGCGGGTTTCCCGGCCGGTGTGTTCAACATGGTCAACGGCGACGGCCCGACCGTCGGCGAGGCGATGTCGCGCCATCCCGGCATCGACATGATGTCGTTCACCGGCTCGACGCGGGCCGGCGTGGCTGTGACCAAGGCTGCGTCCGAGACGGTCAAGCGCGTGGCGCTGGAACTCGGCGGCAAGTCGCCCAATATCGTCTTCGACGACGCCGACCTGACCGACGCGGTGACGCGCGGCCTGGCGCATTGCTTCGAAAACACCGGCCAGTCCTGCAACGCGCCGACGCGCATGCTGGTGCAGCGTCCGGTCTATGACAAGGCGGTTGACATCGCGGCGAAATATGCGGCGACCGTCAAGATCGGCAACCCGGCCGAGGATGGTGACCATATCGGCCCGTTGTCGTCCGACGTGCAGTTCGACAAGGTGCAGGGCATGATCGACGCCGGCATCAAGGAGGGCGCGCGCGTCGTTGCAGGCGGGCCCGGACGTCCCGAAGGCTTCAACCGCGGCTACTACGTGCGGCCGACGGTGTTTGCCGATGCCAACAACGACATGCGCATCGCCCGCGAGGAGATCTTCGGGCCGGTGGTGGCGATGATCCCGTTCGACACGGAAGAAGAAGCGATCGCGATTGCCAACGACACGCCCTACGGCCTGTCGGCCTATGTCCAGACCGGCGACAAGGCCCGCGCCCAGCGCGTGGCGCGCAAGCTCCGCGCCGGCATGGTGCAGATCAACGGCACCAGCCGTCCCTATGGCAGCCCGTTCGGCGGCTACAAGCAGTCGGGCCTCGGCCGCGAAGGCGGCAAATGGGGGATCGAGGATTTCCTCGAGGTCAAGGCGATCAGCGGGTTCGAGGAAGGGTTGGGCTGAGCGTCGGCGGCAACCGCTGGCAATAGACCCCTCTCCGTCACGGCTTCGCCTTGCTACCTCTCCCCGGCCTTGCGGGGCGAGGAACCCAAGTCCTGCGGGGTTGCAATCTAACACTAGCAAGGCGGAGCCTGCCCGATTGGCGTTTCCTCTCCCCCACGGAGTGGGGGAGAGGTGGCACGGCGAAGCCGGGACGGAGAGGGGGAAGCGCTGAGCGAACTAACGCCCTATCCACCATTCCGTCTCAGATAATCCTGGGCGATTTCCCGCATCCTGGCGCCGTCGATGCTGTCTGCGTGGCCGCCATGGGCGACGCGTACCGGCAGGTCGATCAGCCGGCGCATGGTGGCGCGATAGGCGGTGCGGTCGGAATCGGGCATGTCGTCGACCAAATGCCCGCCATGGATGGCGTCGCCCGAAAACAGGGTGCCGTCAAGTTCGTCGAACAGCCCGATCGACCCCGGCGAGTGGCCGGGCAGATGCAACACCGTGAAGCGGCGGTCGCCGAGGTCGATCATTTCGCCCTCGTCGAGCAGGCGGTGCAGCGGGGCGGGCCGGATGGCGTAACCGGCGGAGTGCCAACCGGGGTAGGGCAGCTCCGATACATCGCCCGGAAAATTGCGGAACATGTTGGCGTAGGTGGCTTCGTCGGGCATGTTCTCGAAGAACGGCGCCTCGATGCACGGGCCGGCGCGCCACGAAAACTCGTGCAGCGAGCCGACATGGTCGAGATGGACGTGGGTCGCCACCGCCAGCAGCGGCTTGCCCGGCGTCGTGTCAAGCTCCGGAGCCAGCGGGCAGATGCCCAAGCCGGTGTCGACCAGCATGTCGAGATCGCGGCCATGCACAAGCCAGATGTTGGCGCGGCAGTAGTCGGTGACGAACGGTTCCGTCAGCATCGTGGTGGTTGCGTCGACGATGCTTTTCGAGAACCATCCTGGGCGTCGGTTCAAACGAATGGCCTGCCGATCTTGAACCGGCCGGGCACCAGCCGGCGCAGATACTCCAGTCCCTTTTCGGAGAGGTGGTTGGCGTCGGGCAGCATGAAGTCGTCGGGCATGTGGCGGGTCTTGCCGGCGACGTTGGCGAGCGGCACGAGCTTGAGCACGGTCTTGCCGCCTTCGTATTTCAGGGCAACGGAGCCGCCGCCCTTGTCGGCCGCGTCGATGGCGAAGACGCCGGCGTCGAACGCTTCCTGGGCGTCGACGGCGTTAACCGCGCCGATGTAGCCGCGCGGCATGTAGCCGAGCGCATCGACGCGGGCGCGTTTGCCCGGCAGCCCTTCGGCGAGGGCATTTTCGAAGGCACGGCTCAAATCGCTGCCCGAAAGCTTGATGTTGCCATGGGCGTCGCGCTCCAGCTTGTCGGCGGGCACGATGCTTTCGACCAGCGCCTTGCCGTCGGCGGTGGTGACGCCTTCGGAAACGGCGACGACGCAGCGGCGGTGGCGGGCCAGCGTCGCCTTGACCTCGTCGATGAAGCGCGGCACCGAGAAGGCGCGTTCGGGCACGTAGATCAGGTGCGGGCCGTCGGTGTCCTCGTCGCGCCAGGCGGCTGCGGCGGCGGTGAGGAAGCCGGCATGGCGGCCCATGACGATGCCGACATAGATGCCGGGCAAGGCGCGGAAATCGAGATCGACGCTGAGGAAGGCGCCGGCCACGAATTCGGCCGCCGAGATGAAGCCCGGCGTGTGGTCGTTTTCCTCGAGGTCGTTGTCGATGGTCTTGGGCGCATGGACGAAGGCGATGCTGCCCTGGGCCGCCTCGGTCAGGATCTGTTGGGTGCCGGCGGTGTCGTTGCCGCCGATATAGATGAAGGTGCGAGCGTCGGCTTTCTTCAGCCCTTCGAGGATGACGTCACAATAGGCGGCGTCGGGCTTGTCGCGCGTGCTGCCAAGCGCGGCGCCGGGGGTGGCGGCGATGCGCAGCAACTGTTCTTCGGGAATGTCGCTCAGGTCGACATAGTCGCCGTCGCGGATGCCGCGCACGCCGTGGCGCGAACCCAGCACGCGCGCCTTGGGATGGCGTCGGCGGATTTCGAGCACGGCGCCGGCCATCGTCTGGTTGATCACGGCGGTTGGTCCACCGCCTTGCGCGATCACGAATGTCGAAGGCATGGACGCCGTCCTCCCAGGTGCTGATTTCCGGCACATTCGCCCTTCTGGCGGCCGGACGCAATGGGAGATTCAGTCGCTCCGCGGGCTATCCGCCGCCTAGCTGACGACGATCGGCGTCTTGCCGTTGACGCGGCTGAAGAGGTCGATGACGTCCTGGTTGATCATGCGGACGCAGCCCGACGACATGGCCTGGCCGATGGTCCACCATTCGGGCGAGCCGTGGACGCGGTAGCCGGTGTCCTGGCCGTCCTTGAAGATGTAGAGCGCGCGGGCGCCAAGCGGATTGTCGAGGCCGCCGGGTTGGCCGCCGCGCCATTTCTCCAGCTCCGGCTTACGGGCGATCATCTCCGCCGGAGGGGTCCAGCGCGGCCATTTCTTGCCGTACTGGATGTTGGCGCGACCGTTCCAGAGGAAGCCGTCGCGGCCGATGCCGACGCCGTAGCGGATGGCGTCGCCACCGGGCTGGACGAGATAGAGATGGCGCTCCTGTAGCCGGACGACGATGGTGCCGGGCGCTTCGCCCGTCGGGTCGACGACGATCTGGCGGCGGAATTTCGGATCGACCTTGGCGAACGGGATCTCCGGCAGCTGGTAGCCTTCGTCGGTGAGGGAGGCATACATCAGCTCGGGACGGGTGACCTGCTTGTCGACGCTGATGCTCGGCCGGATCGAACCGGTGGTGTAGTCGTCGATCTGGATCGAGGCGAGATCCATCTCCATGCTGCGGCTGCAACCGGCAAGCAGGCCGGCGGCGCCGAGGCCGAGCAGCACCTTGCGGCGCGAGGCGTTGATGGGTTCGGGGCGGTCGTTCGGGCCGGAGACCGGCGAAGCAGGCGATTTCGACACGGCACAATTCCACTCGTTGAACAGGGGCGGGACGCCTGGCGAGGTCCGGCCAATAGATCGCATTTTCACCATTCATGGTTGAGAAAAGGTGAATATGAGGAGCTGTCCGTTAAGGGCTTTACAACGGCGCGGAGCCGGAGCTTGATCCCGCATCCAATGAGGGAGAATTGCCATGTCGTTTGAAAGCTGGGCCGCCTTCGCCGCCGCGTCCGCTGTGCTTCTCGTCATCCCGGGCCCCACGATCCTGCTCGTGGTGTCCTACGCGCTCGGTCAGGGCTGGCGCACCGCGCTGCCTATGGCCGTCGGAGTGGCGCTGGGCGACTTCACGGCGATGACGCTGTCGATGCTCGGCATCGGCGCGCTGCTCGCCGCGTCGGCTACCGTCTTCACCATCGTGAAGTGGATCGGCGCAGCCTATCTGATCTATCTCGGCATCAAGCTGTTCCGCGCTGGCGGGTCGCTGGACGCCAAGCCGCGCACGGATGCCGCGTCGGCCGTCAAGATGATGGCGCATGCCTGGATCGTGACGGCGCTGAACCCCAAGAGCATCACCTTCTTCGTCGCCTTCCTGCCGCAGTTCCTCGACCGCAGCGGCGATTTCTGGACGCAGATGCTGGTCTTCGAGCTGACCTTCCTGACGCTCGCCTTCGCCAATGCCTTCGGCTACGCGCTGGTGGCGGCGCGGGCTCGCAGTGTCGTGTCCAATCCGCGCGCGATCCGCATCTTCAACCGCACCGGCGGCACGCTGCTGGTCGGCGCCGGAATCGCGGCGGCTGCGACACGCTCGGGGCACTGAGGATTTTTGGCCGTGCTGAAGGATCGGCTCGGGCTCGCCCTTTCAGGGGCGGACGAGGCCTCGGCCGCGCATTACGAGCGTGGGGTGAGCGAACTCCAGCGCTTCGTCGGCGATCCTGTCGGATCGGCCGACAAGGCGATCGCGGCAGCGCCCGACTTCGTCATGGCGCATGTGCTGAAGGGCTGGCTCTATGGCCTGTCGACCGAGCGCGAGGCGATGGCGGTGGCGCGGGGTTGTCACGCTGCTGCCGCGGGGCTCGCCGCAACCGCGCGCGAGCAGGCGCATGTCGCAGCACTCGGCCGTCTTGCCGCCGGGCACTGGCATGAGGCCGGGCACATCCTTGAAGGGCTGACGGCGGAGCATCCGACCGACGCGCTGGCGCTGCAGGCCGGACACCAGATCGATTTCTTCACCGGCAATGCGCCGATGCTGCGCGACCGCATCGCCCGGGCGATGCCGGCGTGGAGCAAGAACATGCCGGGCTACCACGCCATCCTCGGCATGCAGGCCTTCGGCTTCGAGGAGATGGGCGACTATGTCAGCGCCGAGGCGCTGGGCCGGCAAGCCATCAAGATGGAGCCGCGCGACGGCTGGGCCCAGCATGCGGTGGCGCATGTGATGGAGATGCAGAGCCGCCAGCGCGACGGCATCGCCTGGATGCGCGGCAACACCGACGCCTGGACGAAGGAGAGTTTTCTCCAGGTCCACAATTGGTGGCACCTGGCGCTGTTCCACTACGACCTCGGCGAGACCGACGAGGTGCTCGCTCTTTATGACGGGCCGATCTACGGCGCGCAGTCGAAGCTGGCGCTCAACATGGTCGACGCCTCGGCGATCCTGTGGCGGCTGCATCTCGGAGGCGTCGATGTCGGCGCGCGCTGGGTGGACCTTGCGGCCAATTGGGCGCCCAAGGCCGCCGCCGGCAACTACGCCTTCAACGATGCCCATGCGATGATGGCCTTCGTCGGCGCAAGCCTCGAAGCACCGGCCAAAGCGATGCTCGAGGCCCAGCGCGAGGCGATCGCCCGCGACGACGACAATGCCGCCTTCACCCGCGATGTCGGCCATCCGGTCACGCTGGCGGTCAAGGCCTTCGGGGAAGGGCGCTATGGCGAGACGGTGCGGCTGCTCGAACCTGTCCGGGCCATCGCCCACCGCTTCGGCGGCAGCCATGCCCAGCGCGACGTGATCGACCTGACGCTGATCGAGGCAGCCTTGCGCGACGGCGACGGTGCGCTCGCGGTGAAGCTCTCTTCCGCCCGCAACCATGCGCGGCCGGCAAGCCCGCTGTCGGGCCTGTTCGTCCAGCGCGCGGCGCTGCTCGCGCATGGTTGACTGAGTTCGAAAGTTCCACGCCGAGGCACTCGATTATTTTTTACGAGTTCCGAAATAAATGTCGACCCGACCCCGGAATGTTTGCTAATAAGCAGCGTCCGTCGGAGGAACGGGACGATGGCCCTGGCCGTTTCTGCCTGTTGGCGATGAAGGCCGGCCAATGACGTGAGAGGATGGACGCTTCGCGTCCGCGTCGCTCATTCGGGAGGACTGGCATGTATCTCGGGCTCGATCTCGGCACGTCAGGCGTGAAGGCGCTGCTGATGGACGCCGACCAGAAGATCATCGGCTCCGGCCATGGTTCGCTCGACGTGTCGCGGCCGCATCACGGCTGGTCCGAGCAGGACCCGGCCGACTGGATCCGCGCAACCGAAGAGGCAATCTCCGAGCTCAAGGCAACACATCCCGGGGAAATCGCCGCCGTGCGCGGCATCGGCCTGTCGGGCCAGATGCATGGCGCGACGCTGCTCGACGCCTCGGGCACGGTGCTGCGGCCCTGCATCCTGTGGAACGACACGCGCAGTTTTGCCGAGGCAGCCGCGCTCGATGCCGATCCGCGCTTCCGAGAGATCACCGGCAACATCGTGTTCCCCGGTTTCACCGCGCCCAAGCTCGCCTGGGTGAAGGCCAACGAGCCCGACATCTTCGCCAAGGTGGCCAAGGTGCTGCTGCCCAAGGACTATCTGCGGCTCTGGCTTGCGGGCGAATACATCTCCGAAATGTCAGACTCTGCCGGCACCTCCTGGCTCGACGTCGCGGCGCGGCGCTGGTCGCCGGAACTGCTGGCCGCCACCGGCCTCGGCATTGAGCACATGCCGTCGCTGGTCGAGGGTACCGACAAGACAGGCACGTTGCGCGGCGAACTGGCTTCGAAATGGGGCATGGGGCAGGGCGTGGTGATCGCCGGCGGGGCCGGCGACAATGCTGCTTCGGCCTGCGGCATGGGCACGGTTCAGCCGGGTGCTGCGTTCGTGTCGCTCGGCACCTCTGGCGTGCTGTTTGCCGCCAACGGCGCCTACCTGCCCAATCCGGAAAGTGCCGTGCACACCTTCTGCCATGCGCTGCCCAATGCCTGGCACCAGATGGGTGTCATATTGTCGGCGACGGATTCGCTGAACTGGCTGAGCAACATATCAGGCAAGGATGCGGCCGAACTGACGCGCGAGATCGGCGACGAACTGCGTGCGCCCAGCGGCGTGACGTTCCTGCCCTATCTCTCGGGCGAACGGACCCCGCACAACGATGCCGCGATCCGCGGCGCCTTCACCGGCCTCGCGCATGAGATCGACCGGGCCGGGCTGACCCAGGCCGTGCTCGAGGGCGTCGCCTTCGCCTTCCGCGACAGCCTTGAGGCATTGGCTTCCGCCGGAACCACGCTGACCCGCGTGACTGCCATTGGCGGCGGCTCGCGCTCGCGCTACTGGCTGAAATCGATCGCCACGGCCCTTGGCGTGCCGGTCGACATTCCCGCCGATGGCGATTTTGGCGCTGCCTTCGGTGCCGCGCGCCTTGGCCTGATCGCTGCCGAAGGTGCCGACCCGCATCAGGTCTGCACGCCGCCGGCGACAGCCGAAACCATCGAGCCGGTGGCGGCGCTGGCAGGCGCCTATGACGAGGCCTACCAGCGCTACCGCAAGCTCTATCCGGCGATCCGGGGGACGATGTGAACGCCCGGCATGTTCGATCAGCCCGGCACCTTGTCGAGGAAACCGGTGATGGCGCTCAGGCGGTGGTCCTTGAGGGTGGCGAAGTCGCTGCCTTCGATCACGGCTTCCGCACCGTCCGGGCCAAGGCCCCAGGAGAAGCGGATGTTGTCGCCAAAGCCGTCGGCCTTGCCCTTCAGCTTGAAGCGGAAGCCGGGGAACTGGCCGTGCACGCCGGCGATCAGCGCGTCGATGCCGCCGTAGCCGTCGCCCGCCATGATCGGGTCGCGATAGGTTGCGTCGGACGTGAAGGCGGCTTCGACCAGCGCCTTGCGGGCGTCGGCGTCGGTCTCGTTCCAGGCTGCGATGTAGTCTTCTGCGATGGCGGTGTAGTCGGTCATGTCTGCTCTCCGTCTGTTTCGTCCTGGTTGACGCGACCTTTCTCGCAGCAGTGCATGCTGGAACCAATTACGCCTGAGGTAATCGAATTCGGAATTTCTGCGACCGCCCGGTCCGGGGCGGCGATGCGTACTCACTGAAAGGAGTTCTGCCATGAGCACCGGCTATTTCGGCGACATCAAGCCTGTCCGCTACGAAGGCCCCGACAGCACCAACCCGCTGGCCTATCGCCACTACAATGCCGACGAGGTGGTGCTGGGCAAAAGGCTGGAAGACCATCTGCGCTTCGCGGTTGCCTACTGGCACACATTTGCCTGGCCTGGCGGCGATCCTTTCGGCGGCCAGACGTTCGAGCGGCCCTGGTTTGGCGAGACGATGGAGAATGCCAAGCTCAAGGCCGACGTCGCCTTCGAGCTGTTTTCGCTGCTGGGCGTTCCCTATTACTGCTTTCACGATGCCGACGTGCGGCCCGAGGGTGCGACCTTTGCCGAGAGCGCAAAGCGTCTTGACGAGATCGCCGACCATTTCGAAGCCAAGATGGCAAAGACCGGCGTCAAGCTGCTGTGGGGCACGGCGAACCTGTTTTCCAACCGCCGCTTCATGGCCGGTGCCGCGACCAATCCGGACCCGGATGTCTTTGCCTATGCGGCGGCCACGGTGAAGCACTGCATCGACGTCACCAAGCGGCTCAAGGGTGAGAACTACGTGCTGTGGGGCGGACGCGAGGGCTATGAGACGCTGCTCAACACTGACATGGGCCGCGAGCTCGACCAGCTCGGCCGCTTCCTCAACCTCGTCGTCGACTACAAGCACAGGATCGGCTTTACCGGCACGATCCTGATCGAGCCGAAGCCGCAGGAGCCGACCAAGCACCAGTACGACTACGACGTCGCCACCGTCTACGGCTTCCTCAGGAAGTACGGGCTGGAGAAGGAGGTGAAGGTCAATATCGAGCAGGGCCACGCGATCCTGGCCGGTCACTCCTTCGAGCACGAGCTGGCGACCGCCAACGCGCTCGGCATCTTCGGCTCCATCGACATGAACCGCAATGACTACCAGTCGGGCTGGGACACCGACCAGTTCCCCAACAACGTGCCGGAAATGGCGCTGGCCTATTACCAGGTGCTGCTGGGCGGCGGCTTCAAGACGGGCGGCACCAATTTCGATGCCAAGCTGCGTCGCCAGTCGCTCGATCCCGAGGACCTGCTGGTCGCCCATATCGGCGGCATGGACGCCTGCGCCCGTGGCCTGAAGGCCGCGGCGAAAATGATCGAGGACAAGGCGCTGTCGGGCCCACTCGACGCGCGCTACGCCGGCTGGAATTCGGCTGAGGCCAGGGCGATGCTGGCGGGCGAGCGCAGCCTCGAGCAGATTGCGGCGCGCGTGGTGGCCGATGGCATCGAGCCGCAGCCGAAGTCGGGCCGGCAGGAGCATCTGGAAAACGTCGTCAACCGCTACGTCTGATCCAGGCAACCGTTCGGCGAGGGGGAGAAGCTTTCTCCCTTGCCGCCGAATTGCCTCTTTCTCGCCCTCAAGACGCCCGTCGAATCAGTGAGTTACGGCGCCATGAGACGGGAACAAAAGACTTTCACAGATACGCGCGAACCGGAGATCGAGGCATTGCTCGACCGTTCGCTGACCAATTCCATCGTCGATCGGCTGATGGCGCTGCCTCCCATCGTGGAGACGCAGCTGTCGGATGAGTGGAGCCGGGCAGTGGCGCTGCGCCTTGAAACCGTGCTCGCCGAAAGCATGCGATCGCGCATCGGCAGTGAACGCCGTGCCGCCTGATCGCTGACGGTTTGACGCGCGCGGCAGGCTCCGCCATGCTCGTGTCATGATACGCGCGGTGCTGCTCGATCTCTCGGGCGTCGTCTATGACGGCGAAACGCCGATTCCTGGCGCTGTCGCGGCCATTGCGAGGCTTCGCGGCGAGGGGCTTCCGCTCCGCTTCGTCAGCAACACGACACGTTCGCCGCATCATGCGATCATCGCGCAGCTCGCCGGTTTCGGCATTGTCGTTGGTCGCGACGAGCTGTTCACGCCGGCACGTGCCGCGATCGGATGGCTCGCCCGCGAAGGCTGTGCGCCGCATCTTCTCGTGCATCCCGACCTCGTGCCTGAGTTTGCCGGCAACAGGTTCGGCGACAGGAAGGCCGTAGTGGTCGGCGATGCCGCCGAGGCCTTTACCTATGCGGCGATGAACGCCGCCTTCCGGCAGCTGATAGATGGCGCGGAGTTTCTGGCACTCGCCGTCAACCGCACCTTCAAGGACGCCGATGGTGGGCTCAGCCTCGATGCCGGCGCTTTCGTTGCCGCGCTCGAATTCGCGGCCGGCAAGCAGGCGACGGTGCTCGGCAAGCCCGCACGCGACTTCTTCCATGCGGCGTTGGCCGGCCTGGACTGCCTGCCGGCGCAAGCGGTGATGGTCGGCGACGATGCGGAGAGCGATGTCGCTGGCGCGTTGAGGGCGGGGATCGGCGCCGGGCTGCTGGTGCGGACCGGAAAGTATCGTGCCGGCGACGAGAGCCTTCACGCGCCGCACCCGAGCGCCGTCGTCGACGATCTTGCGGCGGCGGTCGAGTGGATATTGGCTCATCGGCGCTGAGCGCTGCTTGCTTCGGTCATAGCTCGGAGACCCCCACCCCTTACCCCTCCCCACAAGGGGGAGGGGATCGGCACCGTCCACGCCAAGCAAGATGTTCTCACCCATTGGATCGCATGGCCCGAGGCAAAGCCTCCCTCCCCCTTGTGGGGAGGGATTGAGGGTGGGGGTACTCCCTGCTCCGAGATGTTCGAGCGTGGGCTCACCCCCGCCGCATCCTCACAGGTGCCGTGCCGAAGGCCCGCGAGAAGCTGCGAGAGAAGGCGGCAGCCGAAGAAAAGCCCGTCCGCTCCGCCACCTCGGCCATGCCGACGCGGGTGTCGACCACCAGCCGGCGGGCGGCGTTGAGCCTGAGCCTGAGATAATAGGCGCCGGGCGTTTCGCCGATCGAGGCGCGGAAGATGCTTTCGAGCGTGCGTGCGGTGACGCCGGCACGTTTGGCGATGGCGGCGATCGTCAGTGGCTGGTCGACATGCGCTTCCATCAGCCGGATCGCCTGGGCGAGGCGCGGGTCGTAGCCGTCGAGGCGGCCGAGCGAGACCAGCGGCTGGGCGTCGGTTGCGGCGCGCGACTGGTCGTAGATGAAAACGCTGGCGACATCGAGCGCGGTCGCCATGCCGAGCCGCGAGCGCACCAGATGCAGCATCAGGTCGAAAGTGGGTGCGGCTCCGCCCGAGGTGAATACCGGGCCGTCGATGATGTAGCGGTCGGGGCGGACCTCGACCTCGGGGAAGGCTGAGGCAAAATCCTCCATGTCCTCCCAGTGGGTGGTGGCGGCGCGGCCTTCGAGCAGACCAGCTCTGGCGACCAGCCATGTGCCGGCTTCGATGCCGCCCGTCGCACGGGCCTGGCGGGCGCAACGCCTGATGCCGCCGAGCAGTTTCGACGTTGCATAACCCTGCGTGCCGAAGCCTGCGATGACCATCAGCACGTCGCAGGCCTCTTCGGGGTCGAAGGCGCCGGAGACCGCCACGGGCAGGCCGCAGGTGGTGATCGCCGGCTCGCCGGTGGCCGAGACCAGGCGGAAGTCGAACAGCGTTTCGCCTGATATGCGGTTTGCGGCGCGCAGCGGGTCGACGGCGGAGGCGACGCACATGATCGACGCGCCGGAGAAGACAAGCATCGTCACCCTCAGCGGCGAGCGCTCTTCGCGAAAGATTGTCGGCTTTTCGCTTTTTGCCATTTGAGTTTCGTAAAACGCAAAACAAACTGGCGCAAGCGGCGCGATGATCTCCTCGGATTTGCTGACTGGGAGGAAATGCGATGCCGCTCGAAATGAACCGCGAGGTCTTCATTACCTGTGCCGTGACCGGGTCCGGCGGCACGCAGGACCGCAGCCGCCTCTTGCCCCGTTCGCCCAAGGAGATCGCCGACTCGGCCATCGAGGCGGCCAAGGCCGGTGCCGCCATCGTCCATTGCCACGTCCGCGACCCCGAGACCGGCAAGCCGCGCCGCGACATCCATCTCTACCGCGAAGTGACCGAGCGCATCCGCGAGGCCAATGTCGACGTGGTCCTGAACCTGACCGCCGGCATGGGCGGCGACATGGTGTTCGGCGGCGTCGAGAGCCCGCTGCCGCTGAGGGAAGCCGGCACTGACATGGGCGGCGCCACCAACCGCGTCGAGCATGTGCGCCTGTGCCTGCCCGAGATCTGCACGCTCGACTGCGGCACGATGAATTTCGCCGAGGCCGACTATGTCATGACCAACACGCCCGGCATGCTGCGCGCCATGGGCGGCATGATGACGGCGATGGGCGTGAAGCCCGAGATCGAGGCCTTCGACACCGGCCATCTGTGGTTTGCCAAGCAGCTGGTGGAGGAGGGCGTGCTCGCGCCCGACGCGCTGGTGCAGCTGTGCATGGGCGTGCCGTGGGGCGCGCCCGACGACCTCAACACCTTCATGGCTATGGTCAACAACGTGCCGAAGAGCTGGACGTTTTCGGCCTTTTCGCTCGGCCGCAACCAGATGGCCTATGCGGCGGCGGCGGTTCTCGCCGGCGGCAATGTGCGCGTCGGCCTCGAGGACAATCTCTGGCTCGACAAGGGCGTGCTCGCCACCAACGCGCAGCTGGTCGAGAAAGCGGTGACAGTGGTCGAGACCTTGGGCGCACGGGTTATCGGGCCCGAAGAGGTGCGCAAGAAGCTCAACCTCGTCAAACGCGCGCCGCTGGCCGCCTGATCACCGCAAGTTCAAATCTGCCGGGAGGGGCTGTTCATGAGCACAATTTCCAAGGCAGCCGCCATTGGCGGCGGAGTGATCGGCGCGGGCTGGGTGGCGCGGTTGCTGCTCAACGGCATCGACGTGTCGATCTTCGATCCCGACCCGGAGGCGTCGCGCAAGGTCGGCGAGGTGATGAAGGGCGCGCGGCGTGCCTACAAGCAGATGGTGCCGGGAGGCCTGCCCAAGGAGGGCAAACTGACCTATGCCAAGACCATTGCCGAGGCGGTGGCAGACGCCGATTTCATCCAGGAAAGCGTGCCCGAGAGGCTCGACCTTAAGCACAAGGTGCTGGCCGAGATCGACATGCACGCACCCGCCAACGCGATCATCGGTTCGTCCACCTCGGGCATCAAGCCGTCCGACATGCAGGTGGCGATGAAGAAGCACCCGGAAAGGCTGGTGGTCGGGCATCCGTTCAACCCGGTCTATCTGCTGCCTATCGTCGAGATCGTCGGCGGCGCGCAAACTTTCCCTGAAGCCATCGAGGTCGCCAAGGAAATCTATTCCTCGATCGGCATGAAGCCGGTGGTCATCCGCAAGGAGATCGAGGCCTTCGTCGGCGACCGCCTGCTCGAGGCCGCCTGGCGCGAGGCGCTGTGGCTGATCAAGGACGGCATCTGCTCGGTCGAGGAGCTCGACGACATCATGCGCTATGGCTTCGGCCTGCGCTGGGCCCAGATGGGCATGTTCCAGGTCTATCGCATCGCCGGTGGCGAGGCGGGCATGCGCCACTTCATGGCCCAGTTCGGCCCGTGCCTGAAATGGCCGTGGACCAAGCTGATGGACGTGCCGGAGTTCAATGACGAGCTTGTCGACCTGATCGTCGGCCAGTCCGACGACCAGTCGTCGAAATGGTCGATCCGCGAGCTGGAAAAGATTCGCGACGACAATCTGGTCGCGATGATGGACGCGCTGTCGAAGCAGAACAAGGGCAAGGGCTGGGGCGCCGGCGCGCTGTACAAGGACTACACCAAACAGCTGGCGGCGCAGGCGAAGCCCAAGGTTTCGAAGGCGGCAGAGAAGGCCAAGGCGAGCAAGCCGGTGAAGAAGGCGGCGAAAAAGCCCGCCAAGAAGGGCTGAGACGATGCATTTCGGTCTGTCCGAGGAACAGCAGCTGATCGTCGACACGACGCGGGCCTTCGTCGAGAACGAGATCTACCCGCATGAGCAGGAGGTCGAGCGCACCGGGCATCTGCGGCGCGAGCTGATCGAGGAGATCAAGGCAAAGGCGATTGCCGCCGGGCTCTATGCCGCCAACATGCCGGCGGATGTCGGCGGCGCCGGGCTCGATACGCTGACCTGGCTGCTCTACGAAAAGGAGCTTGGCCGCGCCAATTATGCGCTGCACTGGACCTGCGTGGCGCGGCCGTCCAACATCCTGCTCGCCGGCACGCCGGAGCAGCGCGAGAAGTATCTCTTCCCCTGCATTCGCGGCGAAAAGTCGGACTGCCTCGCCATGACCGAACCGGGCGCCGGCTCCGACCTGCGCGGCATGAAGGCGAGTGCTGTCCAGGACGGCAGCGACTGGGTGCTGAACGGCACCAAGCATTTCATCAGCCACGCCGACATCGCCGATTTTGCCATCGTCTTCATGGCGTCCGGCGAAGAAGACACGCCGCGTGGCAAGCGCAAGAAGATCACGGCGTTTTTTGTCGACAAGGGCACGCCGGGCTTCACCGTGCGCGATGGCTATCGCAACGTCTCGCATCGCGGCTACACCAATTCGGTGCTGGAGTTCGACGATTGCCGCCTGCCGGCGAGCCAGGTGTTGGGCGAGGTGCACAAGGGTTTCGAGGTCGCCAACAGCTGGCTCGGCGCGACTCGCCTGCAGGTGGGCGCAACCTGCCTCGGCCGTGCCGAACGCGCGCTCGGCCACGCCATCGAATATGCCGCGAGCCGCGAGCAGTTCGGCCAGCAGATCGGCAAGTTCCAGGGCGTGTCATTCAAGCTCGCCGACATGGCGACCGAGCTCAAGGCCGCCGAGCTGATGGTGATGGAGGCCGGCTGGAAATACGACCAGGGCACCGTCACCGACCAGGACATGGCGATGGCCAAGCTGAAGGCCACCGAGGTGCTGGCCTTCGTCGCCGACGAGGCGATCCAGATCCATGGCGGCATGGGCCTGATGGACGACCTGCCGCTGGAGCGCATCTGGCGCGACGCCCGCGTCGAGCGGATCTGGGAAGGCACGTCGGAAATCCAGCGGCACATCATTTCGCGCGCGCTGCTCAGGGCGGTGGGCGGATGATGCGGCTGCTTTCAGGTTCGACCCTCCCCCTTGTGGGGAGGGTGGCCCGCAGGGCCGGGTGGGGGTGAAACAATGTCTTGCTCGACTTCTGACACCCCCACCCCGAAGCCTGCCGGGCGGGCGCGGCTCGAGCGCCTGCTGCGGCCGAAGTCGATCGCCGTGTTCGGTGGCTCGCAGGCGGCGGCCGTCGTCAAACAGTGCCTGAAGATGGGATTTGCCGGCGACATCTGGCCGGTGCATCCGACCAAGGATGAGGTCGAGGGTATCAGGACCTTCCGTTCGGTGGCCGAGCTGCCCGGTGCGCCCGACGCGGCTTTCGTCGGCGTCAACCGTTTCCTGACCATCGAGGTGATTGCGCAACTTGCCGCGCGCGGCGCGGGCGGGGCGATCTGCTTTGCCTCGGGTTTCCTTGAAGCCGGCAACGACGATGCCGACGGCGAACGGCTGCAGGCCGAACTGGTGACGGCGGCTGGCGCGATGCCGGTCATCGGGCCCAATTGCTACGGCCTGATCAACTATGCCGACGGCGCGCTTTTGTGGCCCGACCAGCATGGCGGCCAGAGGCTTGCATCGGGTGGGCGCGGCGTCGCCATCATCACGCAATCGTCCAACATCGCCTGCAATCTGACCATGCAGAAGCGCGGCCTGCCGGTGGCGTTCCTGATGACCGCGGGCAACCAGGCGCAAACCGGCTTGTCCGAGATGGCGCTGGGGCTGATCGAGGACGAGCGTGTGTCCTGCCTCGGCCTGCACATAGAAGGCTTCGACACTGTCTACGGCTTCGAGCGGCTGGCTGTGCGGGCGCGCGAACTGAACAAGCCGATCGTCGCCATGAAGGTCGGCCGCTCCGAGCAGGCGCGCAAGGCGACGATCTCGCACACGGCGTCGCTGGCGGGCTCCGACGCCGCCTCGGACGCCTTTCTCAAGCGGCTCGGCATCGCCCGCGTCGACACCATTCCGTCGCTGCTCGAAACGCTGAAGCTGCTGCATGCGGTAGGACCGCTGCCCGGTTTCACGCTGTCGTCGATGAGCTGCTCCGGTGGCGAGGCGTCGGTCATGGCCGATAGCGCCGAAGGCCGGCGGTTGCGTTTCCCCGCGCTCGCGCCCGAGCACTATGCGCGGATAAAGTCGACGCTCGGCGCCTTCGTGGCGGTCGCCAATCCGCTCGACTACCACACCTTCATTTGGAACGACGAGCCGGCGATGACGACCACCTTCACGGCGATGGCCTCCGGCGGCTTCGACCTTAACCTGCTGGTGCTCGACTTCCCGCGCAACGACCGCTGCTCGGACGCCGACTGGTGGCCGACCGTGCGCGCCTTCGAGGCGGCGCTGAAGGCCAATGGGGCGCGGGGTGCCGTGGTGGCGTCGATGTCGGAGAACCTGACCGAGGAGCACGCGGCGGATCTGTTTTCGCGCGGCATCGTGCCGTTGCAGGGGATTGCGGAGGCGATGGACGCGGCGGAGGCTGCGGCGGCGATCGGCGAGGCGTGGCGGCGCAATCCCTCCCCCTTGAGGGGAGGGTCGATCGGCGGAGCCGATCGGGGTGGGGTCGTGCGCGCCGCTTTGGCGGCGCCTTCTGAGACTACCCCCTCCACCCGCTTCGCGGGCACCTCCCCCTCGAGGGGGGAGGATATCCAGCTCGACGAGGCCGCCGCCAAGTCCCTGCTGCGCGACGCCGGCCTTGTCGTGCCGGCCGGCCGCCGCGCGGCGAGCGTGGCCGAGGCCATCGCGGCAGCCGAGGCGCTGGGTTATCCTGTCGCGCTCAAGGCGCTCGGCGTTGCCCACAAGAGTGAACTCGGCGCCGTCAGGCTCAATCTGATGACCAGCGAGGACGTGCGAGCCGCAGCCGCGGCCCTGCTGCCGCTCGGTTCCGGCCTCTATGTCGAGAAGATGATCTCAGGCGGCGTGGCCGAGCTGATCGTCGGCGTCATCAGGGACCCGCTGTTCGGCCCGGTCATGACCATCGGAGCAGGCGGCGTGCTGGTCGAACTGATCAAGGACAGCGCCACGCTGCTGTTGCCTGCCTCGCGCGACGAGGTGGAGGCGGCGCTGAAGAGACTGAAGATGTATCCGATGCTCGACGGCTATCGCGGTCGTGCCCGGGCGGATGTCGGCGCTGCCATTGATGCGATCATGGCAATTGCCGACTTCGTGTCGGATCATGCCGATGCGATCGAGGAACTCGACATCAACCCGCTGATCGTCTGCGGCGAAGGGCAGGGCGCCTGGATCGCGGACGCGTTGCTGGTCGTTTCAAATGGCCCCTCATCCCCTGCCGGACCTTCTCCCCGTGAAGGACGGGGAGAAGGAGGCTGGCCGCGAGGTTGACGCCTCCCTCTCCCCGTCTTTCACGGGGAGAGGGTAAGGGTGAGGGGCGATTCTGGCCGACGGTCTTTAAAGGTTGTCCGGGCTTAGGCTGGACAAGGCGCAATGGAGGAAAAAATGTCCGACGTCGTGAAAACCCGCAGGGAAGGCGTGATCCTCGAAGTCACGCTCGACCGGCCCAAGGCCAATGCCATCGACCTCGCGACGTCGCGGCTGCTCGGGCAGACTTTCAAGGCCTTCCGCGACGATGACGGCCTGCGCATTGCCGTCGTCAAGACGGCGGGCGAGAAGTTCTTTTCCGCCGGCTGGGACCTGAAGGCAGCGGCCAATGGCGACGCGGTTGACGGCGACTATGGCGTCGGCGGTTTCGGCGGGCTGCAGGAACTGCGCGACCTCAACAAGCCGGTCATCGCCTGCGTCAACGGCATGGCGGTGGGCGGCGGCTTCGAGCTGGCGCTGTCCTGCGACCTGATCTATGCCTCCGAGCATTCGAGCTTCGCGCTGCCCGAGATCAAGGCCGGGACGCTGGCGGATGCCGCGACCATCAAGCTGCCCAAGCGCATTCCTTATCACGTGGCGATGGACCTGCTGCTGACCGGCCGCTGGATGGACGTCGTCGAGGCGCATCGCTGGGGCCTGGTCAACGAGGTGCTGCCGGCCGACAAGCTGGAGGAGCGCGTCTGGGAGATCGCCCGCCTGCTGGCAGACGGCCCGCCGCTGGTCTTTGCCGCCATCAAGGAGGTGGCGCGCGCGGCCGAGGTGATGGGCTTCCAGGAAACCATGAACCGCATCACCAAGCGGCAATTCCCCACGGTGGACGAACTCTACGCCTCGGAGGACAATCTCGAGGGCTTCAAGGCGTTTGCCGAGAAGCGCGATCCGGTGTGGAAGGGGAAGTAGGGCGTTTGGCCGGGCACTTACCCTCCCCCCCTGTGGGGAGGGTCCGACCGCAGGTCGGGGTGGGGGTGGCTAGGTGTGAGCTTGAGGACCCCCACCCCGCTCCGCTGCGCGGATCGACCCTCCCCACAAGGGGGAGGGTAAGGGAGAGCCAATGACCGACTACACCAAACTCATCGACGCCGAGACCTGGGCCTTCATCGAGCGGACCAGTTCCTATTATCCGCCCGATACCATCGACTACACGATCGCCCAGCAGCGCGAGATCTATGACCGCATGTGCCGGGAGTTCTTCGCCGGCTATCCCGCGGGCGTTTCGGCCGAGACGACGGCAATCGCGGCTTCGGGGCGCGACGTGGCGATCCGCATCTATCGGATGGCCGGACAGTCTTCGGAGGCGGTGGTGCTCTATTTTCATGGCGGCGGCTTCATCCTTGGCGGGCTCGACAGCCATGACGACGTCTGCGCCGAGCTGTGCGGGCGCACCGGCTACGAGGTCGTTTCGGTCGACTACAGGCTGGCGCCCGAACACAGGCATCCCGCCGCCTTCGACGACTCCATGGCGGCATTCGAATGGGCGACAGGCAAGTACAGTCAGCCCATCGTGCTCGCCGGTGACAGCGCCGGCGGCAACATCGCGGCTGCGGTCAGCCATGCGACGCGGGGGCACAAGCGGCATCCGGCCGGGCAGCTCTTGGTCTATCCCGGCCTAGGCGGCGACCGCACGCGCGGTTCCTATGTCCGCCACGCCGAGGCGCCGATGCTGACGATCCGAGGCCTCGAATTCTACAAGGACATCCGCACCGGCGGCGAGGACCGTACCGGCGACATCACGTTGTCGCCGCTGGCCGACGCCGATTTCGCCAACCTGCCGCCGACCGTGATCATCACGGCCGAATGCGACCCGCTGTCGTCAGATGGCGAGGCCTACGGCGAAGGCATTGTCGCCGCCGGCGGCAAGGCGTTCTGGTTCGAGGAGCCGGGGCTGGTGCACGGCTATCTGCGCGCCCGCCACAGCGTCGGGCGGGCACGCGCCAGCTTCACGCGCATCGTCGATGCGGTTGCGGTGCTGGGGCGGGGCGAGTGGGTTTGGTGAAGCGCTAACCAAGAGACTCGTATCCCTTCGCACCCCCTCTGGCCTGCCGGCCATCTCCCCCACAAGGAGGGAGATTAGTCGCTCCGCCGGCGGTGCCTAACCTGCTCGTTTTGCAGAGGGCATATCTTGCGGCGTTGGCGCTTGGCCACGACTCGATGAAGGCGTGATCTCCCTCCTTGTGGGGGAGATGGCCGGCAGGCCAGAAGGGGGGCGAAGGAATGGAATAAGGGGTTGATATCCTCCCGCACCACACTCAAAGGCCAGAACTCAGTTCCCCGCGCTTGCCATCCGGCGCCCTCCGATGGCCTTTTCCAGCCAGCCGATCTCCATTTCCGGCACCGACGACAGCAGCAGGTCGGTGTAGGCGTCGAAAGGCGGTTTCAGCACCTCCGACTTCGGCCCGTACCGCACCACCTCGCCGCGGTACATGACGGCGATGGAGTCGGCGATTGACTTCACCGTCGCGAGGTCGTGGGTGATGAACAAATAGGCGACGCCTTCCTCGGCCTGGAGCCCGAGCAGCAGCTTGAGAATGCCGTTGGCAACGAGCGGGTCAAGCGCGCTCGTCACCTCGTCGCAGATGATCAGCCTGGGCTTGGCGGCAAGCGCACGCGCAATGCAGACGCGCTGCTTCTGGCCGCCGGAAAGCTCGGCCGGATAGCGGTCGATGAAGCCGCGCCCCATCTCGATCTTGTCGAGCAGCTCGGCAACCTTGGCATCGCGCTCACGTCCGCCCATGCCGAAATAGAACTCGAGCGGGCGGCCGATGATGGTGCCGACGGTCTGGCGCGGGTTCATCGCCACGTCGGCCATCTGGTAGATCATCTGCAACTCGCGCAGGTCGTCGCGGCTGCGGTCGACGAGGCGGTTGGACAGCGTGCGCCCGGCGAAGGTGATGCTGCCCTCTTCGGGCGGCAACAGGCCGGTGATGGCGCGCGCCAGCGTCGACTTGCCGGAACCGGACTCGCCGACCACGGCAAGCGTCTGGCCGGGCAGGATGTCGACCGAGACGTTCTTCAGCACCTTGATCTTGCCGCCGCCATAGGCGGCAGTGATGTTGCGGACCGAGAGGAACGGGCTCGCGCCCGGCTGCTTCTCCTGGTGCTCGATCTCGTGCACCGAGACCAGCGCCGAGGTGTATTCCTGCCGAGGCTCCTTGATGATCTGGCGCGTGCCGCCCCATTCGACCAGCCGGCCATGGCGCAGCACCATGATCTCGTCCGAGACCTGGGCGACGACGGCGAGGTCGTGGCTGATGTAGAGGGCGGCGACGCCGGTGTCGCGGATCGCTTCCTTGATGGCGGCGAGCACGTCGATCTGGGTGGTGACGTCGAGAGCGGTCGTCGGCTCGTCGAAGACGATCAGGTCGGGCTCGGAGCACAGCGCCATGGCGGTCATGACGCGCTGCAACTGCCCGCCCGAGACCTGGTGCGGGAAGCGCTGGCCGATTTTCTCCGGATCGGGAAGGCTGAGCTTCTTGAACAGCGCCACTGCCCGCCTTTCGGCTTCCTCGCGGGTCGCCACGCCATGCAGGATCGAGGCTTCCACCACCTGGTCCATCAGGCGATGGGCAGGGTTGAAGGCGGCTGCCGCCGATTGCGCGACATAGCAGACCTCGCGGCCGCGCAGGGCGCGCACGCCCTGGGTGCCGCCCTTCAGGATGTCGCGGCCGTTGAGCAGGACCTCGCCGCCGGTGATCTTCACGCCGCCGCGGCCATAGGCCATCGACGACAGGCCGATGGTCGACTTGCCGGCGCCGGATTCGCCGATAAGCCCAAGCACCTTGCCCTTTTCCAGCGACAGCGACACGTCGTGCACCAAGGTGATGGTGCGCGGCGCTTCGCCGGGCGGATAGACCCTGGCCTCGATCCTGAGGTTGCGGATGTCGAGCAGCGGGCTGGAGCCGTTCCTGGGTGCCTTAGCCATTGCCACGCCCTCCCTTGAGATCGGTGGTGCGGTTGAGCACCCAGTCGGCAACGAGGTTGACCGAGATCGCAAGGGCTGCGATCGCGGCGGCAGGGATCAGGGCTGCCGGGATGCCGAAGACGATGCCGTCCTTGTTTTCCTTGACCATGCCGCCCCAGTCGGCGTCCGGCGGCTGGACGCCGAGGCCGAGGAAGGACAGCGCCGACAGGAACAGCACGGCATAGATGAAGCGCAGGCCGAGTTCGGAGACCAGCGGCGACAGCGCGTTGGGCAGGATCTCTCGGAAGATGATCCAGCCCTTGCCTTCGCCGCGCAGCTTGGCCGCTTCGACGAAATCCATGACGTTGATGTCAACGGCGACCGCTCGCGACAGGCGGTAGACACGGGTGGCGTCGAGGATGCCCATGACGAGGATCAGGGTCAGCAAGGTCGAGGGCAGCACCGACAGCACGACGAGCGCGAAGATCAGCGTCGGGATCGCCATCAGGAGATCGACGAAGCGCGACATGCCCGTATCGAACCAGCCGCCGACGACGGCGGCGGTAAAGCCCAGGATCGCGCCGAGCGAAAACGACAATGCGGTGGCCATGACAGCGATGAAGATCGTCGTGCGCGCGCCGTAGATCATGCGCGAAAGCAGATCGCGGCCGAGATTGTCGGTGCCGAGCAGGAACTGGCCGGAGGCAGGCGCCCAGACGTCGCCAACGATCTCGCCGAGGCCATATGGTGCGATCAGCGGCGCGAAGATCGCCGCGATCAGGAACAGCGTCGTCAGGATCAGGCCGATCCAGGCGCCGATGGGGATGCGTTTCAGGTCAAGCATGGCGCGCCCCTCACTTCGGATGCCGGAGGCGTGGATTGGCGACGATGGCGGCAATGTCGGCGATGATGTTGAGGCCGATATAGACCGCTGCGAAGATCAGCCCCACGGCCTGGACCACCGGCACGTCGCGCTTGGCGACATGGTCGACCAGATATTGCCCCATGCCTGGATAGACGAAGATCACCTCGATCACGACCACGCCGACGATTAGGAAGGCGAGGTTGAGCATGACGACGTTGATGATCGGCGCGATCGCATTGGGGAAGGCGTGCTTGCGGATGATGTCGAAGGGCGACAGCCCCTTGAGTTCGGCCGTCTCGATATAGGCCGACTGCATGACGTTGAGGATGGCCGCGCGGGTCATGCGCATCATGTGGGCCAGCACCACCAGCGTCAGCGCGGTCGCCGGCAGGGCGATCGCCTTCATGCGTTCGAGGAACGGCATGCCGTCATAGACGGTGGAGATGCCGGGGAACCACTGCAGCTTCACGGCGAAGAAATAGACCAGGAGGTAGCCGATGAAGAACTCGGGCAGCGAGGTCGATGCCAGCGCCAGGCCGGAGATCGACTTGTCGATCCAGCCATTGCGGTAGCGCACGGCCAGCAGGCCGAGGACGATCGCCAGCGGGACGGAAACGACGGCTGCCCAGAAGGCGAGGAACAGGGTGTTCCAGAGGCGACCGCCGATCGAGGTGGCGATGTCCTGCCGGCTCGACAGTGCCGTGCCGAGGTCGCCGGTGAGGACGCCGCCGAGCCACCTGAAATAGCGAACGATGGCGGGGTCGTTGAGCCCCAGCTCCTCGCGCAGATTGGCAAGCGCCTGGGGCGTGGCCGACTGGCCGAGGATGGATTGGGCGACATCGCCGGGCAGGATCTGGGTGCCGGCGAAGATCAGGACCGAAACGGCCAGAAGCAGGAGAAGGCCCAGCGCAATGCGCTGGGCGATCAGTTTCAGGATTGGATTGGACATGTGCTCAACGCCCTTGTCAGGCGTTCAGCCAGCACTTCGACAGCGCGTAGCCGCCCATCATTTCCTGGTTGCCGTCATCGACCCAGCCGCCGACCTTGGCGCTGGTTGCGTCGATGAAGTCGTTGAACATCGGGGTGATGACGCCACCCTCGTCGCGCACGATCTGGCCCATGTCGGCGTAGAGCTTCTTGCGCTTGTCGTTGTCGAGCTCGGAGCGAGCCGTGAACAGCATCTTGTCGAAGTCCTCGCGCTGGAAGCGCGTGTCGTTCCATTCGGCCTTGGAATAGTAGGCGGTCGAATACATCTGGTCCTGGGTCGGGCGGCCGCCCCAGTAGGATGCCGAGAAGGGCTGCTTGTTCCAGACCTCGGACCAGTAGCCGTCGCCCGGCTCGCGCTTGACCTCGAGCGTGATGCCGGCCTTGGCCGCGCTCTGCTGGTAGAGCTGGGCAGCGTCGACAGCGCCGGGGAAGGCGACGTCGGAGGTGCGCAGCAGCACCGAGCCGGAATGGCCCGACTTCTTGTAGTGGAAGGCTGCCTTTTCCGGATCGTACTTGCGCTGCTCCATCTCGGTGAACAGCGGATAGGCCTTGTTGATCGGCGTGTCGTTGCCGACCGAGCCGTAGCCCATCAGGATCTTCTGCAGCATCTCCTCGCGGTCGAGCGCGTATTTCAGCGCCAGCCTGAGGTCGTTGTTGTCGAAGGGTGCGGTGTTGCAGTGGGCGATGAAGACATAGTGGCCGCGGCCGGCGACGTTGCGGATGACGACACCGGGAACGCGCTTGATCAGTTCGACGATCTTCGGCTCGACGCGGTTGATGATGTCAACCTGGCCGCCCTGCAACGCAGAGGTGCGGGCCGTGGCGTCGTTGATGACGATGATCTCGATCTGGTCGGCGAAGCCGCGGTCGTCACGCCAGTAGTTGGCGAACTTTTCGCCGCCGAGGCGCACGCCGGCCTCGTTGACCGTGATCTTGTAGGGCCCGGTGCCGATGCCGGCGTCGGGCTTGTCCTTGCCGCCATTGGGCTGGATCATCAGATGATAGTCGTCAAGCAGGAAGGGCAGGTCGGCGTTGGCCTCCTTGAGCTCGAAAACGACGTTCTGGCCGTCGGCCTTGACCGAGGCGATGCCGCCCATCAGGCCGAGGGCGCCGGACTTCGCCTTCTCGTCGGAATGGCGTTCGATGGTCGCCACGACGTCGGCGGGGGTCATCTCCTGGCCGTTGTGGAACTGCACGCCCTTGCGGATCTTGAAGGTCCAGGACTTGGCGTCGTCGGATGCGCCCCACTCCTCGGCCAGCGCCGGCTTGGGCTCGCCCTCCGGCGAGATCTGCACCAGCTGCTCGGCCCACTGGCGGCCGAAGAAATAGGGAACCTGGCTCGACCACGAGGCCGGGTCGAGGCTGTCGGTGGCAGCGCCACCCTGCATGCCGGCGCGAAGGATGCCGCCCTTGACGGGGCCCTCGGCCTTGGCGGCGCTGGCCAGCAACGAATTCGCGAAAGTTGCCGCGACACCCAGGGCCGCGGCGCGGCCCAGGAAGTCACGGCGGTTCATTTTGCCCGCAGCGACTCGGCGGCTCAGATATTCCAGTTCATTCGACATTGGAAAGGCTCCTCACTCTGGCGGTCGTTATTGCTCGACTTCTGGTGGCAATATTGACCGTAACGTAAGGGCATCGGCAAGGCCGAATGCGACATCATGTGGCGCAATCGACATGTCGCTTTTGGTACAAGGGCCTTTCGCTTCAGATGTGGTCGCGGGCGATGGTTTCGGCGAAATCGCGCTCGAAAACCAAGCTGCCGCCTTCATAGGCCTCGATCCGGCCGGTGAGATGGAAGTTTTGGCTGTCGGAGCGCATCGTGGTGAAGGCTTCGGTTCGGACAGCCCAGTCGTTTCTCGACAAAGTCTGCGTCCAGTGGGTCTCGCCATGGGCCGACAACGGGTCTGCGGGGTCGATTGTCCACGTCTCCCGAGCGACCTCGCCGACCGCCAGACCATGGTCGAGATCGCGGGTCTCGCCGAAGTCGTCGACGATGCGCAGCGTCACCTTGCCGTCCACGCGTTCGACCTTGCGGATGTGGCTGTCCTCGCGCAGCGTCTCGATCTGCCAGGGCGCAGCACCCTCCGGTTCCTCGAAGCTCCATTCGTCGCCTTCGCCCGAGGGGCGCACCGGCAGCTCGATCGAGCCGCCGTGGATCGTGAGCGTTACCTCGTCCGGCGACGGCCAGACGAGCGGCCAGTAGGTCGACGAGACGGAGACGCGCAGCCGGTTGCCTGGCGCGACGCGGTAGGCGATGTCATCGAGCTTGAACGCGATCTCCATCGTCTCGCCCGGCACCACGTCCTGGGGGAATTCGTGGCTGTTGCGGTGGCAGAGATTGAGCACGCCATAGGTGATGCGGGTCGAGGCGCCGTCCGGCTGGACGTCGCACAGGCGCACGGCGACCATCGCCCGCTTGCGGTCGGCGGCAAGCTTCAGGCGGATCAGCGGGCTGCCGACGATGTCGAGCGGGGCGTCGAGCACTGCGCCGTCGAAGCAGGCCGACTTGGCGTCGTCGGCGCGCTGGTCGCCGGGCAGTTCCGGCCCGAGCCAGATGGCGCAATATTCGCCGCCATCCATGCCGCAATCCTGGGGCGAGGCGATGGATACGGGACGGTCGAGCGTAGCGTTTTCGGCCAGGGTGCCGTTCGCGCCGAACGCCAAGGTGCGGGTGGCGATGTCAGGCGAGGGCCATTGCCGTTCCGCAATCCAGCGCCCCTGGCGTTCGAGATACCATTCGCGCGGCGGCTCGGAATCCATGACGTAGAGCCGCATTGCCGGGTCGTCCTCGACGCCGGTTTCCTTGCCCTTGAGCCAATGGTCCCACCAGCGCAGCGCCTCCTGCAGGAAGCCGATGGCCGGCTTGGGTACGGCGAAGTGCGGGTACTTGTGGACCCATGGTCCGGCAATGCCCTTGACCGGCGCCTTGAGGTTGCCGACCAGCCGCGCGACGGTGTTCTTGTAGGAATCGCCCCAGCCGCCGATGGCGAGCACCGCGGCCTTGATGGCGGAATAATCCTCGTTGACCGAGCCGCGCTTCCAATAGGCATCGCGGCGCTGGTGCTTCAGCCAGACGGCCGGCAGGAAGGGCTCGTGTTCGAGCCGGTCGAGCCACATGTCGCGCCAGGCGTCGCCGACGAGTGCCGGATCCGGCGGACGGGAGGAGTAGGACAGCATGGTTGCGCCCCAGCCCATGTTTTCGTTGAGCAACAGGCCGCCCTTGTAGTGGATGTCGTCGGCATAGCGGTCGTCGGTCGAGCACAGCGTGATGACCGCTTTCAGCGCCCTGGGCTGGAGGGCCGCGACTTGGAGGCCGTTGAAGCCGCCCCAGGAGATGCCCATCATGCCGACCTTGCCGTTGCACCAGGGCTGGGCTGCGGCCCAGGCGATGACGTCGCAGGCGTCCTGCCACTCCTGGCCGGTGTATTCGTCCGCCATCAGGCCCTCGGAATCGCCGTTGCCGCGCATGTCGACGCGGATCGAGGCATAGCCGTGGCCGGCGAAATAGGGATGGGTCAGGCAGTCGCGCGTCGTGGTGCCGTCGCGCTTGCGGTAGGGCAGGTGCTCGAGGATGGCCGGCACCGGGTTCTGGTCGGCGTCAGCCGGCATCCACACCCGCGCCGACAGCCGCGTGCCGTCGGGCATGACGATGCCCATGTCGGGAAACTCGACGATGTCGCGCGGAAACTCGGTGACGGTTTTCATTGGCATTCCAGTCTTGTGCTTCGCTATTTGTGCACGCCGGTGCCGCCGCTGGCTAGCGTGGAAACGTCATCGACGGGCTCTGGGCACAGCGGATTGAAAAGACCTGTTAAAGGTACTATTTATAGTTCTTGAAACGAGGTCGGGAAAATGCCGAATACCGTTCTTGCCGAAGTGACAGCCAGCGTCTCGGAGCTGAAGAAGAACCCGATGGGTACCGTGGCCGCAGGCGAAGGGTTCCCTGTCGCTATCCTCAACCGCAACGAACCGGCATTCTATTGCGTGCCGGCCAAGGCTTTCGAGGCGATGATGGAACGGCTGGAGGATATCGAACTCAATGCGCTTGCCGACGCCCGCAAGGGCGAAAAGCGCATTCGGGTCGATCTCGATGCCTTATGAGGTCGAGTTCCTCGAAACTGCACTGAAGGAATGGAAAGCGCTCGACGCCAACACGCGCGAGCAGTTCCGTAAGAAGCTGAAGGAGCGTTGCGACACGCCGCGCGTTCCCTCAGCCAAGCTGCACGGCGCCAAGGATCGCTACAAGATCAAGCTGCGCAGTGCCGGCTATCGCCTCGTCTATGAGGTAGAGGACGGCCGGCTGGTGATATTGGTCATCGCCGTGGGCCGGCGGGACCGCCTTGAGGTCTATGCCAAGGCGGCTAGGCGCTGAACTAGTTCAACGGGATGTCGTTGTCGCCCTTGCTGGCCTGATAGGTCCCCGACATGTCGTCGTAGAGCTTGGAGATTTTCGCCACGCGCTCTTCCAACCGCTTGCGGTCGGCTTCGGGCAGGTCGCGCACCAGCTTGCGCAGGGAAAAGCTCTTCCAGTAGGCGTTCTCGGCGTTGTAGCCGCCCGGTTCCAGCGTGAAGACCTCTTTCAGGATCTTGAGGTCGTGGGGAATGGCGAAGCTGTCGCGCGAATCCTCGTGGCTGAAGAGATAGTAGAAATTGTCGAAGCCGGCCCAGGTGATGGCCGACAGGCACAGCGAGCAAGGCTCATGGGTCGACAGGAAGATCAGGTCCTTCGTATCCGCACGGGTTGCCTTGGGCATCTCGTAGAAGCGCTTCAGGCAATGCATCTCGCCATGCCAGAGCGGGTTTTCGAGCTCGTTGTTGGTCTCGGCCAGCACCAGCGAGCGATCGTCTTTGGCGAGCAGCGCCGCGCCGAACAGCTTGTTGCCCCTGGTCACGCCTTCGGCCGTCTTGGGCACGATGTCGTGTTCGATGACGTCGAACAGGCGTTCGATAAGGGAGAGTTCGGCCATTCGCTCAGCAGCCTTCCGGGAGGACGATTTCGTATGGGTGCGAGAAGTGGAATTCTTCGAGATTGGGGCCGGTGCCGCCACGGTCGACGACGACGAAATCCTGGTCCTCGCCGATAGGCGTCAGCACGCCGTGCCAGAGATTGCGTGGATAGTTGACGCCCTGGCCGGGCGCGGTGACGAAGGCGTGCGGCTCGCCCGGTCCATCGCCGATGTCGTGGCAGACGACGACGAGATAGGGCCGCGGCGACAGCGGAATGAAGGCCTGGCTGCCGAAGGGGTGGCGCTCGACCATCGAGAGCTTCAGCGGGAACGGATAGGGCGTGCCCTTGAAGATGTTGATGATGACGTGGCCGTCGGGGCCTGCCGCCTCGGCGCGGGCGAGCGCATGGTAGCGCTCGCATTTGCCTGCGTTGATCGGGTAGTGGGTGTCGCAGTTGGTGTCGATCACCTCGCCGAATTCGGCGAAGTTCTCGCGCGTCAGGGGCCTGGCGACGATCCGTTTCATTTCACCCGACATGGGCTTGTCCTCAGCGACGGTGCGTGGCGTTGAAGGCGCCGAGCTGCATGTGGCGGTTGACGTCCTTGTAGAGCAGGTAGCGGAACTTGCCGGGACCGCCGGCGTAGCAGGCCTGCGGGCAGAAGGCGCGCAACCACATGAAGTCGCCGGCCTCGACCTCGACCCAGTCGTTGTTCAGCCGGTAGACCGCCTTGCCTTCGAGCACGTAGAGGCCGTGCTCCATGACATGGGTTTCCGGGAACGGGATGATGCCGCCGGGCTCGAAGGTGACGACGGTGACATGCATGTCGTGGCGCAGGTCGTTGGGGTCGACGAAGCGGGTGGTCGCCCACCTGCCGTCCGTGTCCGGCATCGCGTTCGGCTCGATGTCGTTGTCGTTGAGGAACAGCGGATCGGGCGCGTCGAGGCCGTCGACATATTCATAGGCCTTGCGGACCCAGTGGAAACGCGCGGTCTCCGAGCCTGCATTGCGCATCGTCCAGCCGCTGGCCGGCGGCAGGTAGGCATAGCCGCCCGGGGTCAGCACATGGCTCTTGCCGGCGATCGTCACGGTCACTTCGCCTTCGACGACGAAGAACACGCCTTCGGCGCCGGCGTCCGGCTCAGGCCGCTCGCTGCCGCCGCCCGGCTGCACTTCCATGATGTATTGCGAGAAGGTCTCGGCGAAGCCCGACAGCGGGCGGGCGATGACCCACAGCCGCGTCTTGTCCCAGTGCGGCAGGAAGCTGGTGACGATGTCCGAGAACTCGCGCTTCGGAATCACCGCATAGGCTTCGGTGAAGACGGCGCGATCGGTGATCAGGTCCGTCTGGGGAGGCAGGCCGCCTTTCGGCGCGTAGTAGGAGCGTTTTGTCATTGTTCTTAACGGGGCAGGAGGTCGTTGAGGCGATACCAGGCGATGCGTTCCACCTGCTTGCAGGCGGTGGCGAATTCCTGGTCGCGGCTGTTGGCGATGCGGGTCTCGAATGCCTTGAAGATGCTTGCCTTGTCATTGTCGCGCACGGCGATGATGAAGGGGAAGCCGAATTTCTCGACATAGGTGGCATTGAGCTCGGTGAAGCGGGCGCGCTCGGCGTCGGTCAGCGCGTCGAGGCCGGCAGAGGCCTGTTCCCTGGTCGACTCTTCGGTCAGGCGCTTGGCCTGGGCCAGCTTGCCGGCGAGGTCGGGGTGGGCGGTCAGCACGCCGAGCCGCTCTGTTTCGCTGGCCGAGCGGAAGGCGCGGCACAGCGCGTTGTGCAGGCCGCCGGCGCTGTCATGCGCCGGTCCGAGCTCGAATTCGAAGGCGCGTTCGGCGATCCACGGCGAATGCTCGAAGATCGAGCCGAAGCGCTGGACGAACTCCTGGCGCTCCATGCGCGAGGGGCGCAGCGCCTGCGGCTGGTATGGATGGTTGTCGCGCCAGTGCCTGGCGATGTCAGCGCGGCGGGCGATCCAGACCTTGTCGTGGCCCTGGACATATTCGATGAAGCGGCGCAGCGCCTCGGCGCGGCCGGGGCGGCCGACGAGGCGGCAGTGCAGGCCGATGCTCATCATGCGCGGCCGGCCGGCAGCACCCTCGCGGTAGAGCGTGTCGAAGCTGTCCTTGAGATAGGCGTAGAACTGGTCGCCCGAGTTGAACCCTTGGGCGGTCGCAAAACGCATGTCGTTGGCGTCGAGCGTGTAGGGGATGACCAGTTGCGGTGGTATCGCGTTGCCGTGGCCGTCATGGTCGAGCCAGTAGGGCAACTCGTCGTCATAGGTGTCGGAGATCCAGTCGAAACCGCCTTCGGCCGCCGCGAGGCGCACCGAATAGACCGAGGTGCGGCCGAGATAGAGGCCGGTGGGGCGCTCGCCGACGACTTCGGTGTGCAGGCGGATCGCTTCGACAAGGTCAGCGCGTTCGTCAGCTTCCGCGTGGTCGCGGTAGTCGATCCAGCGCAGGCCGTGCGAGGCGACTTCCCAGCCGGCGTCCTGCATCGCCGCGACATGGTCGGGTGAGCGGGCGAGGGCCGAGGCGACGCCATAGACGGTCACCGGCGCATTGGCTTCGGTGAACATGCGGTGGAGCCGCCAGAAGCCGGCGCGGGCGCCGTATTCGTAGATCGATTCCATGTTCCAGTGACGCTTGCCCGGCCATGGGGCCGCGCCCACGACCTCGGACAGGAAGGCTTCCGAAGCGGCATCGCCGTGCAGGACGTTGTTTTCGCCGCCCTCTTCGTAGTTGACCACGAATTGAACGCAGACGTTGGCGCCGCCCGGCCATTTCGGGTCTGGTGGGTTCGCGCCATAGCCGCGCATGTCTCTTACGTAACGCATGATCCCTCGAAAGCGGTCGATTACTGCCACTTGAGCAGGATAGCGAAAGGAGCGGCAGACATTCCCTCGAAAAATTTTGAAAGTCTTTTTGTAGCGGTGTTCTCGACCGCACCTTATGCAATGGCCTTAAATGGCGCAAAATCCAAGATGATGGCGCATGTCGCCAGTAGGGAGAGCGAATGACAAAGGCCGAAGGCGGACGCCTTACCACCCATGTCCTTGACACTGCATCCGGCAAGCCTGCCGAGGGGCTGTCGATTTCGCTGTTCCGTATCGAGGGCGATGTGCGGACGCTGCTGAAGAAGGTCGTGACCAATTCCGACGGCCGCTGCGACGCGCCGCTGCTCACCGGCGATGAATTCCTGACCGGCGAATACGAACTCGTCTTCGCGGCCGGCGACTATCTCCGCCGCCGGGGCACAGAGCTGGCGAAGCCGGCTTTCCTCGACATCGTGCCGATCCGCTTTGGCATGGCCGAGCGGACGCACTATCATGTGCCGCTGTTGATCTCTCCTTACAGCTATTCCACCTACAGGGGCAGCTGAGCCATGGCGACGGTCAAGACACGCAACCATATCCGCTTCATCCTCAACGGCGAGGACGTGAGGCTGTCGGAGGTCGCGCCCGACGAGACGCTGCTCGACTATTTGCGCCTGCGCCGGACGTTGCGCGGCACCAAGGAAGGTTGCGCCGAAGGCGACTGCGGAGCCTGCACCGTGCTCGTCGGCCGGCTTTCCGCCGGCAAGCTGGTCTATGAAAGCGTCAACGCCTGCATTCGCTTCGTGGCGTCGCTCGACGGCTGCCATGTCGTCACCGTCGAGCATCTGGCCGGGGAGGCCGGCAAGCTGCACCCGGTGCAGCAGGCGATGGTCGACTTCCATGGCTCGCAATGCGGCTTCTGCACGCCGGGCTTCGTGATGTCGCTCTATGGCCTGTGGATGGGTTCGCCCGAACCGTCGGACGAGGCGATCGAGAAAGCGCTGCAGGGCAATCTGTGCCGCTGCACCGGCTACGAGGCGATCATGCGCGCGGCGCGCGCCATCTCCGACTACGGCAAGGTGGCCAAGGATCCGCTGCTGGTCGAGCGCAAGGCGATCACCGCCCGCCTCGAAGCCTTCAAGGACGGCACTCGCGTCGAGGTCGGCGAGGGCAAGGACCGCTTCGTCATCCCGGCCACAGTAGATGACCTGGCCGACGTGCTCGAGGCAGAACCGACCGCAACCGTGGTTGCCGGCTCGACCGATGTCGGCCTGTGGGTCACCAAACACATGCGCAACATCTCGCCGGCCGTGTTCATCGCCAACATCGACGGCCTGCATGTGCTCGACGAAGACAAGGGCGTCATCTCGATCGGTGCCGGCGTCACCTACACCGAGGCATTCGAGATGCTGTCGAAGCGCATTCCGGCTCTCGGGCCGTTGATCGACCGCATCGGCGGCCAGCAGGTGCGCAACATGGGCACCATTGGCGGCAACATCGCCAATGGCTCGCCCATCGGCGATACACCGCCGCCGCTGATCGCGCTCGGGGCGCGGCTCACGCTGCGCAAGGGCAAGGCGCGGCGGACCATATCGCTCGAGGATTTCTTCATCGCCTATGGCAAGCAGGACCGTGCGCCCGGCGAATTCGTCGAGGCGGTCCATGTGCCGGTGCCTGACAAGGGCGATCACTTCGCCGTCTACAAGGTCACCAAGCGTCGCGACGAGGACATCACCGCCACGCTCGGCGCCTTCTGGCTGAAGGTCGCCAAGGATGGCACGGTGGCGGGTGTGCGCATCGCCTATGGCGGCATGGCGGCGACGCCGAAGCGTGCCAGCGCGGTGGAAAAGGCCCTTGTCGGCCAGCCCTGGAGCGAGGCTACGGTGGAGGCGGCAATGGCAAGATATGCCGAGGACTTCACCCCTCTGACCGACATGCGCGCCACCGCCGAATACCGCGCGCTGGCAGCGAAAAACCTGCTGCTGCGTTTCTACACGGAAACCACCGGCACCAAGGCACCGTTCACGGTGTCGCGATACGAGGCTGCGTGACATGACCCAGCACCAACCTAACCTCAAGGCGGCGAAGATCACCGGTGGCGTGCACACCGACCAGCGCCACGATTCCGCGCACAAGCACGTTGCCGGCGAGGCCGTCTATATCGACGACATGCCGGAACCTGCTGGCACGCTGCATGTCGGCCTCGGCCTGTCCAACGTCACCCATGGCACGTTGAAGTCGGTCGACCTGTCCGCCGTCCGTGCCGCACCCGGCGTCGTCGACGTGCTGACCCATGCCGACGTGCCGGGCGAAAACGACATTTCGCCGAGCGGCATGCATGACGACCCGGTCCTCGCCGAGGGCAAGGTGGAGTTCCACGGCCAGCCGATCTTCGCCGTCGTGGCCAATACCCGCGAGCAGGCCCGCCGCGCCGCGCGCCTGGCCAAGATCGAATATGACGAGCTGCCGGCCGTCATCAGCATCTGGGACCTCGACCCGGAGACGGACAAGCAGGTGACGTCGCCGCTGACGCTCAGCCGAGGCGATGCTGCGGCGGCAATAGCCGCGGCTCCGCGCCGGGTGAAGGGGCGGATGAAGCTCGGCGGCCAGGACCATTTCTATCTCGAAGGCCAAGTTTCGCTGGCGGTGCCCGGCGAGGACGACGAGGTCATCGTCTATTGCTCGACGCAAGGGCCGAGCGAGACCCAGCACCTCGTTTCGCATGTGCTCGGCGTGCCGAGCCACGCGGTGACGGTCGAGGTGCGGCGCATGGGCGGAGGCTTCGGCGGCAAGGAAACGCAGGCCAACCAGTGCGCGGCGATTGCCGCCATCGCGGCCAAGAAGCACAAGCGCGCTGTGAAGGTCCGCCTCGATCGCGACGAGGACATGACCGCCACCGGCAAGCGCCACGACTTCGCCATCGACTACGATGTCGGCTTCGACGACGCGGGCAACATCCTCGGCGTCGACTACATGTTCGCGCTCAATGCCGGCTTTTCGGCCGATCTGTCGGGGCCGGTGGGCGACCGGGCGCTGTTCCATTGCGACAACGCCTATTTCTATCCGAACGTGCATGCGAAGTCGGCGCCGCTCTACACCAACACGGTGTCGAACACGGCGTTCCGTGGCTTCGGCGGGCCGCAGGGCATGGTCGGCGCCGAGCGCGTCATCGAGGAGGTGGCGTTTGCGCTCGGCAAGGATCCGCTCGAGATCCGCAAGCTGAACTTCTACGACGCCATCGGCGTTGCCGGCGAACGCAACCTGACGCCCTATCACCAAAAGGTCGAGGACAACATCATCCACCGCATCGTGGCGGAACTGGAGGAGAGCGCGTCCTATGCGCGCCGCCGGCGCGAGATCGCGGCGTTCAACGCCAACAGCCGCTTCGTCAAGCGCGGACTTTCGCTGACGCCGGTCAAGTTCGGCATTTCCTTCACCAAGACCGAGTCCAACCAGGCCGGCGCGCTGGTGCATGTCTATGCCGACGGCTCGGTGCACATGAACCATGGCGGCACCGAGATGGGCCAGGGCCTGCATCTCAAGGTGGCGCAGGTGGTGGCGGAAGAGTTCCAGATCGACCTCGACCGGGTGAAGATCACGGCGACGACCACGGCCAAGGTGCCCAACACAGCGCCGACGGCGGCGTCCTCGGGCGCCGACCTCAACGGCATGGCGGCACAGGACGCGGCGCGGCAGATCCGCAAGCGGCTGACCGACTTCGCCGCCGAGAAGTACCAGGTGCCGGGCGACCAGGTGGTGTTCCTGCCCAACAGGGTGCGCGTCGGCAACCAGGAGATTTCGTTCAACGACATGGTCAAGCAGGCCTATCTCAACCGTATCCAGTTGTCGGCCGCCGGCCACTACAAAACGCCGAAGATCCACTGGGACCGGAGCAAGGGCAGGGGCCACGCCTTCTATTACTACTCCTATGGCGCGGCCTGCTCGGAGGTGTCGATCGACACGCTGACCGGCGAATACGTCATCGAGCGGGCCGATATCCTGCACGACACCGGCCGCTCGCTGAACCGGGCCATCGACATCGGCCAGGTCGAGGGCGGCTTCGTCCAGGGCACGGGCTGGCTGACTACGGAAGAGCTGTGGTGGGATGGCAAGGGCCGGTTGCGCACGCATGCGCCGTCGACCTACAAGATCCCGCTGGCTTCCGACCGGCCGAAGATCTTCAACGTGGCACTGACCGACTGGTCCGAGGCCTACGAGCCGACCATCCACCGTTCGAAGGCCGTCGGCGAGCCGCCGCTGCCGCTCGGCATCTCGGTGCTGCAGGCGCTTTCGGATGCGGTCGCCAGCGTCGCCGACCACAAGGTCTGCCCGCGCCTCGACGCGCCGGCTACGCCGGAGCGGGTGCTGATGGCGATCGAACGCCTCCGGGCCGAGGCGGCCCAGGCCAAGTGAGCAAGACCGCCAGGAGCCTGCGCGCATTCCTCGACACGGCGTCCTCGGCGGCGCTGGTCGAGGTGGCCGAGGCCAAGGGCTCGACCCCGCGCGAAAAGGGCGCGTGGATGCTGGTGTCGCCCGAGCGCATCTTCGGCACCATCGGCGGCGGGCAACTGGAATTCATGGCAATCGACGCGGCGCGCGCGATGCTGTCTGCGCCGGTGCTCTCCCCCCTCGAGGGGGAGATGCCCGCAAAGCGGACGGCAGAGGGGGTAACCTCAGGACGAAGTGCCCAAGGAGCGTTGAGCCCGGCCGCAACGACCCCACCCGACGGCTTCGCCGCCGTCCTCCCCTTGAGGGGGAGGGAAAACCTCACCCTCGACATTCCGCTCGGCCCCGAGATCGGCCAGTGCTGCGGCGGGCGGGTCGAGGTTGCCATCCGCCCTGTCGACGCGGCGATGGCGGCCGACCTGGTGGCATCGGCCGAGGCGTCGGACGCGGCCCTGCCGCAGGTGCTGGTCTTCGGCGGCGGCCATGTCGGACATGCGCTGGCATCGGCCTTCGCGTTGCTGCCGCTGAACGTCGTTGTCGTCGAGACTCGCGCCGATGCGCTCGACGGCATGCCCGGGGAGATCGACACCAGGCTGACCCCGGTACCGGAGGAGATGGTGCGCGAGGCGCCGGGAGGTTCGGCTTACGTCGTGCTGACCCACGACCACGCGCTCGACTTCCTGATCGTCGCCGAGGCGCTGAAGCGCGACGACACCGGCTATGTCGGCATGATCGGCTCGAAGACCAAGAAGGCGACGTTCAAGAGCTGGTTCCTCAAGACCGCCGGCGGCAGCGAGGCGCAGTTTGCGCGGCTGGTCTGCCCGATCGGCGGCGATGCGGTGAAGGACAAGCGACCCGCAGTCATCGCCGCCCTTGCCGCAGCCGAGATCATGACTGCCCTTGCGAACAGGCCAGCCTGAACGAAACGCCCTGAGCTATTCGCTTTCCTGGATGTGGGCCTCGAGGAACCACAGCGACTTGTCGAGGGCGCGCGAATAGGCGGTGAAGATGTCCGTGGTGTCGGCATCGCCGGCTTCGTCGGCCTCGTCGATGGCAGCGCGGACGCTCTTCGCCGCATCGGCATAGCGGTCGATCAGCGCGGCGATGTGATCCTTGGTCTTCGAGATGTCGGTCGGATAGGGCTTCAGCTTGCTCGTCTCGGCAACGACCTGCGTTGTGCCCAGGGCCGCGCCGCCGAGCTGTGCCGCGCGCTCGGCGATGGTGTCGACATGAACATCCAGTTCCTTGCGGAAGCCGTCGAGCATTTCATGGATGGCGATGAAATGCGGTCCCTTGACGTTCCAGTGCGCCTGCTTGGTCAGCAGGGCAAGGTCGATGGCATCGGCCAGCCTGGAGTTGAGCAGTTCGATCGAGACCTTCTTGGCATTGGACTTGAGGTCGTTGCGTGTCGGGTGGGAAATCATCGGCTGCTCCTTGATCCTCGGGTCGTACCGCCCGGCCGGGCCGGAAGGCACACGCAGCCTACAACAGCCACATGACGGTTCGGTTCCGGGCTGGACCAGTCGAAAATCAGCGAGCGGCGGCGTTGCGAGCGACGACTTCGAGATAGGCGGCCTGCAATTGCTCACGCACCGACAGGCGCTTTTGCGCGGCGTCCGACAGCGGTTCGCCGAGATGGGAGGCACGCAACTCCTCCATGAAGCGCTGCCACATCTCGGGGCCGCCCTTTTCCAGAAGCTCGGCGCGGATGCTGAGTTCCTCGCTGACCGGCAGCCACTTGCGGCCCCAGGCGCCGATACTGGCGAAAACCGGCAGCAACTCGATCGCCATCTCCGTCAGCGAATAGATCGCCTTCTGCTTGTGGCTGGGATCGTCGGCCTTGGTGATCAGGCCGTCCTCGACAAGCCGCTTCAGCCGGTCGGCGAGGATGTTGGAGGCGATGCCTTCCTCGGAGTTCGTCAGCAGTTCGCGAAAATGCCGGCGGTTGCCGAACATCATGTCGCGCAGGACGATCAGGCTCCATTTGTCGCCGACCACCTCGAGGGTGAGGTTGATCGGGCAGCCCGACCGTTGATGCTGGTTCATGCCGTGTCTCCAAAAACTGGTTGCAACATAAAATCAGTTGCGCTAGCCTGCAACTGGTTAGTAAATGCAACTGGTTTTAAATCTGGTTGCCATACCCACGGAGGAGGAACGACATGTCAGGCACATCGCATTCGACCTTCAGCAGCGACCGCATCTACCCGGTGGCACCGGCGGAGCTGTTTTCGGCATTCTCGCAGGCCGAGCGCAAGCGCCGCTGGTTCGTCGAGGGCGAGGGCTGGCAGGTAGACGAATTCGCAGCCGACTTCAGGCCCGGCGGCTCCGAGCGCAGCAGCTTCCGCTTCGGGGGCGGGGCCTCGTATTCCAACGACACGACCTATCTCGACATCGTCCCCGACAAGCGAATTGTCTTCGCCTATGTCATGGCGACGGAGGGCAAGCCGTTCTCCGCCTCGCTGGCAACCATCGAATTCGTGGCGGAAGGCAAGGGCACGCGCCTGGTCTATGCGGAGCAGGCGGCCTATCTCGACAGCGACAACGCCGAGGCCCAGACGGCCGACCGCAAGGCGGGCTGGGCCGAACTGCTCGAAGCGCTGGCCAGGCATCTGGACGAGACGGCGGGCTGACGGGCTGCCGCCGGCGCGGAGGACGCTCGAATGGGCACGATCTCGGGAATGGATCGCCGTACAGTCATGAAGGGCGCAGTGCTTGCAGCCGTGCTTGCCCCGGCAGGGGCAGCGGCGCAGCAGGGCGAACGGAAACGGGTTCAAGGCCAGGGAGCACGACGATGAGCACCGACAATTTCATACCCGACCGGCTTGAGCGGATGCGCAAGGTGATGGCCGGCCATGTCGAGCGCGGCGCGTTGCCGGGGCTCGTCTGGGCCGTCAGTCGCGGCGGCGAGACCCATGTCGAGGCCGTAGGCACTCTCGCGCTGAACGGTTCGGTGCCGATGCGGCGCGACAGCATCTTCCGCATCGCCTCGCTGACCAAACCGGTTACGGCAGTCGCGGCGATGATACTCGTCGAGGAGTCGCGGCTCCGGCTCGACGATCCGGTCGACAAATGGCTGCCCGAACTTGCCAACCGCAAGGTTCTCAAGTCCGTCGACGCTCAGCTCACCGACACGGCTCCCGCCAGTCGGGCGATCACCTTGCGCGACCTGCTGACCCTGCGTTTCGGGCTCGGCGCGATCATGGTCTATCCCTTCGCTTATCCGGTGCAGCATGCGATGGCGGAGGCTGGCATCGTGCCGAGCGCCGACCTGTTCCGTGGCTCGGCAGACGCCTTCATGCAGGCTGTCGGCTCCCTGCCGCTCGCCCATCAGCCGGGCGAGGGCTGGCTCTACCATACCGGCCTCGATGTCGCCGGCGCGCTGATCGCGCGTGCTGCCGGCCAGCCGCTGTCTGTCTTCATGCAGGAGCGCATCTTCGGCCCGCTCGGCATGAAGGACACCGGCTTCCATGTGCCAGCAGACAAGGTCGGCCGGCTCGCGACCGCCTATTCCAGGGATTTCCAGACCGGCAAGCTCGGCGTCTACGACGAGGCGAAAGGCGGATTGTTCGCCTCGTCGCCGAGCTTCGAAGCCGGCGGCGGCGGTCTGGTGTCGACGGCCGACGACTATCTTGCCTTCCAGCGGATGCTGCTCGGCAAGGGCAGGCTCGGCAGCGAGCGCATCCTGTCGCGCGCCTCGGTCGAGTTGATGACGACGGACCAGCTTACAGAGGAGCAGAAGGCGAGCGCGCCGATGTTCTTCAACGGCAATTCGGGCTGGGGCTTCGGCATGTCGGTGGCACTCAAGCGCGACAATCTCTGGCAGGTGCCCGGCCGCTTCGGCTGGGATGGCGGTTACGGCACCTCTGGATATGCCGATCCCGAAAACGACCTTGCCGGTATCCTGTTGTCCCAGCGGCTGATGGATTCGCCGCAGGCGCCGGCGCATTACACCGACTTCTGGACTTCGGCCTACCAAGCCATCGTCTAGGAGCTGGTGCGAGCGGACTACTTGCCGGCCAGGATTTCCTTGATCAGCTTGTGGCAGCGGTCGGCCATGAAGTCGAGCAGCAGCCGGACCTTTGGGTCCTGCAGCTTCTTGTGCGGGTAGACCGCGGCGAACTGCACCGGCGTCGGCGGTGTCTGCGGCAGGATCACCTGCAGCCGCCCGTCGCGGATGAAGGGTTCGACCTCGAAGCGCGGCTTGTTGATGATGCCGCGTCCGGCCAGTGCCCAGCCGGTCAGCACGTCGCCGTCGTCGGAATCGAACGGCCCGTGGACCTCGAACTTGGTCGGCCCGGCCGGCGTCTCCAGCATCCAGTAGAATTCGCGCGAGCCGGGATAGCGCAGCATCAGGCAGTCATGCTTCCTGCCGATCAGGTCGTTGGCGCTCTCGGGTTCGCCACGCTTTTCGAGATATTTCGGCGCGGCGACCAGCACGCGCTCGCATTCCATGATGCCGCGCATCCTGAGGCTCGAATCCTCGATGACACCGAGCCGGAAGGCGACGTCGATGCCTTCCTTGAGGATGTCGACATTGTGGTCGGACAGGCGCAGCCGGACCTCGATGTCGGGGTATTTGTCATGGAATTCGGGAATGCCCGAAGCCAGCAGCCGGCGGCCGAGGCCGAGCGGGGCGGTGACGCGGATGGTGCCGCGGGGCTGGCCGGAGAGCGCCGAGACCGCGGCCTCGGCCTCGGTGATCGCCTCCAGCACCTGCTTGGCACCGGCGTAGAAGACGTTGCCATGCTCGGTCGGCATCAGCTGGCGCGTCGTGCGGTTGAACAGGCGCACGCCGAGATGCTTCTCCAACTCCTTGATTCTGTTGGAGGCGACGGCAGGCGAAATGCGCATGTCGCGGCCCGCGGCAGAGAGATTGCCGAGTTCCACGACGCGAACGAAAACGGCGATGTTGTCGAGATATGCCATGCGATGCCGAGGTTCCATAGCCGGCTTTTGCCGCGCCGCGCTACGCTAGTATTTTCCAGATTTTTTTGAAAGTCATCGCGAATCCTTTCACTTCCCACATGCATCGGGCATCGTAAGATTGCTGCTGCTGCGGAAAAGGGACGGCGGATGTACGACTTGGCGTTTTTCATGGACTGGGCAAGCTTCGCCGTGCGGTGGCTGCATGTCATCACCGCGATGGCGTGGATCGGCTCGTCCTTCTACTTCATCGCCCTCGACCTCGGGCTGAGGAAGCATGATGGACTGCCTGCCGGCGCCCATGGCGAAGAATGGCAGGTCCATGGCGGCGGCTTCTACCACATCCAGAAATACCTGGTGGCGCCGGCGCAGATGCCGGAGCACCTGACCTGGTTCAAGTGGGAATCCTATGCCACCTGGCTGTCGGGCTTCGCGCTGCTCAGCCTGGTCTATTACGGCGGCGCCGAACTGTTCCTCATCGACCGCAATGTGCTCGACGTCTCGGCGCCGGTGGCGATCGCCATTTCGCTCGCCTCGATCGGCATCGGCTGGGTGATCTACGACCAGCTGTGCAAGTCAAAGCTCGGCGACCACGACACGCTGCTGATGATCATCCTCTATGTCATCGTGGTGTTCATGAGCTGGGGCTACACGCAGTTATTCACCGGTCGCGCCGCCTTCCTGCACCTTGGCGCCTTCACGGCGACGATCATGTCGGCGAACGTCTTCATGACCATCATCCCGAACCAGAAGATCGTCGTCGCCAATCTCATCGCCGGCCGCAAGCCCGATCCGAAATACGGCAAGATCGCCAAGACACGCTCGACGCACAACAACTACCTGACCCTGCCGGTCGTGTTCCTGATGCTGTCGAACCACTATCCGCTGGCGTTCGGCACCGAGTTCAACTGGGTCATCGCCGCGCTGATCTTCATCATCGGCGTGCTGATCCGCCACTACTTCAACACGATCCACAAGCGCGAAGGCAATCCGCACTGGACCTGGCTCGCCGCCGCGCTGCTGTTCATCGTCATCATGTGGCTGTCGACCGTGCCGAAGGTGCTGACCGGCGAGGACAAGAACGCCTCGGTCACGACCCAGCCCTACATCGCCGCGGCACAGTTCGAGAAGGTGCGCGACACCGTGCTTGGCCGCTGCGCCATGTGTCATGCCAACGAGCCGTCCTACGAAGGTGTCTATTATGCGCCCAAGGGTGTCGTGCTGGAGACCGACAATGCGATCGCCGAGCACGCCCGCGAGATCTACCTGCAGGCCGGCCGCAGCCATGCCATGCCGCCGGCCAATGTCACCCAGATAACGCCGGAAGAGCGGGCGTTGCTGGTCGCCTGGTACGAGCAGGCACGGAAGTAGCGCCTGCAGCATGATGCTGAAACGGGGCGGGCAAGAGCACGCTCCGGCCAAAAGACAGCGACACGCAGAGGTTCAGGGCGCAGCTCGTTGCGCCCATTTCGACGCGCGGCGACAGCCGCGGTTTCGCCACGCCAGAAAGCTTGTAGAGTCCGATCATGACCACCACTCTTCTTCGCGGCCGTACCTTGTCCTTCCTGCGCTGGCCCGACAGCGCCGACGACCATGGGTCCTACGCCTATGAGGAAGACGGCGCCGTGCTGATGCGCGACGGCAAGATTGCCGCCGTCGGCGCCTATGCCCAGGTTGCCGCCCAGGCCGGCGGCGCCAAGGTCGTCGACCATCGCCCGCACCTTATCCTGCCCGGTTTCATCGATGCGCATGTCCACATTCCACAGATGCAGATCATCGCCGCCTATGGCGCCGAGCTACTGGAATGGCTGAACAAGTATACCTTTCCCGAGGAAACGCGCTTCATCGACGCCCAGCACGGCCGTCGCATCTCGCGGCTGTTCCTCGACGAGATGGTGCGTCACGGCACGACGACGGTCGCTGCCTATTGCTCGGTGCACAAGCAGTCGGCCGAGGCTTTCTTCGCCGAGTCGCACGACCGCAACATGCTCAACATCGCCGGCAAGGTGATGATGGACCGCAACGCGCCGGACGGCGTGCTCGACACGCCGCAGACGAGCTATGACGACACCAAGGCGCTGATCGCCGAATGGCACGGCAGGGGCCGCCAGCACGTCGCGATCACCCCGCGCTTCGCCATCACGTCCTCGCCCGAGCAGATGGAAATGGCCGGCCAGCTGGCGCGCGAGCACCCCGACCTGCACATCCAGACGCACCTGTCGGAGAACCACGCCGAGATCGCCTTTACCCAGGAGCTCTATCCCTGGTCGCGCGACTACACCGACGTCTACGAGCACTACGGCCTGCTCGGCAAGCGCACGCTTCTGGGCCACTGCATCCATCTTAGCGAGCGCGAGTCCGACGCGATCTCCGAGCATGGCTCGATCGCGGTGTTCTGCCCGACCTCCAACCTGTTCCTCGGCTCGGGCCTGTTCGACTACCAGCGCTATCGCAAGCGCGACAAGCCGCTGCGCATCGCGACTGCGACCGACGTTGGCGGCGGCACCAACTATTCGATGCTGCGCACCATGGACGAGGCCTACAAGGTCATCGCGCTCAATGGCGAGAAGCTCAACCCGCTGGCCTCCTACTGGCAGCTGACGCGCGGCAACGCCGAATCGCTGTCGATTTCGGACAAGGTGGGCACGCTGGATGTCGGCACCGACGCCGACATCGTGGTGCTCGACGCCCGCGCAACGCCGGGCATGCGGCTCCGGATGGAACGCACTGCAACGCTGGCCGAAGAGCTGTTCCTGTTGCAGACGCTCGGCGACGACCGCGCCGTGGTGGAGGTTTATGTCGCAGGCAAAGCCGCCAAGACGACCATGGATCGCGCCGCCTGACCTTGCGTCATTGGCCCGGGTCTGCCATGTGAGCCGTGTCTGATGGAGGAACGGACGATGGCAGCAGCCGAGGATCTGAGCAAGATCGCCGAGCAGGAGGACCGACTGGTCTTCGACCGCTTCGACGAGGCGGTCGCCTTCGACATCGGCTCGGCCATCCGTGCGCGCGGGCTGTCGGAAAACTTCCCCGTCATCATCGACATCCGGCTTTGGGACCGTGCGCTGTTCTACTGCGCGCTGCCCGGCTCGACCGTTAACAACACCGAGTGGGCGCGGCGCAAGATCAACGTCGTCAGGACCTTCCACCGCAGCAGCTACCGCATGGTGCTGCAGAAGGCGCGGCCGGACCGCACCTTTGCCGTCGGCGAGGCTCTGCCGATCGACGACTACGTGCTGGCCGGCGGCGGCTTTCCAATCCGCGTCAAGGGTGTCGGCGTCGTCGGCGCCATCGCCGTTTCGGGCCTGCCCGAGCGCCAGGACCACGAAGTCGTGGTGGCGGCCATCTGCGACCATCTCGGCATTCCCAGATCGGAGCTTGCGCTCGGGCCGGCATGATTTGGAACTTTGCGCCGCCCCTCATCCCCCTACCGGGACCTTCTCCCCGCAGAAACGGGAGAAGGGACAAGCGGCAACGTTGCGGCCAGCCTCCTTCGCCCCGTTTACGGGGAGAAGGTCCCGGCAGGTGGGATGAGGGGCCATGCTGCATGAACAGACGAAGCGACTGATATTGAGAGTACCGATGGCCATGACCGACCCGAAGCAGTTTTTGACCAAGATTTTCGAGGCTGCCGTCGCGGCCGCCGATCCGGAACTCACGATCCGCCGCCATCTGCCGGAAAAGCCCAAGGGTCGGACTATCGTCATCGGCGCCGGCAAGGGTTCGGCGCAGATGGCGGCCGCCTTCGAAAAGGCCTGGGAGGGCCCGCTGGAGGGCGTCGTCGTCACCCGCTACGGATTTGCGGCACCCTGCGAACGCATCAGGATCGTCGAGGCGTCGCACCCGGTGCCCGACGCCAACGGCCTCGAGGCGGCGAAGCTTCTGCTTGAGACGGTTTCCGGCCTGACCGAGGACGACCTCGTCGTGGCGCTGGTCTCTGGTGGCGGTTCGGCCCTGCTGCCATCGCCGGCAGGCAGCCTGACGCTGGCCGACGAGATCGCCGTCAACGAGGCATTGCTCGCTTCTGGCGCGCCGATCTCGGCGATGAACACCATTCGCAAGCACATTTCCGGCATCAAGGGCGGCCGGCTGGCTGCAGCGGCGCATCCTGCCCGCGTCGTTTCGCTCGTCGTGTCCGACATCCCCGGCGACAACCCGGCGCTGGTCGCCTCGGGTCCGACCGTGCCTGACGAGGCGTCTCGCGCCGACGCGCTCCGGCTCATCGAGACCTACCGGATCGCCTTGCCGGAAAATGTCATGGCGCACATCAGTTCGACCGCAGCCGACGCGCCGCAGCCTTCCGACCCGCGCTTCGCCCGCAACGAGGTGCATGTCATTGCCTCCGCCGCCGTGTCGCTCGACGCGGCGGCCGAGGCGGCACGCAAGCAGGGCGTCGAGACGGTGATCCTGTCGGACGCCATCGAGGGCGAGGCGCGCGAGGTTGGCGGCGTGCATGCCGCGATCGCACGCGAGGTCGCCGTGCGCAACCGTCCGTTCAAAAAGCCGGTGCTGATCCTGTCCGGCGGCGAAACCACGGTCACGCTTCGCGCCAAGGGCAAGGGTGGTCGCAACAGCGAATTCCTGCTGGCGTTTGCCATTGGCATCGACGGCCTGACAGGCATCGACGCGCTCGCCGCCGACACCGACGGCATCGACGGTTCGGAGGACAATGCCGGCGCCTTCGCCGACGGCTCGACCGTTGCGCGGATGCATGGCGCCGGCGTCGATGCCAAGGCGATGCTTGCCGGCAACAACGCCTGGACCGCGTTCAATTCGGTGGGCGATCTCTTCGTCCCCGGGCCGACCGGCACGAACGTCAACGATCTCCGGGCGATCCTGGTTCGCTAGCCAGCCATTATCTGGCGCACCGTCCTGATGTCCTCGGCGAAGCGGGCGCGCTCCGCCGCTGCCTGTTGCGGGTCGTGAATGCGCAGGATGTAGGACGGATGGATCGTCAGAAACACGGCGAGGCCGTCGTCGCGGGTGATGGCCTGGCCGCGCTGTCTGGTGATCGCCACAGGCGCTTCCAGCAGCGACTGGGCCGCGGTCGCGCCGAGCGCCACCACCAGCTTCGGCTTCAGCAGCTTGAGTTCCTTTACCAGCCACCAGCGACAGGCCTGCACCTCGCCGGCATTCGGCTTGCTGTGGATACGGCGCTTGCCGCGCGGCTCGAACTTGAAGTGCTTGACGGCATTGGTGACGTAGACCGATGAGCGGTCGATGCCGGCTTCGCCGATCACGGCGTCGAAGATCTTGCCGGCGGGGCCTACGAAGGGCCGGCCCTGCAGATCCTCCTGGTCGCCGGGCTGCTCGCCGACGAACACCAGTTCGGCATCATCAGGACCTTCGCCGAACACCGTCTGGGTCGCCTCGCTCCACAGCGCGCAGCGCCGGCACTGACTTGCCTGCTGGCGCAAAGCGTCGATGCTTTGGGCCTCCGTCTCGGCAGCAGCTTCGGCTGCGGGCCAGTGCTTCGCCTGTATGGCCTGGTGATGCGGTGCGGGCATTGTCGGCATCCTTGCGATCATTTCCCTGGCGGCCTGGTCGGCGCCAGCGATCAGTCCCGGAATAAGCGAGGCCTCGGGAAGGTTCCGCCAGTATTTCTTGGGCATCTCCGATTGCATCGCCTTCACCTTCAGGCGCGCCGGGTTGAAGATGTTGACGAAATAGGTCCGCCACATCTCCTCGGACTGGTCTGAAGCGAATGCATCCTCCTTCGATGCCGCCGGGCCGAAGGCCAGTTGGTCACGGTCCCACTCGGCCGAGCCGTGCGGCGTCAGGATCGCCCAGTGCATGCCGGTGAAGCGGCGCACGAAGAAGGGCGCGGCAAGTTCGAGGATGAAGTGGTCGGGCTCGAACCAGGCGACGAAACGTTCGCCGTCGCCGATCTTCCGGAAGCGGACGAAGGCATGCATCTTGTGCTCGTCGCGCCGGACCGCCTTCTCCATCGCCTCGAAACGGCGCACGTCCGGGTCCGAGGCAATCCGAAACAGATGGGGCTCGCTGCGCTGCCGCCACAGCAGGCGGTAGAGCAGGGCGAAACGTTCGCCGTTGGAATGGCAGGCGACGATGGCCGCGCGGTCGATGAATTCTCTCGAGACCCTGAGCTCGACACCTGGGGTCGGGGCTGGCAATTCGGTCGCATCGCCGCCGACAAGCCACTCGATGTCCTCGGGCTTCACCTCGTTTGTGATCAGCCGCCGCGCGGCATCGCGCCAGCCGTCGAAGTCGGTCGGGTTGGCCAGATGCACGGCGTATGCGGCCAGTGAGAAAGCCCGCTGGCCGGCCATCAGAACAGCTCGAGCTGGCGCGGCTTCGGCGCGATTGTCTCGCGCAGGCGGGCGGCGTCGGTTGCAGCACCTGGCGACCAGCCTTCGGCGACGATGAACGGCCGCACCTTGGCGACGGACTGGCACAGCCGGCCGATGTCTTCGAGGCGCAGCCGCCTGAAGCGGCGGGTCTCGATGATGCGTTCGACGGCGCGCGTGCCAAAACCCGGGATGCGCAGCAGCATCTCCCTGTCGGCGCGGTTGACGTCTGCCGGAAACATGGCGCGGTTGCGCAGGGCCCAGGACAGCTTGGGATCGATGTCGAGATCAAGCATGCCATCGGGCTGGCCGTCGAGTATCTCGCCCTGGTCGAAGCCGTAGAAACGCATCAGCCAGTCGGCTTGGTAAAGCCGGTGCTCGCGCATCAGCGGCGGCCTTTTCAGGGGCAGGGCTGAGGAGGCGTCGGGGATCGGGCTGAAGGCCGAGTAGTAGACGCGGCGCAACTGGTAGCTGCCATAGAGCCGGGCGCTGGTCTTGAGGATGCGGGCATCTGGCGTGGCGTCGGCGCCGACGATCATCTGCGTCGACTGGCCACCAGGCGCGAAGCGTTCGCGCGTCTTCGTCCTCAGCGTCGGCTCCGCCTTCTCCTCGATCTTCGAGCGCAGTTTTGCCATCGAGACACGGATCGTCTCCGGCCGCTTTTCCGGCGCCAACCTTTTCACGCCCTCGTCGGTCGGCAGCTCGACATTGATCGACAGGCGGTCGGCATAGAGGCCGGCCTTCTCGATCAGCTCGGCCGATGCCTCGGGAATGGCCTTGAGATGGATGTAGCCGCCGAATTTCTCGTCGAGCCGCAGCCGCCGCGCCACCTCCGCCATCTCAGCCATGGTCTCGTCGGGCGAGCGGATGACGCCTGACGAGAGGAACAGCCCCTCGATGTAGTTGCGCTTGTAGAAATCCATGGTCAGCCGCACCACCTCGTCGACGGTGAAGCGGGCACGCCTGACATTGGAGGACGAGCGGTTGATGCAGTAGCTGCAGTCGTAGATGCAGAAATTGGTCAGCAGGATCTTGAGCAGCGAGATGCAGCGGCCGTCGGGCGCGTAGGAGTGGCAGATGCCCATGCCCTCGGTCGAGCCGATGCCGCCAGACTTCAGCGAGTTGCGCCCACCGGCGCCCGAAGAGGCGCAGGAAGCGTCATATTTCGCGGCGGCGGAGAGGATCGCGAGTTTCTCGCGGGTCGAAAGAACTGGCATCTGTTCATGGTATGTTCTTGCAGGATAAAAATCCAGAGCCTCAACTGCGTGATGAAGAAATGTGATCGGGTCACAATCCAGTAGGCTCGATCCTAGCCCAGCAAACAGGTGCAGGTGTAAACCATAGTTCACGTCGGCGTTGACTTCTGGATGTCTGTGAACTATGGTTCACATATGTTCGAGGTCCGTCAGACCGACATTTTTCGGGAATGGATTGATGGGCTTCGGGACGTGGCAGCCCGGCGCAAGATCGCCCAACGCGTGGTTCGGCTTGAGGCCGGTCTGTTTGGCGATGTCAAATTCTTCGACGGCATCGGCGAACTGCGCGTGGACTTTGGTCCCGGCTACCGCGTCTACTTCGTACAGCGCGGACGAATTCTGGTCATCCTGCTGTGCGGCGGAGACAAGTCGAGCCAAGGCCGCGACATCAAGCGGGCCTTGGAACTGGCCAAGGAGGTGTAAGCATGGTTCTCAAGACAACTCCATTCGATGCTGCGGCGTATCTCGATACGCCTGAGTCCCAGGCCGAGCTGATTTCCGACGCCTTTGAAACAGGTGATGCTGCCTACATTACGCATGCGCTCGGAGTCGTGGCGCGCGCGCGAGGCATGAGCCAGATCGCCAAGGATGCCGGAGTAACGCGTGAGGGCCTTTACAAGGCCCTCAGCGCCGACGGCGATCCGCGGTTGACGACGCTGCTCGGCGTCGTCAGGAGTCTCGGCCTGACTGTGACGGTGCAGGCGGCGCCCAAGTCTTAGCCAGCTTCTGCCGTCCTCACACCTCGTGCAGGTAGAGGTGGTAGTCGAGTTCGCTGACCGTGCGGGCAACACGCAGGTATTCGGCTTCCTTGATTGCCGTAAACGTGCGGTGCAGGTCGTGGCCGAGCGCTTCGCGCAGGAATTCCGATTGCTTGGCCACCTCGATCGCCGTGCGCCAGTCCGGCGGCATGACGCTTTCGGTGCCTTCGGCCTGTTCGTAGCCATTGCCCGAGGTCTCGGGGCCGGGATCGAGCTGTTCCTCCAGCCCTTTCGAGATGCCGGCGAGGATGGTCGCGGCGACCAGATAGGGGTTGGCGTCGACGCCCGAGGGGCGGTGCTCGATGCGGCGGTTCCTGGCGTCGCCCGCCGGCACGCGCAGCGCCACCGAGCGGTTGTTGACGCCCCAGGTCGGCGCCACCGGTGCGTAGGACTGCGAGACGAAGCGGCGCCAGGAATTGGCGTGCGGGGCAAACACCAGCATCGATTCCGCCATGGTGTCGGCGAGGCCGCCGAGCGCATGCAGCAGCTTCGGCTCCCAGATGCCTTCCCTCGCTTCGGCGAAGACGTTGGTGCCGTTGCTGTCGAGCAGCGAGGCGTGGAAGTGCATGCCCGAGCCGGCATATTTTTCGATTGGCTTGGCCATGAAGCAGGCGGTGACGCCATGTCGGCGCGCCTGCATGCGGACGATGCGCTTCAGCATGATCAGGTCGTCGGCGGCCTGCATCACGTCCTTGCGGTAGCGCAGTGTGAGCTCGTACTGGCCCGGGGCGTATTCCGAGATGACGGTTTCCGCCGGGATGCCCTGCAGCTTGGCGGCGGCATAGATGTCGGAGAACAACGGCTCCATGCCGTGCAGATGGTCGACCGAATAGACCTCGGTCTTGCCCGAGGCGCGGCCGTCGAGCACGGCGCGGGCCGGCTGCACCTTGCCGTCGCCGTCGCGCTCGTTGGCCAGCAGGAAAAATTCGAGTTCGAAGGCGCCGGCCGGATGCAGGCCCTTTGCCGCCAGCTTGTCGACCTGGCGCTGCAGCGCCAGCCTCGGGTCCGAAGTCATCGGCGCGCCGTCGAGATGGTACATCGACATCAAAAGCTGGCCGCGGGCGGGGCTGGTGGCATGCATCGGCTTCAGCGTGCCGGGGATCGGCCAGGCGCGCAGGTCGCCGTCGCCGGAATCCCAGATCAGGCCGGTCTCGTGCACGTCCTCGCCGGTGATGTCGAGGCCGAGGATGGAGATCGGCAGGTGGCGTCCGCCTTCGTAGAGGCCCATCAGCTCGTGGCGGCGGATGATCTTGCCGCGGCCGACGCCATTGGCGTCGGTCAGCACGATGTCGAAGGCTTCGACGTCTGGGTTCGCGTCGAGGAAGGCCCTGGCCTCGTCGACGGTCGAGCCGGAAGGTGATGTCATGATGTCACTCGATTGTCCTTGTGCCTTGTCTCATGCCGCAAGACGGGCGGCAATATCGCCGAAAGCTGCGACCAGCCTGTCGACCTGCCGCGCGGTCGTCACCGGCGAGACCAGCATCATGTTGTGGAACGGCGCGATCAGCACGCCGCGATTGACCAGCGCCACGTGCACGGCAGCCTCGAGCCGCGAGGCATGCGCGTGCTCGGCCTCGCCGCCATTGCGCAGCGGGCCTGGCGCGCAGATGAACTCGACACGGGCGCCGACACGCATCACGTGCCAGGGCAGCCTGCGTTTTCGGATCGCCTTGTCGAGGCCGGTGGCCAGCCGTTCTGCCAGCTTTTCCATGTGGGCGTAGTTCGCTTCCGTCATCACCTCTTCAAGCGTCGCCCGCATCGCCGCGAACTGGAGGGGATTGGCCGACAAAGTCGTGCCCATGCCGGAATAGCCCGGCTCCTTGGTGGCGTTGTAGGCGGTGTAGCGGGCGGCGAGCTCTTCGCTCATGCCCCAGACGCTCGCCGGCACGCCGCCGGCGACGGGCTTGCCGAGCACGAAAAGGTCGGGCTCGAGATCGTGCTTTTTGGTGTAGCCGCCTGGGCCGGTCGAGATGGTGTGGGTCTCGTCGATGAGCAGCAGCGTGCCGGCCTTGCGGGTCAGCGCACGCACGCCTTCGAGGAAGCCGGGTTCGGGCAGCACCATGCAGGAATTGGTCAGCACCGGTTCGGTGATGACGCAGGCGACGTCGTCATGGCTCAGCGCCTCTTCCAGCGCCAGCAGGTCGTTGAACTCGACGATGCGGGTGCGCTCGGTGAGGTCGCGGAACTCGCCGGCGAGGCCGGGCCGGTTGATCGGCTTGCCACCGTCCAGCCGCACCATCGTCTCGTCGACGGCGCCGTGGTAGCAGCCGTTGAAGACGAGGATCTTGTCGCGGCCGGTGACGGCGCGGGCGACGCGGAGGGCGAAGCGGTTGGCGTCGCTCGCCGTGGTGGCAATCTGCCAGTGCGGCAGGCCGAAGCGCTCGGCAAGCAGCAGCCCGAGGGTGAGCGAGTCCTCCGACGGCAGCATGTAGGTCAGGCCCCGGCCCGCCTGGCGGCGGATGGCGCGGGCGACCGGGGCAGGCGAATGGCCGAACATCGAGCCGGTGTCGCCGAGGCAGAAATCGGCGAGCCTGTTGCCGTCGACGTCGGTGATGGTGGCGCCGCTGGCCTTGTCGACCAGGATGGGGAACGGCGTCGGCCAGTCCTTCATCCAGTGCATCGGAACGCCGTTGAAGAAACCTGCCATGCCGTTGCCGAGGGAGGCCTGCGATTTCGGCCGCGCCCTGGTGAAGATTTCGGCCTCGGCGGCTGCAAGCTCGGCGATGCGCGACAGCGCCACGCCGCCTTCGGTGGCTTCCGGACGTTCGATGCGGTTCATCATGGCTCCCGACTGATACCGGGGCACTCTAGCCAGAGCGGATGCGAAACCGCAATTGGCCGTGCTTGCGGCGTCGATTGGCTCAGCCCTGGGGCACTTGACCATCCCCGGGCATCGGCGATCATGACACTGTGCTTTGGGGATGGATGCCGATGCGTGTTATGATGGTGCTTATGTCGATCCTGCTTGCGGCGGGCCCGGCCGTTGCCTCTGGCGGGCTGTCATGCGGTGCCAAGGATGAGGCAGTGAAACTGACCATCGAGAGTGGCGTCACTCGCGGCATGGGCAGTCCGGTGTTCGATTTTCGCGGCGAGATCGAGATTGCCAACAAGGCCATTGAGGCGGACCTGCGCAAGATTACCTTCGGGCGCGAGCACCTGGCGCAATACTGGCTCGATGGTGAAGAGCTGCGCATGGTGGTCTACCGCGAGCGCGACGGCGACAAGCCGCATGGCTATGTCGAGGTCACGATCAGGACCAAGTCGGGCGAAGAGGGCGACTACATCGGCCAGTATTCCGTCACGGTGTTCGACATGACGGGTGCTGCCGGCGGCGACGGCAGGACCTACAATTTCACCGGCCGGGCGACCTGCCTGGTCGAGTAGCCATCGAAACACGTTGAGTACGCGCGTCAATCCTTGTGCATGGAGGCGATCGCGCGTCGCATGAGCGCCAGGAATGCCTGGCGTTCGTCCTCGGAGAAGTCGGCCAGCGCCGCCTCGTTCTGCGCGCGGGCCGCAACGGTGGCGGGATCGCGCAGCGCTTTCGCTTTTGGCGTCAGGTGGATGGCCTGGGAGCGGCCATCGCCGGGATTGGCGCGCCGCTCGATCAGCCCGTCGCGCTCCATCCTCGTCAGCGTGTTGGCCATCGTCGCCTGCTCGACATCGAGACGCCGCACCAGTTCGCTCTGGGAAATCCCGTCCTCGTCCCACAGCGGCAGCAGCGTCATGAACTGCGCCGGCGCCAGCCCGAGGGGCCGGATGCGCTCGTGCAGGCCCTTGGCGAAGAGGCGCGCCATCTGGTTGGCGAGGTAGCCGGCGGAGCGTTCTTTCTGGAAAGCCATGGCCGAGAGATAGAGCTTGAATAGCATGCTATGCAATGATATATAGCTTGCTATCAAAATCGGAGGCTCGACAATGAAAGCGAAGCTCCATGCGGCGGCCGGGACGGTCGCCTTGATCACAGTCACCTGTTTCTGGATTTCCACGGCTGCAGCCGAACTCAGCGGCAACGCCGAAACCATAGCCATGGTCAAGGCAGCCATCCTTGGCGGCATGGTGGTGCTGATCCCGGCCATGATGATCGCCGGCGCCTCGGGCTTCTCGCTCGGCAGGGGTTGGAGAAGCCCGGTCGTGCAGCAGAAGAAGCGCCGCATGCGCATCATTGCCGCCAACGGGCTTCTGGTGCTGCTGCCCTCGGCCTATGTGCTCGCCGGCTGGGCCGAAGCCGGCCGCTTCGATGCGGGTTTCGTCGTCGTGCAGGGGCTGGAACTGATCGCGGGTGCGATCAACATTACGCTTCTGTCGCTCAACATGCGCGACGGCCTGGCGCTCCGGCGCAAGCCGGTGAGGGTTGTCCGCGCCGGCTGAATTGAGGGTGTCTGACGTTGCTTCGAACGGAAGACGTTTCACGGTCTCCCTGGAGTTTCTAGCCGGCGATGTCGATGACGCCGCAGTCGCCGGTGGCACTGCCGAAGGCGAGGCGGCGCTCGTCCTTGTCCCAGGCCATTGCGGTAATGGCGCCCTTGCCGGGGCGGCGCAACAGCACCTCCTTGGAGTCGGCGAAACGTACTGCCATCACCATGCCGTCGTCATAGCCGATGGCGACGATGTCTTCGCTGGGATGGCAGCAGACCGACGTCACCATGGAATTGCCGCGGGTGCCGAGTTCGAGCGGCGCCTTGCCCATCGGGCCGTCCTTGCCGCTGAACGGCCAGACGATGGCGGCGGGCGCGCCGGAGCTTGCCAGCCACTTGCCCTTGGCGCTCCATGACAGGCTCTTCACCTTGGCGGGGTAGCCGGTCATGCGCATGTGTTTGCCATCGACCAGCTTCCAGCCGTGCAGCGCGTTTTCCTGCATCGTGGTGACGAGGAAGGCGCCGTCGGGCGAAAACGTGATTCCGGTATGGGCGCCCGCCCATTCCAGTTCCACCGGCTTGCCCTCGGCGGCGGGGAAATGCAGCGTCGCGCCATTGTAGCGGGCAATGCCGATGCGCATGCCCTTGGGCGAAAAGGCGACGCCCTCGACAGAGCGCGGGTGAACGAATTCCTTGGTCTTGCCGTCGGCGAAGCGCACCCAGGCATTGCGACCGCTGGCATAGGCGACGGCGCCCTGCGGGCCCGAGGCGACAGCGGTGACCCACTTCTTGCCGGCGCTGGCGAGTTCCTGGGCGGTGCCCGACGATCCCAGCGACATCACCTTGCCGTCCTCGCCGCCCGTGATCAGCAGGTCGTTGCCGGCGCTGGTCGTCGCCGACAGCAGGCCGTCATGCAGCTTGACCGATTTCTGGCCGTGGTCGAGCCAGTGCACCATGCCGTCGGCGAGTGCGAAGAAGGGGATGTTGTCGATGAAGGCAGCAGCGATGCAATGGCCTTCGAGGTCAAACGGGGCGACTGTGGGCATGAGAAAGGCTGGTTCCGTCTTCGATGTATCTTTGCCCCTCACCCTTACCCTCTCCCCGCAAGCGGGGCGAGGGGGGCGTCGGCATTGCGGCCATCTTCCTTCTCCCCGTCATTTACGGGGAGAAGGTGCCGGCCCTTCGACAAGCTCAGGGTCGGATGAGGAGCAGAATATCCGGTAACTAGTTTGGCGGCCTTACGCCGCCTGGCAGGCCTCGAAGCTGCGCTTGAGGCGCTCGGCGTCGAGCTCGCGGCCGATGAACACCAGCCGGCTCTCGTGCTTCTCGTCGTCCTTCCAGGCGCGCTGGTGGTCGCCCTCGATGATCATGTGCACGCCCTGGATGACGTAGCGGTCCGGATCGTCCTTGATGGCGATGATGCCCTTCAGGCGCAGGATGTTCGGGCCTTCCATCTGGGTGATCTTCTCGATCCAGCGGAAGAATTTCTTGGAATCCATCTCGCCGCCGCGCAGCGACACCGACTGCACCGTCACGTCATGGATCGGCGACACGGCGCCATGGTCGTGATCGTGGTGGTCATGGTCATGATGGTGGTGATCATGATCGTGGTGGTGATGATGGTGGTCGTGGTCGCAGTTCGGGCCGCATTCATGGTCGTGGTCGTGATCGTGGGCATCGAGGAAATGCGGATCGTCGGCCAGCACGCGCTTCAGGTCGAAGGCGCCGCGGTCGAGTACCTGGTCGAGGGCAACGCCGGCGCGGGTGGTGCGATGGATCCGGGCCGAGGGGTTGATGGCGCGGACGGCGGCCTCGACGTCGCGCAGCTCGTCGGCATTGACCAGGTCGGTCTTGTTCAGCACCACGACGTCGGCAAAGGCGATCTGGTCCTCGGCCTCGCGGCTGTCCTTGAGGCGCAGCGGCAGGTGCTTGGCGTCGACCAGGGCAACGACGGCGTCGAGCTTGGTCTTGGCGCGCACGTCCTCGTCCATGAAGAAGGTCTGGGCGACCGGCACCGGGTCGGCAAGGCCGGTGGTCTCGACGACGATGGCGTCGAAGCGGCCGGGACGGCGCATCAGGCCCTCGACGACGCGGATCAGGTCGCCGCGCACGGTGCAGCAGACGCAGCCATTGTTCATCTCGTAGATTTCCTCGTCGGATTCCACGATCAGGTCGTTGTCGATGCCGATCTCGCCGAACTCGTTGACGATGACGGCATAACGCTTGCCGTGGTTCTCCGACAGGATGCGGTTGAGCAGGGTCGTCTTGCCGGAGCCGAGATAGCCGGTCAGCACGGTGACGGGGATTTGGGTCTGAGCTTCGGTCATGGTCGTCCTCGGGATCGAATAGAGGCTCCATATAGGATGCCGGAAAGGCTTTTGCACGTCTCAAACGGCATCGCGGCAGCGCGTTGCGCACATTACGGAAGTTTCATTGGGATGGCGGCCGGGCAGTGCCTAGATTGATGGCCGGGCAAGGGGCTTGCCGCCCCATTTTCGGAGACAGACGACGATGCCGAAAGCATCTTTTTCCAGCATACTGAGCCGCCGCCGGGCGCTCGGCCTGATCGCAGTGACCGCCGGTGGCGGCGCGCTGGTGCCGGTCCAGCTGTTCGCCCAGCAGGCTTCGCCGGCAGGCGGCGCCTCGTTGCTCATGCCCGAGGCCGGGGTGTGCGCGATCACGCCGGAAACGACCGAGGGGCCCTATTATTTCGATCCGGCGCTGGAGCGCGCCGAGATCACCGAAGGACGCGAGGGCGTGGCGCTGACGGTGCGCCTGCAGGTCGTCGACGAGGCCTGCGTGCCGATCGAGGGTGCGCGCGTCGACCTCTGGCATTGCGACGCGACCGGCCACTACTCCGGCTATCCCGGCCAGGGCGACGGCCGCGACGTCGACACTACCGGCGAAAAATTCCTGCGTGGCTGGCAGCGTACCGGCAAGGACGGCATCGCCGCCTTCAAGACAATCTATCCCGGCTGGTATCGCGGCCGCACCACGCATATCCATTTCAAGGCGTTCCCGAGCGAGGGCAGCGCGATGACCGGCCAGATGTTCTTTCCCGACGACCTCAGCGAGCATATCTTCACCACCGTCGCGCCCTACAATCAGCGCAGCGGGGCACGCGACACGACGAACGCCGACGACGGCATCCTGCGTCGCGCCGGCGAGGGCGTGCAAAGCGCGGTCCGGGAGGTTGCGTCGGCCTACGAGGCGCTGATGATCGTCGCGGTGAAGCGGGCGGGGTAAGGGCCGCATCCGGAAATTTGCCGGCGAAGGGTATCTGTCATCGAACTGTAACATCCGTCTGGCAATAGCGCTCATGCGGATGGGTTGCCGGCAAAGCGTGACGGCAACAATCTCCCGCAGGGTCGATTGCCAAGGGCTACGCAGCAACTATTCTCGGCCACTACGGCACGGGGGCGTGGCGCAGGAGAGGGCGGATGTCCAAGTCCAACAAAGGCGCGGCGATGAGCCGGCTTCACCAGGTGGCCCGGCTGGCGCGCACCTCGCTTGCCGCACGGCTGCTTGCCCACGGCTTCTATGCCGGCCAGGACCAGATCATGCTGTCGCTGCACGACGAGGACGGCCAGACACCCGGCCAACTCGCCTCGCGGCTCGGCGTGCGCCCGCCGACGATCACCAAGACCATCAACCGGCTGCAGGCCCAGGGATTCCTTGAGAAGCGCGCCTCGGACACCGATGCCCGCCAGGCCCACATCTTCCTCACCGAATCCGGCCACGATGCCATCCGCGCCGTCGAGAAATCGGTCAAGAAGACCGAAAAGCAGGCTCTCAAGGGCTTCGACAAGAAGGACCTCAAGCAGCTGTCCAAGCTTCTCCTGCGCATCGAGGCCAACCTGTCGGACCTGACGCTCATCGACGAAGAGGCGGCTGCCGACGTCGAGGGCGCTACCGAGGTCGAGCCCGAAGCGGAAGCCGAAGCGGCGGAATAGGCGCTTCATGCGCCGTACCCACGAATTTTGCCTTGCCGGGCGGCGCCTATTGGCGCAATAGCGAGGGATCCTCCGTCCTATCCGGCCTGCCAGCGTGACTCCTCAAAAACCAGCAGAGACTGCAACGCCGTCATCGGCGATCCTGCTGATATTCGCTTCCGGCCTGGTCTTTTCCTTCCTCGACACCAGCGCCAAGCACCTGGTGACGTCCGGCATGGCCGCTCCCTTCGTCACCTGGGTGCGTTTCGCGGTCCATGCGGTTCTCGTCATGGTGCTGTTCAGGGCCTGGAGGCGGCCCGAGCGCCTGGTGCCGCAGAGCATATGGCTGCAGATCCTGCGCGCCGTGTTCATGTTCGGCTCGACCATCTTCAACTTCATGGCGCTGCAGACGCTGCAACTCGCCGAGACGGTGTCGATCAACTTCGCCAGCCCGATGGTGATCACCGCGCTGGCGGGGCCGCTGCTCGGCGAATGGGCCGGCTGGCGGCGCTGGCTCGCCGTCTCTGTCGGCTTCATCGGCGTGATCGTCATCACCCGGCCGGGCTTGGGCGGTTTCGGCATCGGCCACCTGTTTTCGATCTGCGCGATGCTGAGTTCGTCGCTCTACACCATCATGACGAGGCAGATGGGCAGCCGCGAAACGGCCGAGAGCCTGATCCTCTATTCGGCTGTCGTTCCAGCGGTCTTCATGCTGCCCGCCGTGCCGCTCGCCGGCTCGATGCCTGCCCATCTCTACGACTGGCTGGTGCTGTTCGGCCTCGGCGTGTTCGGCGGTTTCGGTCACTGGCTGCTGATCAAGGCCTACCAGCGCGCCACCGCCACCGCACTTGCGCCATACCCCTATCTGCAGATGGTCTGGATGATCATCCTCGGCTGGCTGGTCTTCGACCAGTTGCCCGACCGCTACACGCTCGCCGGCGCTGCGATCATCGTCGGCAGCGGCCTCTACATCATCCACCGCGAGCACAAGCTGCGGGTCAGGAACCGCGCCGCGCCGAATGCGGAAGCCGAGGAGCTGGCAAAAAAGCTTTGATTTGCCGTTGAACAATGGCATACGGCTTTAAACGGTTTAAAAGACCGTCCGTTCACGCTTGCGGATGGAGGGCCCGCTGGCTCAGAAGATCAAGCTTTCGACGATTGCCGACGCGCTCGGCGTTTCGACCGCCACCGTGTCGCTTGCGCTGCGTGACAGTCCGCTCGTCGCCGATTCCACACGCGACCGCATCAAGCAGCACGCTCGCGAGATCGGTTACATCTACAATCGCCGTGCGGCCAGCCTGCGCACGTCGCGCTCGGGCATCGTTGGTGTCGTCGTGCACGACATCATGAACCCGTTCTACGCCGAGATCCTGCGCTCCATCGAGAGCGAACTCGACCGCAGCCGGCAGACCTTCATCCTGTCCAACCACTATGACGACCTGGAGAAGCAGCGCACCTTCGTCGACACGCTGCTGCAACTCGGCGCCGACGGCGTGATCATGTCGCCGGCCATCGGCACGCCGGCCGAGGACATCATCATGGCCGAGGAAAACGGCCTGCCGGCGGTGCTGATCGCGCGCTCGGTCGAGGGCGCGGAAGTGCCGGTGTTCCGCGGCGACGACGCCTATGGCACGGCGCTTGCCACCAACCACCTGATTTCGCTCGGGCACAAGCGCATCGCAATGATCGGCGGCACCGACCAGACCTCGACCGGCCGCCACCGCTACCAGGGCTATGTCAACGCCATGGAGGCGGCCGGGCTCGAAGTGCTGCCGTCGTGGCGCATCGCCGGCCCGCGCACCAAGCAGGGCGGCTTCGAGGCGGCCGGGCAGTTCCTGGCGCTCAAGGACAAGCCGACCGCGGCCTGCTGCTGGAACGACCTCGTCGCCATCGGCCTGATGAACGGCATCGCCCGCGCCGGCCTCGTGCCCGGCATCGACGTGTCGGTCACCGGCTATGACGACCTCGAGGAAGCGCAGATCGCGACGCCGGCCCTGACGACGGTGTGGAACGGCCAGCGCGAGGTCGGCCGCCGCGCCGCGAGCGCGCTGCTCGACAAGCTCAACGGCCAGTCGGTGCGGCCGTCGCAGGAACTGATCAAGCCCGAGTTGCATGTCCGGCAGTCGACCGGCAGGCCGAAGGAACGCGGCTAGTCCGGTCGTGTGATAGCTGGGGGGACGGAGCCGCATCGGGAGGCGCGGCCGAGTGCAATTGGCTGCGAATGGGATCGGAGCGCCGGCTCAAGATTCATGGTTCGACGGGCTCACCATGAGGGTTTCGGAGGGCATCGCCTGGACCAAGGTCAGGGCGGGTGCGGGCCAGCTTCAAGATACTGAAGTCGCACGATGTAGGCGCCACGCCTCCGTATCCCTCATGGTGAGCCTGTCGAACCACGAGGGCGCGCCGGGCGCGCCTGCCACGCTCCCAAAGTGCCGGGCCTTGCGAGCCTACTCCGCCGCCGTCCTCGCCGCCTGGCGGGCGACGGCATGGGCGCGGGCGGCATCGCCGAACGCCTTGAAGATGCGCTGCGAGACGTCGTCGGACTTCACCCAGTATTCGGGATGCCATTGCACGCCGACGGCGAAGGCCCTGGAATCGCGCACCGACACCGCCTCCACCGTGCCGTCGGGGGCGACGGCCTCGACCTGGAGCTTGGGGCCAAGCCGCTCGATGGCCTGGCGGTGGACCGAGTTGACCATGATATCGCCGGGTCCGAATACGCCTGCCAGGCAACTGCCCGGCTTGATCGTCGCCACCTGGCGGATGGCGAAGCGTTCGTCCTGGTTGTCGCTGACCGGCGCGCGATGGTCGGCAATGCCCTCACGCTCTTGGATCTCGGTGCCGAGCGAGCCGCCGAGCGCGACGTTGAGTTCCTGGATGCCGCGGCAGATGGCGAGCAGCGGCACGCCGCGCTCGATCGCCTTGCGGATCAGCGGCATGGTGGTGGAGTCGCGGGCGAAGTCGTAAGGGCCGTTGGCCTCGGTCGCCTCCTCGCCATAAAGGCGCGGGTCGACGTTCGACTTGGAGCCGGTCAGCATGACGCCGTCGACGGACGACAGAAGCTCGTCGAGGTCGAGCCGGTCGCCGAAGGACGGCACCAGCACCGGCAGCACGCCTGCCCCGGTGATCGCTGCCTCGAGATATTGCTGGGGCACCGCATGCCAGGTGTAGTTCTCGAACTGCTTGACGTCTGACGACACGGCGACGAGCGGCTGGTGCATGATGAGGTTCAAACCCTTGTGGGAAGCGAGCTGTTTCCTTGCCCGTAAAATAGGCGATCGGATGGCTGTTTTCCAACACAAGTTTGTGGGCCACGCATGCGGCCGGAAATCGGGATTAGACTATAGTTTTAGATGCTTGGGCTGCCGCAGCGTTTTCCTAGGCCAAACTCCGGGCGCCCCGCCGGGCGCGCTTTACTCGCACCCTTCGCCGTGTATTGTCGCGGGCGGCGTAGTGGTGGGAGGCCAAAATTTCCCCAGCGTCGCATAGGTTCTTTCGGTCCAGCATGGGAGGATTTTGATGGATCGCCGTTCATTTATCAGAAAAGCTGGCGCGACCGGCGTGGGGGCAGCGGCGGCTGCCGCGACGCTTGCCGCACCGGCAATTGCCCAGTCCAATCCAAAGGTCACGTGGCGCCTGGCGTCGTCGTTCCCGAAGTCGCTCTCCGACACGATCTTCGGCGGCGCACTGACGCTTTCGAAATATGTGTCCGACGTCACGGACGGCAATTTCCAGATACAGGTTTTCGCGGCAGGCGAAATCGTTCCCGCGCTGCAGGTGGCGGACGCCGTCACCGCCGGCACCATCGAAGCCGCGCACACGGTCTGCTACTATTTCTGGGGCAAGGACCCGACCTGGGCGCTCGGCTCGGCGGTGCCCTTCTCGCTCAACGCGCGTGGCATCAATGCCTGGCACTACCAGGGCGGCGGCATCGACCTGTTCAATGAGTTCCTCGGAACCCAGGGCATCGTCGGCTTCCCGGCCGGCAATACCGGCGTCCAGATGGGCGGCTGGTTCCGCAAGGAGATCAACACCGTCGCCGACCTCCAGGGCCTGAAGTTCCGCGTCGGCGGCTTTGCCGGCAAGGTTCTCGAACGCCTCGGCGTCGTTCCCCAGCAGCTCGCCGGCGGCGACATCTACCCAGCGCTCGAAAAGGGCACGATCGATGCTGCCGAGTTCGTCGGACCGTTCGACGACGAGAAGCTCGGCTTCGTCAAGGTTGCTCCGTTCTACTACTACCCCGGCTGGTGGGAAGGCGGCCCGACCGTGCACGCCCTGTTCAACAAGGCCAAGTTCGACGAGCTGCCGAAGCAGTACCAGTCGGTGCTCAAGGTGGCGGCGCAGGCGGCTGACGCCAACATGCTGTCCGCTTACGACTGGCTCAACACCGCGGCCCTGAAGCGCCTGGTCGCTGCCGGCGCGCAGCTCAGGCCATTCAGCCCCGAGATCATGTCGGCATCGTTCGACGCGGCGAACCAGACCTATGCCGAGATCGAGGCAGGCAATCCGACCTTCAAGAAGACCTGGGAATCGATCAAGGCCTTCCGCAAGGACTACTACCTCAACATGCAGGTCGCCGAATACAACTACGACACCTTCATGATGGTCCAGCAGCGCGGCGGCAAGCTCTGAGCTGACCCGCATCCATTGAGGAAACCCCGGGCTTCGACCCGGGGTTTTTCTTTGTCCGCAGCCAAGGCCGAAACAGGAAAGGGCACCCATCGGGGCGCCCTTTCTGCTTGTCTGCCTGGTCAGTTAAAGCTTGGCGGCTTGGACAGGTCCGGAGCCGCCGGCTGGGCCGGGGCGGGTGCCGTGCCTGGTGCCGTTCCCGGCTGGGCGGGTGCGCCGAGCGGTGGCAGGCCGAATCCGCCATCGAGGCTCGGCATGTCGGGCATCTTGATCTCGATGCTGCCCGGATCGACCGTCGGGCCCTTGTAGTGCATCACCATCTGCGGGAAGGCGATGGTCAGGCCGATCATGATGACCTGGATGCAGACGAAGGGAACGGCGCCCCAGTAGATCTGCCCCGTCGTCACCGGCTGGATGTTCTTGCCGGTGATCTTGTCGAGATAGGGCACGCGCGCCGCGACCGAACGCAGGTAGAACAGCGCGAAGCCGAAGGGCGGGTGCATGAAGCTGGTCTGCATGTTGACGCCGAGCAGCACGCCGAACCAGATCAGGTCGATGCCGAGCTTGTCGGCGGCCGGTGCCAGCAGCGGCACGACGATGAAGGCCAGTTCGAAGAAGTCGAGGAAGAAGGCGAGCAGGAAGACCAGCACGTTGACGGCGATGAGGAAGCCGACTTCGCCGCCGGGCAGCGACACCAAGAGGTGCTCGACCCAGAGATGGCCGTTGACGCCGTAGAAGGTGAGCGAGAAGACGCGGGCGCCGATCAGGATGAAGATGACGAAGGACGACAGCCGCGTGGTCGAGGCCAGCGCCTGCTTGACGACGTCGAAGTTGAGCCGGCCCTTGACGGCGGCCATGATGAGCGCGCCGACCGAACCCATGGCGCCGCCTTCGGTCGGCGTGGCGATGCCGAGGAAGATGGTGCCCAGCACCAGGAAGATCAGCGCCAGCGGCGGGATCAGCACGATGATGACCTGCTGGGCCAGCCGCGACATCATGTTGAACTTCAGGCCGCGGTCGGCGATGGCGACGACATAGATGAAGATGACGCCGACGCAGGCACCGAGGATGTCGGCGTTGGCGCCGTGGGTGGGCGACAGATAGACGTGCGCCGCATAGGCGATGACGGCAGCGACCGCCAGGGCCACGAACAGCGACATCACGCCATGGCCGAGCGTGCGGGCCTCCAGCGGCAGGGCCGGCATCGACTTCGGCCGGACGATCGACATGATCAGGATGTAGCCCATGTACAGGCTGGTCAGCACCAGGCCGGGGATCAGGGCGCCCTTGTACATGTCGCCGACGGAGCGGCCGAGCTGGTCGGCGAGCACGATGAGCACGAGCGACGGCGGGATGATCTGGGCCAGCGTGCCCGAGGCGGCGATGACGCCCGAGGCGAGGCGACGGTCGTAGCCGTAGCGCAGCATGATCGGCAGCGAGATCAGGCCCATGGCGATGACCGAGGCGGCAACCACTCCGGTGGTCGCGGCGAGCAGGGCGCCGACGAAGATCACGGCATAGGCCAGGCCGCCACGGATCGGTCCGAACAGCTGGCCGATTGTGTCGAGCAGGTCCTCGGCCATGCCGGATCGCTCGAGCACGATGCCCATGAAGGTGAAGAACGGAATCGCCAGCAGCGTCTCGTTCGACATCACCCCCCAGAAACGTTCCGGCAGGGCGTAGAGCAGTGGCCAGGACAGGTTGATGGTGCCGTTGGAGATCGGCGCCAGCTCGACGCCGATGAGGAAGAACAGCAACCCGTTGGCGGCAAGCGAGAAGGCGACGGGATAGCCGAGCAGCATGAAGATGATCAGCGAGAAGAACATGATCGGCGCCATGTTCTGGGCGATGAATTCGATCATGAGCGCACCTCGTCGGCGAGCGCCTTGCCTTCGAGCTCGGCGGCCTCGTGGGCGGAAATGAAGGGGTTGGGATCTTCCATGTCGCCGCGCATGATGGCGATCTTCTTGATGATCTCCGAAATGCCCTGGAAGCCGAGCTGCACGAAGCCGATCAGCAGCAGCGCCTTGGCCGGCCACAGGATCAGGCCGCCGGCGCTCGACGACACCTCGCCCGAGCGGAACGACAGGCTGACATAGGGGACGAAGTAGAAGATCATCAGCAGCACGAAGGGCATCAGGAACAGCAGGTGGCCGAGCAGGTCGATCCAGTGCTGCACGCGGCGCGAGAACATGCCGTAGACGACGTCGATGCGAATGTGCTCGTTCTGTTTGAGCGTGTAGGCGGCGGCCAGCATGAAGGCGGCGCCGAACAGGTACCACTGCAGCTCCAGCCAGGAGTTGGACGACATGTTGAACGCCTTGCGGACGATTGCGTTACCCGCACTGACGAGGATGGCGACCAGGATCGCCCAGGCGACCATCTTGCCGATCGCCTCGTTTATGCGGTCAATGGCTCTGGATAGAGCGAGCAGCCCTGCCATGCATTCCTCCCTGATTTTTGATGGGGCAGCCGTTGTCCCCCGACGTTCTTTTTCCGGCGTTCCCGTTGTCCATGGGTATGCCGGTCATGGGGGCCGCGTCAACATAACAGCGCTATGGCGTCAACCGCCGCGAAGGCGTGAAAACAGGGGAAAAGCTTCCGTGACGCTGCGGCATACAACCAAAGTCGCAGGCGAAATCCGGCGCTTTCAGACCGTGCCGGGCGCGTCCCGGCGATCGCCGGCCAGCACCAGCATGGCGGCCAGCAGGCCATACATCCAGGCGTCGCGCCATTCGATCGGGAAATAGCCGGCCCACAGCGCCTCGACCATGCCGAAGGCGGCGGCACCGAGTGCTGCCTTGCCGGGTGCGTAGTAGCCGCCGACGGCTGTGATGAACAGGATCTTCAGGCCGTAGACGAGGCCGGCGCCGAAACCGATATTGCCATAATAGAGCGCGGCCAGGATGCCGGCCGCGCCGGCGCAGAACCCGCCATAGAGTAGCGCGCGATGGAAGATGCGGCCGGTGTGGATGCCGCAAAGCTCGGCAGCGAGCGGATCGTCCGATACCGCGCGCCAGTGGCGGCCGAAGCGCGAACGCGCCAGATGGATCGCGCCGCCGGTGACGATCGTGGCTGCAATCGCCGTGTTGACCAGCTGAATGACCGTCAGGGTCGCCAGGAACCCGCCCTGGGCGGCGAAGACAACCGGCGTCGCCAGCATCGGCGGCAGCCAGTAGTCGTGGGTGTCGGCGGCGATGCGGCTGACCTCCATCAGGACGATGAGCAGGCCGAGCGTGGCGGCGACGATCGCATTGGGCGAACGGTTGGCAAGGGGGGCAAGCACGGCACGCGACAGCAGCCGGGTGACGAAACCGGCATAGGCAATTGCCACCAGGGTGCCGAATGCGATTGTCGCCGGCAGGGTCAGCCACAGTACCTGCCAGCCATAGACAGCGGCGAGGATCATGGTCTGGCCGCAGAAGGCAAAGATGCCGCCATAGGCGAGGTTGGTGCGCCGGAGCAGGCCGTTGCCGAGCGCATAGCCGAAGGCCAGCAAGGCGTAGATCGCTGCCGAATGCACGCCGTTGAGGAGTTGCTGCAGGAAATAGAGCATGCGCTGTCCGGCCGGGCGGTAGGTTCCGCACCGGCCAGACGTTGCGCTCTCGAATCTAACTTGTCAAACTGGCTTTACCAGTTAGATTTGAGGCATGTCAGTTTCCTGGACCCGACATCGGTTTTCCGGCGGCGTGCTTGCGCTCGATACCGCCAACACGGTCGTGCTGCGCGGCGACGCCGAGCGCGGCTTCGATCGCTTCGACGATCCGGTCGAGATCGCCCGCTTCGCAGTGGCGGCGACGACGTTTCGCGCCGACGAACTGAAGGGCAGGGCGCTTGCCGCAGTCGACCCGCACGCGATCGCCGGCAAGGTCATCGCCATCCGCGAGACAACCGACCGGCTTTTCCGCGGCGCTGCCGCGGCGGGCACGCTGGCATCAGCCGATTTGCCCGCGTTCCTCGACGCTTGTGCCCAAGGGCTCGCCGGATCGCATGAGATCCTGAGTTCCGCCGCGCCCTTTGGCCTCGCTGCGGAACCGCTTGCCTTCGAGGCCGCAATTGCCGTTTCGGCGCTGTCGCTGATGTCGTCCGATGCGCTTTCCCGGCTCAGGATATGTCCGAACTGCAACTGGCTGTTCGTCGACCGCAGCCGCAACGGCAGCCGGCTGTGGTGCGACATGGCCGTCTGCGGCAACCGCCAGAAGGCCAGGCGTCACTACAGCCGGCGCAAGGAGGAGGTGGAGAATGTCTGAGCGAAAATTCTTGCGCAGTGCCGCAGCGCTTGCCGGATTGGCACTTTTGGCGCTGGCCGGTTGCCGTGACAGCGGCGGCGAGGGCGAACATTTCGAACTGTCCGGCCGCCTGTTCGTGTTCAACTACCGTGTCGCCACTGTGCGCTACATGGTGACGTTGAGGCCGCTCAAGCCGGCCGGCGAGGGCGAAGTCGCGGTGGCGAGTTTCGAAAACCCCGCAGGCGGCCAGGCGATCGCCGTGCGCCAGAAGATCTGGCCGCTGAGCGAGAAGGTGACGATCGAAAGCCCGCCGCTCGAATGCGTGGTCAAGGACCGGCCCTACAAGGTGTCGATCGTCATCGAGGGCGCGAAGGGCGAGCAGATGCAACTGATCGAGACGACGATGGTCTCGTCTCAGGACCAGTCGATGGTGCCCGACAAGCCGCTGGTCGTCGGCCCGTTCTACGATCTCAATCCCGAGGTCAAGGGACATCCGGACGGTCGCCTGCCACAGGGGCGCGGCGTGAACTGCCCACCTCCGGCCTGAGCCGGGGCGGCAGCTCTAATATTCGCGCGCGGTAGCCCGTTGCGTTCAGATTGCTTCGCGGCAAGCCGCCAAAAGCATCTTTGATTGTTCTTTTCCCCGTGCAAAGAAATTCGTTTGACGCGACAGCCGTGCCCGGAAAAGCTATCCCTAAGCTACCCAAGGTCAGCCGCCCGAATCGGGGGCCGGTTCGGGCACAGGAAATGCTGATGACGCTTCACGACGTCGCTCTCGATGACAAGTTCGATCTCGGCAAGGAGCGGATCTTCCTCTCCGGCGCGCAGGCGGTCATCCGGATGCTGCTGATGCAGCGAGAGCGCGACCGGCTTGCCGGCCTCGACACGGCGGGTTTCGTCTCAGGGTATCGCGGTTCGCCGCTCGGTGGCCTCGACCTGCAGTTGTGGAAGGCCAAGAAGCAGCTTGCCCAGTCCAACATCGTCTTCCAGCCCGGCCTCAATGAGGAGCTGGCGGCGACTGCCGTGTGGGGCTCGCAGCAGACCGAACTGCTCGGCGAGGGCAAGCATGACGGCGTCTTTTCGATCTGGTACGGCAAGGGCCCGGGCGTCGACCGTTCGGGCGACGTGTTCCGCCACGCCAACCTTGCGGGATCGTCGAACAAGGGCGGCGTGCTGGCGCTGATGGGCGACGACCACACCGCCGAATCCTCGACCAACGCGCATGCTACCGAGTTCCTGTTCGTCGACACGATGATCCCGATCCTCAATCCGGGCGGGGTGCAGGAACTCATCGACTACGGCCTCTACGGCTTTGCGCTGTCGCGTTTCGCCGGTACCTGGGCGGCGATCAAATGCGTCAAGGACAACATCGAGTCGACCGCCTCGGTCGATGCGTCGCTCGACCGGCTCAACATCGTCATCCCTGAATTCGACATGCCGCCCGGCGGGCTCAACATCCGTCACGAGCTCGACCAGCTCGGCCAGGAAGCGCGGTTGCACGAATACAAGCGGGCCGCCGCCGCTGCCTTCATCCGCGCCAACGGCATCAACCGCATCGTCTATTCCGGCGGCCGCAAGCCGAAGATCGGCATCATGACCGTCGGCAAGAGCTTCCTCGACGTGCGCCAGGCGCTCGACGACCTCGGCATCGACGAGGCGCGGGCCAACCAGCTCGGCATCCGGTTGTTCAAGGTCGGCTGTCCCTGGCCGCTCGACATCGAGCACATCAGGGACTTCGCCAGCGGCCTCGAGATGATCGTCGTCGTCGAGGAAAAGCGCTCGCTGCTCGAGACCCAAGTGCGCGAGGAGCTGTATGGCACCTCGATGCAGCCGAAGGTGGTCGGCAAGCGCGACGAGCGCGGCGACTGGCTGTTTCCGGCCAAGGGCGCGCTCGACCCCAACGACATCGCCATCGCGCTGGGCGAGCGCATCCTCAAGGTTATCGGCCCGTCGGAAGAGATTGCCGCCCGCGTCAGCAGGCTGCGCCAGTACCAGGCGATGCTTGCTGACACCAAGGACGTGGCCTCGCGGACGCCGTTCTTCTGCTCGGGCTGCCCGCACAACACGTCGACCAAGGTGCCGGAGGGCTCGATCGCCGGCGCTGGCATCGGCTGCCACTTCATGTCCTTGTGGATGGACCGCAGCACCATCGGCTTCACCGCCATGGGCGGGGAGGGCGCGCAGTGGGTCGGCCAGGCGCCGTTCACCAAGCGCGGGCACATCTTCCAGAATCTCGGCGACGGCACCTACAACCATTCGGGCACGCTGGCGATCCGCTTCGCGCTCGCCTCGGATGCCAACATCACCTACAAGATCCTCTACAACGATGCCGTCGCCATGACCGGCGGCCAGCCGCACGAGGGCAGCCTGACCGTCGACATGATCGCCCGCCAGGTGCGCGCCGAGGGCGTCGAGCGCATCGCGGTGGTCACCGACGAGCCGGGTAAATATGACGGGCGTTCGCAGTTTCCCGTCGGTGCCACCTTCCATCACCGCGACGATCTCGACCTCGTCCAGCGCGAACTGCGCGACATCAAGGGCGTCACCGTCCTGCTCTACGACCAGACTTGCGCCGCGGAAAAACGGCGCCGGCGCAAGCGCGGCACCTTCCCCGATCCCGACAAGCGCGTGTTCATCAACGAACTGGTCTGCGAAGGCTGCGGCGACTGCGGCGTCAAGTCGAGCTGCGTCTCCATCCAGCCCGTCGAGACCGAGTTCGGCCGCAAGCGCAAGATCGACCAGTCGAGCTGCAACAAGGATTTTTCCTGCGTCAACGGCTTCTGCCCGTCCTTCGTGACGGTCCATGGTGCCAAGATCCGCAAGGCCGACGGCATCGCCGGCACCAGCGACCCGCTCGAGGGAGTGCCGGCGGCGAGGGAGTTCACGCTCGACCGCGACGGCTGGGCGGCGATCATCGATGGCGTCGGCGGCACCGGCGTCGTGACCGTGGGTGCCGTGCTCGGCATGGCCGCCCATCTCGAAGGCAAGGGCTGCGGCATGATCGACATGGCCGGCCTCGCCCAGAAGGGCGGCTCGGTGTTCACCCATGTCCGCATCGCGCGCACGCCTGAAGACATCAACGCCATCCGCGTTTCGGCCGGCAAGGCAGACCTGATCCTGGGCTGCGACCTCGTCGTTTCGGGCGCCAAGAAGGTGCTGGCGGCGGTCCGCGAAAATCACACCATCTTCGTTGCCAATACCGCCGAGATCATGCCCGGGGAGTTCACCCGGTCGGCCGATTTCTCGCTGCCCACCGAGCGGCTCAAGAAGACCATCAAGGAGGCGGCAGGGGATACCAGGGCGCACTTCTTTGACGCCACCCGCACGGCCGCCGCCCTGTTCGGCAATTCGCTCGGCGCCAACATGTTCATGCTCGGCTTCGCCTTCCAGCATGGCGGTTTGCCGCTGTCGTCCGAGGCGATCGAAAAGGCGATCGGGCTCAACGGCGAAGCGGTGGCGATGAACGTTGCCGCCTTCCGCTGGGGCCGACGTGCTGCGCATGAGCCGGAGTTCGTCCGCGCGATGATCGACCGTTCCGGCCGTGGCGCGGAACCTGCGGTGGCGCAAACCCTCGACCAGGTGATTGCGCGCCGCGCCGAATTCCTGACAGCCTATCAGAACGCCGCCTACGCCGAACGCTATGTCGGGCGCATCGCGTCGCTCCGCGCTGCCGAGGACAGGGCCAGACCCGGATCGACCGTTGTCGCGGAAGCGGCAGCGCGCTCCTTGTTCAAGCTGATGGCGATCAAGGACGAATACGAGGTCGCGCGGCTCTATACCGACGGCTCGTTCAAGCGCGAACTGGCCAGGCAGTTCCAGGATTACGACCGGCTCGAGTTCCATCTCGCGCCCCCGATCCTTGGCCGCAAGGGGGCGGACGGCGTGCCGCGCAAGTCGAATTTCGGTGCGTGGATGATGAAGGGCTTCAGGCTGCTTTCGGCGCTGAAGTGGCTGCGCGGCACCGCGTTCGACATCTTCGGCTACACCGCCGAGCGCCGCATGGAGCGGCAGCTGCTCGACCGCTACGAAGCCGATCTGGAGATGATCCGGGGCGCGCTGACGGGCGACAACATCGAGGCGGCAACGGGCCTCGCGTCGGTGCCGCAACTGATCCGCGGCTATGGCCACGTCAAGCACGCCAGCGTCGAAAAGGCTGCGGGCGAGCGCGAGCGTCTGGTCGCAAGATTGAACACGCCGCCGGCAAGAACTGAGCTTCAAGCCGCCGAATAGTTGATACCACTTGTTTACCTGAACCTAAGGTAGCAGCTCTATTCGGCGCCCGATGCGCAAGCAGACGCTGGCAGCGCGGGGTTTCTAAGCCTTTCTTAAGGCGGATGTGGCAGTCCTTGGCCTCCTAGGCAGGCCTCGGATGCGCAGAAGAAACAACGAGATACCGGTCGACGTCTACATACCATTCGTGGAAACGCTTTTCCGCGACGGCTCGACGCTGGCTATCGGTATGGTTGCGCAGACGCTGCTGATCGGCGTCGTGTGGTGGAAGACCGCTCATCCGCTCTATCTCGTGGTGGCGCTGCTGATGGTGCTGGTTGCCACCCTGCGGCTGCGAAACTTCCGCAAATACAACAGGCTGCCGTCTCCAACGACGTGGGAAGAAGCGCACCAGCGCGAGAACGACTACATTCTTTACGGCTCGCTTCACGGCGCAACGCTGGGCGCATTTTGTCTTGCGGGCATTTACTTTGCGTATGACACATTTGCCGAAATCGCCTCAGTTTGCGTGACGCTCGCCACGGCTACGTCCATCGCCGGTCGCAACTACGGCTCACCGCGTATGGTGATCATCCTGATCATCGCCCTGACGTGGCCAATCTCGCTCGGGTTCCTGCTGCGCGGCGACGCTTACCATGTCTTCCTGGGCCTGCTGTCGGCGCCGTTCCTCTTTGCGATCCGAAAATTCGCCAATACGGTCCGAGACGTGCTGTTCACCGCCGTTTCGGAAGAGAAGAAGGCCAATCGCCTGGCGCAGCGCTTCAACCGTGCGCTCAACACCATGTCGCATGGGCTGGTCATGCTTGGCCCGGACGGACGCGTGGCGGTCGCCAATGCCGAGGCCGCGCATCTGATGTCGGTCAAGTCGCCGGAGGCGCTGCTCGGCCGCTCGATACATGGCCTGCTGATGCGCGGCGTGGCCGGCGGCCAGCTTGCGCTGAAGGATTGCCGCTACATCGAGGCCCAGCTGACGAGGGCGCTGCGCGAAGGCAAGGACCGCAAGGTCCTGGTTGCTCTAGCCAATGGCCAATGCCTGGAGTTTTCCGCCCGCGAAGGCAGCCAGGAGCTCGGCGTCATCACCTTCGAGGACGTGACCTCCCGCGTCGCGGCGGAGGAGAAGATCCGGTTCATGGCGCGCTACGACAGCCTGACCGGCCTGCCCAACCGGGCCTATTTCCACGAGGTCGTCGCGGAATGCATCCATGCCGGCGACCGCGACCGGCTCTGCGCCCTTGCCGTCCTCGACCTCGACGACTTCAAGAGCGTCAACGACACGCTCGGCCATCCCGTCGGCGATGGATTGATCTATGCCGTGGCGGAACGGCTTGCAGCGTTTGCCAGCGACAATATCAAGGTCAGTCGCTTCGGCGGCGACGAATTCATGATCTATTTCGACAGGGTCGACGACGAGGCGCACCTAACGGCGGAGCTCGACCGGATCTTCGCCGAGATGCAGGGCGAGGTCGACGTCGCCGGCCATGCCCTGCGCATCCAGGCGAGCGGTGGCGCCGTCCTGGGACAGGTGCGCGACTCCGAGGTCGACGGGATGATCGTCAAGGCGGATCTCGCGCTCTACAAGGCCAAGGACCTTGGCAAGAACAGCTGGCACCTGTTCGAGGCGGTGATGGACGCTGCCTTCCGCAGCCGCCAGCTGATGAAGGCCGATCTGCGCAACGCCGTCGAGGCCGGCGCGCTGCGCGTCGTCTACCAGCCGATCGTTTCCATGGCCACGATGCGGATCGCCAGCTGCGAGGCGTTGTGCCGCTGGGATCACCCCGAGCTCGGGCCGGTTTCGCCGGCCACCTTCATTCCGCTCGCCGAAGAGATGGGCATCATCTCCGACATCAGCACGTTCGTGCTGCATGCGGCATGTGCGGAATGCGCCAAATGGCCGGCCAAGATCAGCGTCTCGGTCAATCTGTCTGCCAAGGACTTCCGCAGCCGCGACGTCATCGACAAGGTGAGGGACGCGCTGGCGGCCTCGGGCCTTGCGCCGCATCGGCTGGAGATCGAGGTCACCGAGACCGCGCTGCTCGACGACAAGTCGCTGACGCGCAGCTATGTCGAGGAACTGAAGAGCATCGGCGTGCGCATCGCGCTCGACGATTTCGGCACCGGCTATTCCAGCCTGAGCTATCTGCACAAGCTGCCGCTCGACAAGGTCAAGATCGACCGCAGCTTCCTCGCCGACGTCGGTCAGAACCCGCGCTCGCTGCAGTTGCTGAAGGGCATCGTCGACCTGTCGCGCCCGCTCGGGCTGACCGTCACCGTGGAAGGGGTCGAGACCTTCGAGCAGCTCAAGATCCTGGCCGTCGAGGTGCAGCCGGACCTCGTGCAGGGTTTCCTGTTCGGATCGGCGCTGTCCTCGTCCGGTATCGAGACGATGTCGAACACCGTCTGGCCCTTCGCCAAGGATATCGGTCTCGCCCGGATCACCGCCACTCGCTAAAATGGCTGCGGATACATCGCCGAAATCGCGAAACTTCTTAATTTTCCGTTAATTATTAACCTTAACGGAAGGTAAACAGGAACAGTTTGATTTTCATCTTTACATAACTCCGGCCTCCGCTACCCTTAAGTCGGGCGGAATTACGGGGAATACCATGACCATTCATCAGGCGACGTCCGGCGGCGACGCTGACGTCAAGAGTAGCAGTGCGTCCGAACCGGGGTCGTCATTTGCACGGCACGTTTCGAGCTTGCTCGAGCGCACCGAGTACCGCCGTTGCGACAAGGGCGAGGATCTCGAAGACATCTACCGTCTGAGGTACAAATCGTACCGGTCCAACGATATGGTCCCGGACAACGAGAGCCATACGATCAACGATGAGTTGGACGAGACCCCCAACGCGTATCGTTTCGGAGTCTATGTCGACCAGCACCTGGTAAGCACACTACGCATCCATCACGTCACCCTGGCGACGCCCTTGTCACCGTCGACCAAGGCATTCGGCGACATTGTCATGCCGATGCTGGCCAAGGGGCTGACGTTCATCTGCCCCAGCCGTTTCGCATCCGACCCCGAATGGTCGCGCGTCTACCCTCAGATCCCCTACATCACGCTTCGCCTCGCAGGAATGGCGTGTTTCCACTTCAACGCGCCTTATTGCCTGTCGACAGTTCGCGAAGATCACGCCGGCTTCTACAAGCGCATCTATTATTCCGAGCGGATCAGTGAGCCGCGCTCGTATCCGGGCGTGTTCAACAAGGTGGTTCTGTATCGAGCCGACGTGAACGCCATCCGCGAGCGCTCGTTCCAGCGCTTCCCCTTCTTCAAGTCGACGCCGATGGAGCAGCGGCTGATGTTCGGCAAGCCACCGCTGGGCGAGCTGGCGCCGCTGACCATCCTGCCGACGGCGAAATATTTTCGCGAAGCCGCCTGAGCTTCGCGTAAGGTCGCCGGGCAGGCGAGACCGACAGCAGGGAAGAATGACGACGTCGAGACACAGGTCCCTTCTTCCTGCGATCCTGCTGGCGGCGGGGCTGGCAGCGCCGGCATTCGCCGAGGACGCCATCGGCATTACCAACCTTGCCTTCCGCACCGGCCCGTTCGCCACCGCGGGCACGCCACTGGCTGACGGCCAGCGCGACTACATGCTGATGCTCAACGAGCGCGACGGCGGCGTCAACGGCATCAGGCTGGACTACAGCGAGTGCGAGACCGGCTTCAACACCGACAAGGCAGCCGAGTGCTACGAGCGCACCAAGGCTGCCAGCCTCGTCACCCAGCCCTCGTCGCCCGGCGCCACGCTGGCGATCCTGCCGAAGGCAGCCGCCGACAAGCGGCCGATGCTCGCCCCCGGCTACGGCTTCTCGGCGTTGTCCGAGGGCAAGGTGTTTCCCTGGGCGTTCAATCCGCCGGTCACCTATTGGGACGGCGCTTCGATGATGCTGAAGAGCATTTCGGGGGGCGATCTCGACAGTCTGCGCGGCAAGAAGATCGTGCTTCTCCACCTCGATGCCCCCTATGGCGAAGAGCCGATCCCGTTGCTGCAGGAATATTCCGACACGTTCGGCTTCACCCTGCTGCCGATCCCGGTCGGCGTGAAGGAGATGCAGAGCCAGTCGGCCCAATGGCAGAAGATCGAAAGCGAGCGTCCGGATTTCGTGCTGTTGTGGGGCTGGGGCGCGATGAATGCCGGTGCCTTCGCCGAGGCGATCAAGACCGGCTTTGCGATGGACAGGCTGGTCGGCATCTGGTGGGCGGGCCATGACGAGGACCTGAAGGCGATCGGCGACGCCGGCAAGGGGTATCGCACGCTGTCATGGAACCTGCCGGCGCCGAACGCCGGGGCCATGCAGGACATCCGCAAATATGTCGTCGAGGCCGGCAAGTCGCCGACGCCGCCGGAACAGCTCGACCAACTGTTCTACCAGCGCGGCGTGCTGATCTCGATGCTGTCGGTCGAGGCGATCAAGGCGGCCCAGGAGCACTTCGACGCCAGGATCATCACTGCCGAGCAGCTGCGCTGGGGGCTGGAAAACCTGAAGCTCGACGCCGACAGGCTCGCCTCGATCGGCGTGGAAGGGATGATCGGGACGTTCTCGACCTCATGCGGCGACCATGCCGGCCATGCCTCCGCATGGATGCTGTCGTGGGATGGCGCAAAATTCGTCAAGGCGTCCGACCCGCTGACCGCAGATCGCGAGATGATCGCGCCGCTGGCCGATCTGGAGGCAAGGAAGTACGCCGAGGCCCACGCGCCGTGGGCGATGAACGAAGAGTGCAAGATGTAAGGCGGAACGCTCTTCCGGGGAACGCGGGAGGCCGGACGGAAGCAGCGAATCGAAACACAGGCCGATGCCGTGCGGTCGACGCGCCATGACGGATTGGGGTGGCGCGGCCGATTTCTCTTTTGATTGATTATCTTGTCGCAGCCTGTGGGCAATCTTACCATTGCCCTGCAGCGCGCATTTCGCTATGTGCGCTTGAACTTGTTTTCCGGAGGGACTCTCATGGCTGACAACACGCCGACCGGCCCGGTCGAACTTGGCGCGCAGATGGACTACGCCGAGCATGAAGGCACCTACAATCTTTTCATCAAACTCTCCAAATACGCCACGCTCGTTTGCGTCGCGCTGATGGTCGCCATGGCGTTCGGCTTCTTTACCCCGGCCGGCTTCTTCTCCTCGACTGTGCTGTTCCTGGTGCTCGTCGCCGTTGGCGGCTTCCTGCTCCGCGACCTGCCTGCCCATATCAGCTGATTCTGATTTCTACGGCAGCGAGGCCTTCGCGGTCGTCATAGTTCCAGCCTAGGGGGAGTTGGAACCGGTGATTTTCGCTTCAGATAATACAGACGCGAACGCGCCGCACGCAGCAGCCTTGCCGGTCATTTGTCTGGCAAGGGCAGGCTTTGGCATAGCCAAAGGGACGGGTGCGTCGGCGGTTTCAGCCTCCGTTAGTGTCCAGAGTATTTTTCGTTGGTAAGGCGCCGACGCGTTTATCTGCGTCCGGCACCTTACGTTTGGTAAGGTTCCAGCCGAAAGGATCTAGCGGTGGGCCAGACGATATTCATACCGAGAGAGATTGACGCGATTGAGAGCCGGGTTGGGGCTTCGCCGGAGACGGTGAAACGCCTTGTCGGGCTTGGCTTCGAGGTCGTGGTGGAGAGCGGGGCGGGGACGTTGTCGCGCATTCCCGATGCCGAGTTTGCCGCGGTCGGGGGCAAGATCGGCAAGGCGTCGGATGTTGCCAAGGCAGATGTCGTGCTGAAGGTGCGCCGTCCCTCCGAGGCCGAACTCAAGGGCTACAAGTCAGGTGCCGCGGTGCTCGCCACCATGGATCCCTATGGCAACGACGCCGCGGTGGCGGCGATGGCCAAGGCCGGGGTGACGGCATTCGCCATGGAGTTCATGCCGCGCATCACGCGTGCCCAGGTGATGGACGTGCTGTCGTCGCAGGCGAACCTCGCCGGCTACCAGGCGGTGATCGACGGCGCCGCCGAATATGACCGCGCCTTGCCGATGATGATGACGGCGGCGGGCACGGTGCCGGCGGCCAAGGTGTTCATCATGGGTGTCGGCGTCGCCGGCCTGCAGGCGATCGCCACCGCGCGCCGCATGGGCGCGATCGTCACCGCCACCGACGTGCGCCCGGCGGTCAAGGAACAGGTGGCGTCGCTCGGCGCCAAGTTCCTCGCCGTCGAGGATGAGGAGTTCAAGGCGGCCGAAACCGCCGGCGGCTACGCCAAGGAGATGTCCAAGGAGTACCAGGCCAAGCAGGCGGCACTCACCGCCGAGCACATCGCCAAGCAGGACATCGTCATCACCACCGCGCTGATCCCGGGCCGTCCGGCGCCGAAGCTGGTGTCGGCCCAGATGGTCGCCTCGATGAAGCCGGGTTCGGTGCTCGTCGATCTCGCCGTCGAGCGCGGCGGCAATGTCGAAGGTGCGGTCGCGGGCAAGGTGGTCACGACAGCCAACGGCGCCAAGATCGTCGGCCACCTCAACGTGCCCGGCCGTGTCGCGGCGTCGGCCTCGCTGCTCTACGCCAAGAACCTGTTCGCCTTCCTCGAGACCATGGTCGACAAGACGAGCAAGCAGATCGCCATCAACCGCGACGACGAGCTGGTCAAGGCAACGATGCTGACCGACGCCGGCAAGGTGGTCCACCCCAACTTCGCCAACGCGGCAGCGGCTGCGGCCGTCGCCGATAAACCAAAACCGGTCGTTGCCGGCCACAACCGCGGCGACGACCCGGCGGCAGATGGTGCGGCTACCAAACCGGCCAAGTCCGCCGCCAAGAAGCCCGCCGCCGAGAAGCCCGCCGCGCCGAAGGCCAGCGGGAAGAAGTCGTCCAAGCAGGGAGACGCGTGATGGAAGGTCTTCAGAAAGCCCTCGACCAGCTCGACCAGGCGGTCGCCGCCGTCCGGCTCGGCATCCAGGATCTCGCCACCAGCCAGGGCGCGGCGGAAGCCGCGGGCGACGCCGCGCATGCGCTGAGCGGCGGGGCGATCGACCCGTTCGTGTTCCGCTTCGCCATCTTCGTTCTGGCGATCTTCGTCGGCTACTACGTCGTCTGGTCGGTGACGCCGGCGCTGCACACGCCCTTGATGGCGGTGACCAACGCCATCTCCTCGGTGATCGTGGTCGGCGCGCTGCTCGCCGTCGGCATCGCCGCTTCCGGGCTTGCCACCGGCTTCGGCTTCGTTGCCCTGGTGCTCGCCTCGGTCAACATCTTCGGCGGCTTCCTCGTCACCCAGCGCATGCTGGCGATGTACAAGAAGAAGGACAAGTGACGTGACCCTGAACCTCGCTTCCTTCCTCTATCTGGTCTCCGGCATCCTGTTCATCCTGGCGCTGCGCGGCCTGTCGCATCCGACCACGTCGCGCCAGGGCAACACCTACGGCATGATCGGCATGGGCATCGCCATCGCCACCACGCTGGCGCTGGCCAAGCCCACGCTCGCAGGCCTCGGCCTGATCGTGCTCGGGCTCGCCATCGGCGGCGGCGTCGGTGCGGTCACCGCCCGGCGCATCGCCATGACCTCGATGCCGCAGCTGGTCGCGGCCTTCCACAGCCTCGTCGGCATGGCCGCCGTGATGGTGGCTGCGGCCGCCGTCTATGCGCCGGAAAGTTTTGGCATCGGCACCGTCGGCGCCATCCACGGCCAGGCGCTGGTCGAGATGAGCCTCGGCGTCGCCATCGGCGCCATCACCTTCACCGGCTCGGTCATCGCCTTCCTCAAGCTCGACGGCCGCATGTCGGGCAAGCCGATCATGCTGCCCGGCCGCCACGTCATCAACGCCGCACTGGGCATCGCGCTGGTGGTGCTGATCGTGCTGCTGGTGACGACCCAGTCGACGACCATCTTCTGGCTGATCGTCGCCGTGTCGCTGGTGCTTGGCGTGCTGCTGATCGTGCCGATCGGCGGCGCCGACATGCCGGTGGTCGTGTCGATGCTCAACTCCTATTCGGGCTGGGCGGCAGCCGCTCTCGGCTTCACGCTCGGCAATCTGGCGCTGATCATCACCGGTGCGCTGGTCGGCTCCTCGGGCGCGATCCTCAGCTACATCATGTGCAAGGGCATGAACCGCTCGTTCATCTCGGTCATCCTCGGCGGCTTCGGCGGCGAGACCGCTGCGGTAACCGACGACGGCATCGAGCGCACCGTCAAGCAGGGTTCGGCCGACGACGCCGCGTTCCTGATGATGAATGCCCAGAAGGTCATCATCGTGCCGGGCTACGGCATGGCGGTGGCCCAGGCCCAGCATGCGCTGCGCGAGATGACCGACAAGCTCAAGGCCAATGGCGTCGAGGTGAAGTACGCCATCCACCCGGTCGCCGGCCGCATGCCTGGCCACATGAACGTGCTCTTGGCCGAGGCCAACGTGCCCTATGACGAGGTCTTCGAGCTCGAAGACATCAACTCGGAGTTCGCCCAGGCCGACGTCGCCTACGTCATCGGCGCCAACGACGTCACCAACCCGTCGGCGCGCGACGACAAGGCCTCGCCGATCTACGGCATGCCGATCCTCGACGTCGACAAGGCCCGCACCTGCCTGTTCGTCAAGCGCAGCCTCGGCTCCGGCTATGCCGGCATCGACAACACGCTGTTCTACAAGGACGGCACCATGATGCTGCTCGGCGACGCCAAGAAGATGACCGAAGAGATCGTCAAGGCCATGGACCACTGAGCCGCAAGCTCGGAGCGTCAAGCCAAAAGCAACTCGGAAAAGCCCGGCTCACGCCGGGCTTTTTTGCATATCGGGACGTTTCTGCTGTTGCGCGACGTGTCAGTGCGTTCCGTCGTGCCATGCCCCTCATCCGCCTGCCCGCACTTTCTCTCCGTGAACGGGGCGAAGGAGGCTGGCCGCGACTCTGGCGCCTCCCTCCCCCTTGTGGGGAGGGTAAGGGTGAGGGTGGACGATGGGCGGAACGGGTCTGTCCGTGGAAAGGCGGTTACCCCCACCCCTAACCCCTCCCCACAAGGGGGAGGGGAATCGCTACCGCTGTGCTTCCGTCGCCATCTTCACGGCAAGGCCGGCCAGCACCGTGCCCATCAGCCAGCGCTGGACGGCTACCCAGCCGGGATTGCCGGCTAGGAAGGTCGAGATCGAGCCGGCCGAAATGGCGATGATGGCGTTGACGGTGATGCTGATGGAAATCTGGATGGCGCCAAGGACCAGAAGCTGGGTGAGCACGCTGCCGTCGGCGGGGTCGATGAACTGCGGCAGCAGCGACAGATAGAGTACGGCGACCTTGGGGTTCAGCAGGTTGGTCAGGAAACCCATGGCAAACAGCTTGCGCGGCGTGTCGCGGGGCATGTGGCGCACCTGGAACGGCGAGCGGCCGCCGGGGCGCAGGGACTGCCAAGCGAGCCACAGCAGGTAGGCGGCACCGGCGAAGCGGATGACGTCGTAGGCATAAGGCACGGCAAGCACGAGGGCCGTGATGCCGAAGGCGGCGCAGAGCATGTAGACGACGAAGCCGAGGGCCACGCCGCCAAGCGAAATCAGCCCGGCTTTCGGGCCCTGGCTGAGCGAGCGCGACACGAGGTAGATCATGTTCGGCCCCGGCGTCAGCACCATGCCGAGGGCAATTGCTGCAAAGGCAATGAGGCTTGCGGTGTCGGGCATGCGCGTTCTCTCCGGGACTGGCCATCCAGTTGGTGAAGAGATGCCGGGAAATGGTCAGGCGCGACAGGGGCAGGTGACGGCAGTCAATTGCGGCAGCCAGCCTCGACATTGTTGCCGTCGGGATCGAGGACATAGGCGCCGTAGTAGTTCATCTCGGCCGGGCCGCGCGGTCCGGGTGCGCCATTGTCGGTGCCGCCATGGGAGAGAGCGGCCTTGTGGAAGGCGTCCACCTGCGCGCGCGTCGCGGCCTTGAACGCCAGGTGCAAGGGGCTTGCGGAGGTAATGTGACCGTCAGTCCAGAAGGCCGGCCGGTCGGTGCCCACCCACAGGAACGGGATGTGGTCCCGGGCGCTCCGGCAGACCAGGAACGACGTTTCGGAGTTGTCGATCGTCGACAGGCCAAGGCTCTGCGCCACCGCGTCGTAGAAGCGGCGGGAGGCTTCAAGGTCGCGAACGCGAAAGCCGAGATGGTCGAACATCGACGATGTCCTCAAGCGAAAAATCCGCGCCCGAAGCACGAGGCCCGGGCGCGGATGGATGGCGCCGGTGCGCTTACTTGAGCGGCGCCGTCAGCTGCAGTGCGCCGATCGCCAGGGCGGCGTTCAGGCCGGTCTGGTTGGTCACGCTGAGCGGCTGCAGGGCGATCGAGCGCGCCGAGCCGCCGACGAGCACATTGGCGCCAAGGCCGACGGCGATGGTCGCTTCCGCGGTTGCGCCGACATAGTTGCCGGCGAGGCCGCCCGGGTCATAGACGTCGCGGCTCGGTGCCAGCACCAGCCACTCGAGGGCACCGCCGGTGGTGGTGCCGATGTCGACGCCGTATTTGTTGATCCGGCCGGAATAGATCTCCTGCGTGCGGCTGCCGAAAGCCGGCGTGAACGTGCACTGCATGTCCTTGCTCGAGCCGATGATGAAGCCGGTGCCGCCATTGACGGTGCAGCTCAGCATGCCGAGCTTGGCGCCGAACTGTGCGTGCGCAGGCACTGCCAGCGGCACAAGGGCGAGAGCGGCGAGGAGGGCGAGTTTTTTCATGGGAGAATCCTTTCAGGCATGAAGCGATATCAACCGGATAGCCGCTGAAAGGTTCCCTCTGGCGCGGCTAGGCGATCTTGCGCATTTGCCGGCGAATCGCGTCGGCGAAGCGCATGACGCGCGCCGGCTGCGGCTTTTCTGCGGCATGGAAAGACAGCATGGCAAAGCTGGCTTTCGGCGCGCAGGCCTTGAACACGCCCCATTTCAGGATGCGGCGGACTGGGCGGCGCATCACCAGGCGGTCGACCCACCAGGGGCTGCCCAGCGTAGTGACGGCGACGACATGGCGGAGCCTGTAGAGCAGCGGCCTGATCGGGCCGAAATCGGTGCCGTGGTCGAAGGCGATGCCGGGTGAAAACACCCGGTCGACCCAGCCCTTCAGCATCGCCGGAAGGCCGAACCACCATGTCGGGAAGACCAGCACCAGGATTTCCGCCTCGCGCAGGGCGGCGGCATGGCTCATCAGCGCGCCGGCCTCGAAGCGTTCGCCATAATAGGAGCCGCGTTCGGCCTCGCTCAGCCGCGGGTCGAAGCCGCTGGCGTAGAGATCGAGCAGCGTGACTTTGTGGCCGGCGGCTTTGAGTTCCTCGATGGCCGCGTCGGCGAAATGCCGGTTCAGGCTTTCGGGCAGCGGGTGCGACAGGACCACGAGGCAGTTCAAGGCGAAGCCCTGTCTTTGCGCCGGTGCGGAGATCAGGCGCCGCGTGTGCGGGCCAGACCGTCGACAGCCGGCTTGTAGTTGGGGTCGAGGCGAACCGCCTCGGCATAGGCCTTGGCGGCCTTGGCCTTGTCGCCGCGACGCTCGTAGATCAGCGCCTGGTTGGCCCAGCTCTCGGCGATCTTGCCGTCGAGCTTGATCGCCATGTTGATGTCGGTGAAGGCATTCTCGTCGTCGCCGGTGGCGAGATAGGACAGGCCGCGGCCGTTGTAGGGCTCGGCGGCATCGGGCGACAGCGAGATCGCCTTCGAGAAGTCCTCGATGGCGAAGGCGTGCTGGCCCTGCTGCTGATAGATCAGGCCGCGGTTGTGGTAGGCGCGCGGGTCGGTGGTGTCGAGCTCGATCGCCTTCTGGAAGTCGTTGAAGGCGTCCTGGGTGCGGCCGGCCTTGCGGTAGAGATTGCCGCGGCCGATATAGGCGGCGTCGTAGGAGGCGTTGAGCTGGATGGCCTTGTTGTAGTCGGCCAGCGCCGCCGGCTGGTTGCCCATGAAGCGGTGGATCAGCGCCCGGTTGGAATAGGCCTGGTAGAAGTTCGGGTTGAGCTGCAGCGCCCGGTCGAAGTCCTGGAGCGCCTCGCGGTACTTGCCGCCGCGGCCATAGGCTGAGCCGCGCACATTGTAGGCCTCGGGGTCGTTCGGGTTGCTGGAGACGACGGCGCTCAGCGAGGAGATGTTTTCGCTCGAACCCTGCATCGTGTCGATGCGGGTCAGCTCGCCGGCGGGACCCGACGACTGGCAGCCCGCAACGGCCATTGCGACGAGCAAGAGAGCGGTCATGGTGCCGCCGCGCAGGAGGGAGTTGCGGTTGCTCATGACTGCATTCATCGCGGTATCCCTCGCATGCGCCCCGGGCAGGTGGCGCGGCGTCCGGCGGGAAGCCGAACAAAACAAAAAGGTGGCGGCGATGTTTAGTCGCCCCACCTTGTCGTTATCCTCCGAAAAGGACCAAAAATTGGCAGATCAACGTGCCGGACGAGCACCAGCGCCAGCAGCAGCTGCCGGGCGCGGCGTGCTGGGCAGCAGGCCTTCGCGCTGGGCGCGCTTGCGGGCCAGCTTGCGGGCGCGGCGAACGGCTTCTGCCTTTTCGCGGGCGCGCTTCTCGGAAGGCTTCTCGTAGTGACCGCGCATCTTCATTTCACGGAAGATGCCTTCGCGCTGCATTTTCTTCTTCAGCGCGCGAAGCGCCTGGTCAACATTGTTATCGCGGACGAGTACCTGCACGTGTGATCCTGTCTTTCGGGTTCGAAATCCTAAGGCTAGCGGCAATAGCCACGATGCCTCCGCGATGGTTCCACCGCGAATTGTGGGCGGCTGATAGCAGAATCAGGCCTGCTTGTCCACTGCAAAGGCCGCATTTCCTGCGCTGCGTGGGAAAACGGCGCCGGGCTGTGCCCACTTCCGCCGCAATCGTTGTCGACGAAGCCTGTCCCATCTTCCGGTCCCACATGCAAGGCATTCCATGCGCTCCCTGATTTTCGCCCTGGCGCTCGCCGCCGCCATCCCGCAGGCACATGCCGCCGATCTCATCGGCTTCTGGGACCAGCCGCAGCATGGCGGCAACAGCTTCAACCGGCTGCCGCCCGACCAGGCCTATTTCGATGCGCTGCGCGGCTATGGCGCGACCTGGGTGCGGCTGTCCTATGACAAGTGGAAGCCGGAGAAGCGCGATTTCCTGATCGGCAGCGCCGACAAGTACGAGGGGCTGGTGGCTGCCGATGTCGAGACGCTGAAGCAGGTGCTCGACCGCGCCGACAAGGCCGGGCTCAAGGTGGTGATCGCGCCGCTGTCGCTGCCGGGCATGCGCTGGGCCCAGAACAACGACAACACGTTTGACGGCCGGCTGTGGGCGGACAAGGCCCGGTGGACCGAGGCCGCCGCCTTCTGGCGCGATCTTGCCGCCGAGCTCAGGGATCATCCGGCGGTCGCCGCCTACAACATCGTCAACGAGCCGGCGCCGGAAAAGGAGGGCGGGCTCGCCGAGCACGCCTCTGTCGCCGAGATGCGCTCGTGGTACACCGGGAACGCCGGCAGCTCGCGCGATCTGCTCGCCTTCTACGAAACGGTGATCAAGGCGATCCGCGAGGTCGATCCGGTGACGCCCGTCATGGCCGACGCCGGCTGGTATGCCGCGGCCGACGCCTTTTCCTACTGGCCGGCCAAGCTGACAGACCAGCGCGTGCTTTATTCCTTCCACATGTACGAGCCCTACGCCGCCACCAGCGCGCCGAACATGAAGCGCGACAAGCCCTTTGCCTATCCGGGCAACGTGCCCTTCGGCGACGGCGAGCCGCAGAAATGGGATGCCGAACGGGTAAAGGCCTATCTCGGTCAGCCGGTCGAATGGGCTGACAGCCGCGGCATCGCCCGCAACCGCGTCGTCGCCGGCGAGTTCGGCTGCATGCGCCGCCTGCCGTTCTGCACGCAGTATCTCGAGGACGTGTTGACCAGTCTCGACGCCGAGGGGCTACACTGGGCGTTCTACAGCTTCCGCGAGGACGCCTGGGACGGCATGGATTACGAGCTCGGTTCGGCCAAGGTGAACTGGAAGTACTGGGAAGCGATGGAGAACAATGCGCCCGATCCGGTCAAGCGCAAGCCGACGCCGGAGTTCGAGCCGATCTCCAGGCGCCTGGCTGCCGGCAAGTAGACGCCGCCGGGCAATCGCGGACGGCGATCTCGTATCTGAGCGCTCAGGCCAGGAACTTCAGGCCGTTGACGATCTTGTCGACGAGCTTGCGCTCGCCATGCAGGCCGAGCCCGACAAGATCCAGCTCGGCCGTCGGCGTGGCCGCAACCGAGGCGCGGTTGTCGGCGTCGTTGCTGGTGGCAAACAGGGGCCGCGTGTAGATCGAAAACGGGATGCCGCGCGAGCGCGCCCGCTCGAAAGTGCGCCGCATCGTCTGGGCGTCCGCGCCGTAGACGAAGACCGGTTCGCGGATCGTGGCGAGATAGTAGTGGTCGTCGCGGTCGCGATAGGCCTCGCCCGCCATTTCGGGAAAACCGTGCATCAGCCCTCCGGTCAGGAAGGCCGCGATGTTGACCTTCTGCCAGGCGGCGAGGTCGTCGAGGAGGATCAGGGCGGTCTTGGTCGGATACATCATCGCCGGAGGCTAGCCGGCGCCGGCTCTTGGGGTCTTGAACGTTTGTGCAAGGCCCACGACATTGCATCGACGGCACCAGGATCCGCGCATCGATGATCACTGACTTCATCGCCACCGACGAACCGGCCCAGGGGCTCCAGCGCCTGGTCGCGCGTTTCGGGGGCCATGCCTACGACCCGCACCGCCACGAGACCTATGCCGTCGGTCATACCCTGTCGGGTGCGCAGGCATTTCGCTATCGCGGCAGCGATCGGATCAGCGTCCGGGACGAGTGCATGGTCATTCATCCCGACGAGGTGCATGACGGCCATGCCGGTGCGCCTGAAGGCTTCACCTACCGCATGCTCTACGTCGAGCCGTGGCTTGTCTGCCGGGCGCTCGGACGCGAAAGTCTCTTGCCCTTCGTGCCTGGCGTGGTCGAGCACGATGCCGAACTCGCGGCCCTGATCGACGATGCCTTTTCCGACTTTCCCAACCCGATGGAACCGCTGCAGGCCGATGCCTTCGTGGCCGATGTCGCTGCGCATCTTGCCCGGCGCAGCGACGATGCCAGGCCTTTGCGCGCAGCCCCCATGCCAATGGAACAACTGGCGAGGGCGCGTTCGTTCCTGTCGGAGGAGTTCGATCGACCCATTTCCTCCGGCGATCTCGAGCGCATCACCAGTCTCGACCGCTTCGAACTGGCGCGCGCCTTCCGCCGGCTCCTCGGGACTTCGCCACATCGCTATCTCGTCGGGCGAAGGCTCGCCCATGCGCGCTCCCGCATGGCTGCGGGCGAGGGATTGGCCGAGGCTGCTGCGGCCTCGGGCTTCGCCGACCAGAGCCACATGACACGCCATTTCCGTGCCCGGTTCGGCATCACGCCGGGGCGGTTCGCCGCGCTCGCGGGTGCTGCCAAGGCCTGACAACTGGACCGCACAGTACCGCATCGTGCACCATGAAAGCGGTGTCTCCGGGGTTTATGTCAGCCGGAAGACCAGCCGGAGTGACCGCCGTTGACCGACACAGCCATGCCCAGCCGCCCATCGGGTGCCGATGCAACCGTGTTCGCGATCCTGCTTGCGGTCAGCTTCAGCCACTTCGTCAACGACGTGATGCAGTCGCTGCTGTCGTCGCTCTATCCGATGCTGAAGACCGACTACCAGCTCGATTTCTGGCAGATCGGGCTCTTGACCATGACCTTTCAGGTCACCGCGTCGATGCTGCAGCCGCTGATCGGCATGTATGCCGACAAGAAGCCGCTGCCCTATTCGCTGCCCGTCGGCATGGGGTCGACGCTGGTCGGGCTCTTGATGCTGGCCTTCGCCCACAGCTACACCATGCTTCTGGTCGGCGCTGCCTTCATCGGCTTCGGCTCGGCGATCTTCCATCCTGAGTCGTCGCGCGTTGCGCGGATGGCCTCGGGCGGGCGCTACGGTCTGGCGCAGTCGCTGTTCCAGGTCGGCGGCAATTTCGGTTCGGCGATCGGGCCGCTGCTCGCCGCCCTGATCGTCGTGCCGCAGGGCCAGACCGGCATCGCCTGGTTCGCGCTCGGCGCCATCGTCGGCATCATCGTGCTGACGCGTGTCAGCGGCTGGTACAGCCGCCATCTCATCGCCACGGCCCGGCCGGCTTCCTCGACGCTGTTTCCGCCGCTGCCGCGCCGCACGGTGATGGTGGCTCTGGTCGTGCTGGCGCTGCTGGTGACGACCAAGAACATCTATACGGCGAGCCTGTCGAGCTTCTACACCTTCTATGTCATCGAGCGCTTCGGCGTCTCGGTGCAGGAATCGCAGTACCTGCTGTTCCTGTTCCTCGGCGCTGCCGCGCTCGGCACCTTCCTGGGCGGCCCGATCGGCGACCGTTTCGGCGCCAAGACGGTGATCTGGTTCTCGATCCTCGGCGTGCTGCCGTTCACGCTGATGCTGCCCTATGCCGACCTGTTCTGGACCAAGGTGCTGACGGTGGTGATCGGCCTGATCCTCGCGTCCGCCTTCTCGGCCATCGTCGTCTTTGCGCAGGAACTGGTGCCGGGCCGCGTCGGCTTGATCGCCGGCATCTTCTTCGGCTTCGCCTTCGGCGTCGGCGGCATCTCGGCTGCCGTGCTCGGCGTCGTCGCCGACAGCCACGGCATCGCGTTCGTCTACAAGATCTGCTCCTACCTGCCTTTGCTCGGGCTGCTCACCATCTTCCTGCCCAACATGAAGGCCGCGCGCGCAGGCGCGGCCTGACATGCCGTGCCCGGTCAGACGCGGTTGATCGAGACGCCACCGTCGGCAAGCAGCGCGGCACCGGTGGTGAAGCTCGACGCCTCCGAGGCGAGATAGAGCGCCGAGCGGGCGATCTCCTCGGGCCTGGCGATGCGCTTCAGCGCATGCAGCCCCTCGATGAAGGCGCGCTCGTCGGCGGTCTTGAAGGTGGCCATCGGCGTGTCGGTGCCGCCGGGCAAAAGCGCGTTGACGCGGATGCCTCGCGAGCCGTACTCCGCCGCCAGAACCTGGGTGAGGCCGATCAGCCCGGCCTTGCTCGCGGCATAGGCGGCCATGCCGGGCATGCCCACCGTGTGGCCGACGAAGGTCGAGGTGAAGATCAGCGAGCCTGAGCCGCGCCTCAGCATTGCCGGGATCTGGTGCTTGGCGCCGAGATAGGCGCTGGTCAGGTTGGTCTCCATGACCTCCGTCCAGCTTGACAGTTCCAGTTCCGTGACCGGGCCCATCTCGCCGACGAGGCCGACATTGTTGAAGGCGATGTCGAGGCCGTCGAAATGGGTCTCTGCTTTTTCTACCAACGCGCGGGCAAAAGCCTCGTCCCTGACGTCGCCGGAAACCGCGACCACTTGACCCCCGTCGGCGCGGATTTCCGTGGCGAGCGCTTCCAATGCGGGGGCGCCGCGCGCGGCAAGAACCAGGCGCGCGCCCTGCCGTGCAAACAGCCGCGCCGTTTCCCGGCCGATGCCGGAACTGGCCCCCGTGACGATCGCGACCTTTCCGTTCAAATCAAACATGCGTCTTGCTCCTGTGCGCTCAGCGGCGTCTGCCGGCTGCGCTGGCACAGGTCGCAATTCGGCGGTCGGCGGGCCACCCGATACATGCGGCACAAACGGGCGGCACAAAACGGCAGGCCCCGTCGCAAACAGCGCAAGGCTGGTCGTCGGATTTCGCTAGTGCTACACCTCGCGCTCTGACGCTTCCGGCATCTGCGAGGCCCTGAAAAAATGCGGAAATATTCGGTTTTTGCCATAGCCCGCGAGGCGATGCGCGGACACAAGGGCTGGGAGGAGCAGTGGTCCTCGCCCGAGCCGAAGAGCGAATACGACGTCATCATCGTCGGCGCCGGCGGCCATGGCCTCGCCACCGCCTATTATCTCGCCAAGGAACACGGCATCACCAATGTGGCAGTGCTGGAAAAGGGCTGGCTCGGCGGCGGCAATACCGGCCGCAACACCACCATCATCCGCTCCAACTATCTCTACGACGAATCGGCCGGCATCTACGACCATGCGCTGAAGCTGTGGGACGGGCTGAGCCAGGACCTCAACTACAACGTCATGTATTCGGCACGCGGTGTCATGATGCTGGCGCACAATGTCCATGACGTGCAGGTGCTGAAGCGCCACGTGCATGCCAACCGCCTGAACGGCATCGACAATGAATGGCTGACGCCGGAGCAGGCGAGGGAATTCTGCCCGCCGCTCAACATTTCCGCTTCTGCGCGCTATCCGGTCGTCGGCGCCTCGCTGCAGCGCCGCGGTGGCACCGCCCGCCACGACGCTGTCGCCTGGGGCTATGCCCGCGGCGCGTCGGACCGCGGCGTGCACATCATCCAGAACTGCGAAGTGACGGGCGTGCGCCGCACCCCCGACGGCCGCGTCTCGGGTGTCGAGACCTCGAAGGGCTTCATCGGCGCCAAGAAGGTCGGCGTCGTTGCTGCCGGCCACACCTCGGTGATCATGAACATGGCCGGCGTGCGCATGCCGCTGGAGAGTTACCCGCTGCAGGCGCTGGTGTCGGAGCCGGTCAAGCCGGTGTTCCCTTGCGTGGTGATGTCCAACACGGTGCACGCCTACATTTCGCAGTCCGACAAGGGCGAGCTGGTGATCGGCGCCGGCACCGACCAGTACATCTCCTATTCGCAGACCGGCGGCCTGCACATCATCAACCACACGCTCGACGCCATCTGCGAGATGTTCCCGATGTTCACGCGCATGAAGATGCTGCGGTCGTGGGGCGGCATCGTCGACGTCACGCCGGACCGGTCGCCGATCCTGGCCAAGACGCCGGTACCGGGCCTCTACGTCAATTGCGGCTGGGGCACGGGCGGCTTCAAGGCGACGCCGGGCTCGGGCAACGTCTTTGCCCACACCATCGCGCGCGACGAGCCGCATCCGATCAACGCGCCCTTCACCATCGAGCGCTTCCGCACCGGCCGTCTCATCGACGAGGCGGCAGCGGCTGCGGTGGCGCACTGAGCGGAGGGGCCGACATATGTCCGAAAGGCCGGTCAACCTCGCCGAGAAGCTCGGGCTGTTTTCCGAGCACTGGACGCCGAAGATCGTCGCCGGTTTCAACGGCAACGACATCATGGTCGTTAAGGTCAAGGGCGAGTTCAACTGGCATTCACACCCGGATACCGACGACTTCTTCATGGTGCTGAGCGGCAGGCTGCGGATCCAGATGCGGGACGGCGATGTCGTTCTCGGACCGGGCGAACTCTATGTCGTGCCGAAGGGCATCGAGCATTGCCCGCTTGCCGAGGAAGAAACCCACCTGTTGCTGATCGAGCCCGCCGGCGTGCCCAACACCGGCGACCCGACGACCGCCGTGATCAAGAACCGGATCTGACCCCTATGGTTCCGACGCATTGCCATCCCAGCGACCTGCACGCCGCCCGTGCCGCGGTCGCCTGTGCCATGGTGCGCCGATGACCATGCTCGCGACCACACTGGCCGCTGTCGCTGCCCCCTTCGTCCTCGCCGAGGAAAAGGGCATGTTCCACATGCCCGACGCCAGCGAGGTGCGGCTTCAGGCGATCAGCCGCACCGGCAACGAGGACGAATGGCCGTTCTCGGTCGCCTCGGGCATTCTCGCCTGCGTGTGGAGCGGCGGCCGCAGGGTCGTTTCGTTCATCGAGCAGCCCGAAGCCCCCGACGACGAGCACGAGCCGGCGCCCGGACGTCATGTCATCGTTTCGGCCAACCCGTTCGAACTGACCTTCCTCAACATATCGAGCCGCGACCTGTTCTTGCCGGCGGACACGGTGGAGGCGCTGATCAAGCGCGTCGCCCCGTTCGAGGCATTGGGGCGACGGCTCTGCGACCAACCCCAAGGCTCCAACATCGGCCCCGGCGAACTCTAGGGATCATCCAGATGCTTCTCATTCACTGCCCCTATTGCGAGGAAGAGCGCCCCGAGCTCGAGTTCCGCAACGCCGGCGAGGCGCATATTGCGCGCTCCACCAACATCGCCGCCGAAAGCGACGAGGATTTCGAGAAGTTCTTCTTCATCCGATCGAACCCCAAGGGCGTGATCTTCGAGCGTTGGCGCCACATCCATGGCTGCGCGCGCTTCTTCAACGCGGCCCGTGACACCATCACCGACCGGTTCCTGCTCACCTACAAGGCCGGCGAGCCGAAGCCCGACGTCTCGACCCTGTCGAGCGAAGGCGGGCCTGCGGCATGGGCGAACCGGCCGCCGGACCAGCTCAACGAAAAACCCAAGAGCAAGCGCTCGACCAAGGGAGAGGCATGATGGCCGGTTCCTACCGCATTTCCGGCCAGGGCCGCCTGACGCCTGCCAAGACCGCGCGCTTCACCTTCGACGGCAAGGCGATGACCGGTCTCGCCGGCGACACCGTCGCCTCGGCGCTGCTTGCCAATGGCGTGCATCTCGTCGGCCGCTCGTTCAAGTATCATCGTCCGCGCGGCATTCTTTCGGCCGGCGCCGAGGAACCCAATGCGCTGGTGACCGTCACCCGCGATGCCGCGCGCAAGACGCCCAACGTCCGCGCCACGGTGCAGGAGCTCTATGACGGGCTCAACGTCGCCTCGCAGAACCGCTGGCCGTCGCTCTCCTTCGACGTCGGTGCCGTCAACGACATCGCCTCGCCGTTCTTCTCGGCAGGCTTCTACTACAAGACGTTCATGTGGCCGAAGGCGGCGTGGAAGAACTTCTACGAGCCCAACATCCGCTCGGCTGCCGGCCTTGGCGTCGCGCCCGACCAGCCCGACCCCGACCACTATTCGGCGCGCTACGCGCATTGCGAAGTGCTGGTGCTCGGCGGCGGTGCCGCGGGCCTCGCGGCGGCGCTTGCGGCGGCCGAGACCGGCGTGCGGGTCATCATCTGCGACGAGCAGGCCGAATTCGGAGGCGCGCTGCGCTTCGAGAAGGGCGCGGTCATCGACGGCCAGGACGGCTGGAGCTGGGCGCAAGGCGCTGCCGCAAGACTCGCCGCGATGGACAATGTCACCGTGCTGCCGCGCACGACGGCCTTCGGCTACTACGCGCAGAATTTCGTCGGCCTCGTCGAACGAGTCACCGACCATGTCGCGCGCCCCGGCCGCGACGAGCCACGCGAGCGGCTGTGGCAAGTCCGCGCCCGGCGCGTGGTCATCGCCACCGGTGCCATCGAGCGCCACATGGTGTTTGCCAACAACGACCGCCCGGGCGTCATGCTGGCCTCGGCCGCACGCACCTTCCTCAACCACTACGGCGTCGTCGTCGGCAAGAATGTCGGCGTCTACACCGCCAATGACAGCGCCTATGGCGCGGCGATCGACCTCAAGAAGGCCGGCGTCGGCGTTGCGGCGATCGTCGACCTGCGCGACAACCCCACCGGACCGCTGGTCGACGAGGCGCGCGCACTGGGCATCGAGGTCAACCATGGCCGCGCCGTCACCAGCGCCAATGGCAGCCAGCGCATCAAGTCGATGACCGTGCAGGCCAAGGGCGGCGGTGCCGAGCGCACCATCGCCGTCGACGCGCTCCTGATGTCGGCAGGCTGGACGCCGTCGGTGCACATGTTCTCGCAGTCGCGCGGCAAGGTCGCCTTCGACGACGCCACCAAGCGCTTCCTGCCCGGCACCTACGCCCAGGATTGCGTCTCGGTCGGCGCCTGCAACGGCTCCGACTCGCTGGAAGACACCGTCGGACAGGCGCTCGAGGCTGGCGCTGCCGCGGCGCGCGCCTCCGGGGCCAAGTCGGCGAGCGCCGTCACGCTCAAGATCGACGCCTCGGAAGGCTGGCACGGCGGCATGCTGGGTTCGGGCCCGGGCGCCGGCGCCGGCACCACGGTCAAAGCCTTCGTCGACTTCCAGAACGACGTCACCGCCAAGGACATCCGCCAGGCGGTGAAGGAGGGCATGCGCTCGATCGAGCACGTCAAGCGCTTCACCACCAACGGCATGGCCACCGACCAGGGCAAGACCTCCAACATGCATGGCCTGGCCATCGCCGCCGAGGCGCTGGACAAGGACATTCCGCAGGTCGGCCTGACCACCTTCCGCGCGCCCTACACGCCGGTGACCTTCGGCGCCATCGTCAACCACGCCCGCCACGGCCTGTTCGACCCGACGCGCAAGACAGCGACCCATGCCTGGGCGGAAGCGCATGGCGCCGTGTTCGAGGATGTCGGCCAGTGGAAGCGCGCCTGGTATTTCCCGCGCGCCGGCGAAGACATGCATGCCGCGGTCAACCGCGAATGCGTGACCGTTCGCAAGTCGGCCGGCCTGTTCGACGCCTCGACCCTCGGCAAGATCGAGGTCGTCGGCCCGGATGCGGCGAAGTTCATGGAGTTGCTCTACACCAACCCGTGGGAGAAGCTCGAGGTCGGCCGCTGCCGCTATGGCATCATGCTGCGCGAGGACGGCTTCATCTATGACGACGGCGTGGTCGGGCGCCTGGCGCAGGACCGCTTCCATGTCACCACGACCACGGGCGGTGCCGCGCGCGTCATGAACCACATGGAGGACTACCTCCAGACCGAGTTCCCCGACCTCGACGTCTGGCTGACGTCCGTTTCGGAGCAGTGGGCGGTGATTGCCGTGCAAGGTCCCAATTCGCGGAAGATCATCGAGCCGCTGGTCGAGGGCATCGACATGTCGGACGAGGCGATGCCGCACATGTCGGTGCGCGAGGGCAAGGTCTGCGGCGTGCCGACCCGGCTGTTCCGCATGTCGTTCACCGGCGACCGCGGCTTCGAGGTCAACGTCCCGGCCGACTACGGCCGTGCCGTCTGGGAGGCCCTGTGGGCCGAGGGCCAGAAGCACGGCGCCTGTGCCTATGGCACCGAGGCAATGCACGTGCTGCGCGCCGAGAAGGGCTACATCATCGTCGGCCAGGACACCGACGGCACCGTCACGCCCAACGACGCCGGTCTCGACTGGGCCGTCGGCAAGAAGAAGACCGACTTCGTCGGCATTCGCGGACTGATGCGCCCGGACCTTGTCGCCAAGGGCCGCCGCCAGCTCGTCGGGCTCAAGACCAGGGATCCGCGCACCGTGCTCGAAGAGGGCGCCCAGATCGTCGAGAACCCCAAGCAGGCGATCCCGATGAAGATGATCGGCCACGTCACGTCGAGCTACTGGTCCGAGAATTGCGACCGCTCGATCGCCATGGGCCTGGTTGCCGGCGGCCGCGACCGCATCGGCGAAACGCTCTACGTGCCGATGCCCGACGGCGTCATCGAGGTGGAAGTTACCGGCACCGTGTTCTTCGACGAGAAGGGAGACCGCCTCAATGGCTAAGGTCGCAACCGCCATCCGCAACCCCGCCCTTGCCGGCCACAGCGTCGGCGGCCACGGCGTGTCGCTCAAGGTGCTGGGGCCGGCCAGCCGCATGTCGTTGCGCGCCCGCCCGGCTGCCGTCGCCGCGCTCTCCAAGGCGCTGGGCGTGAGCCTGCCGGACAGGGCCAAGACCTCCGCGGCGAAGAGCGGCCGCACGATACTCTGGCTCGGCCCGGACGAATGGCTGGTCATCGACGAGGCTGGCGGCGATCCCGTTGGTGACTGCGCGTCGGTCAAGGGCCTGCACTCGGCGGTCGACGTGTCGCATCGCAACGTCGCCATCGCGGTGACCGGCCCGAATGCCGCGGCAACCGTCAATGCCGGCTGCCCGCAGGACCTGTCGCTTCAGGCTTTCCCGGTCGGGGCCGCCTCGCGCACCGTGCTCGGCAAGGTCGAGATGGTGCTGCTCAGGACCGGCGAGGACGCCTTCCGCGTCGAGTGCTGGCGCTCGTTCTCCGACTACGTCTATGGCTTCCTGTCGGAGGCCGCGCGCGACTAGTCCGGGCCCGGATGAGGTGGTGGAAGGTGCCATGCCCCGGAACCCACGGGGCAGGGCAGGCGTTTGTTCTCGACATCGACGAGAGGACAATGCGATGCCATCCATGCCCAATCAAAGCCCCGGGCAGATGCGGCCGAAGCGCGAAAGACGCGCCCGGCGCAGCGACGCCAGGCCCAAGGACCAGGATATCCTGCAGGAAGAACTCGACGAAGGTCTGGAAGACAGCTTCCCGGCGAGCGACCCTGTTTCGGTGACTTCGACGACGATTTCCGGGGCGCCTAAGCCTGCCGGCGAAAAGTGACCGTCCCGATTATCAATGAAAAAGCCGCCCCTTTCGGGCGGCTTTTTCATTGATATCGCTCAATCAATCAGTTGAAGCTGGGCACGATCCAGGGATTGATGTCGATGCCGACCCTGGGCTTGTCGCTGGTTCGGATGCTGTTCGTGGTCAGCGGTCCCCGATCGTCCTTGATCCCACCGGTTGCGCCGCAGTCCAGCTTGCCCGCCATCTCCGTGCATGCGGCGGGGGCGTGCGGTTTGGTCGTGTGCGTGTCTTTTGCCATTGCAAGGCCGCTCGTCGCGAGCAACGCCGCGAGCGCCAGTACAGTCCGTTGCATTGTCCATCTCCGTAAAATTTTATCCGTACATGTACGGTATGCCTTACAGATACGACCGCACCTCACGCATCGCAAGGGGTATTCCGTACGTGTACGGAGATTTTGTTGTCGAGGCACTGAAAGCACTGAATGCTGCCCCGGCAGGCGCTAGCAATTGCCGGGTTCGTCGGTGAGCGGGGTCACCTCGGTCGCTGCCAGTCCGGCAAGGGCGAGGTCGCCGATCCGCAATACATAGGCCTTCGGGTCGCCGAACGGATAAAAGGGAAACGTGATCAGCAGCGAGATCGCGCCATGGGCCACCGTCCACAGGGAGGTGGCTATGGCGCGCGCGTCGCCCTTCAGCTTGCCCGCCGTGATGCAGGCTTCGACCCGTTCCGTGATCACCTGGAAGGCCGGGTTTCCGCGTTCCATCTCGGCAAAGGTTTCTTCGACCGGCGGCTTCTGCTTCTCGGTCATGAATACGGTCCGGTATTCATTCGGATTGCCAAGGCCGAACTCGGCATACTCGACAAGCGCCGCGCGGACCGCTTCGAGTGGATCGCGAGGCCGGTTCTGCCGCATCCGTCGCGCAAGGTCGATGAAGGCATTCTCGGCGAGCGCCATCAGGATCTCTTGCTTGTCGGCGAAGTAGGAATAGACCGACATCGGCGCATAGCCGACCCTGGTGGCGAGCTTGCGGATCGTCAGGCCTTCATAACCTTCTTCCCGCACCAGCGCGTGAGCGGCTGCCACCAGTTCGGCCCTGAGTTCGGCCTTCTGGAGCTCACGTCGGTTTGCGGCAATAGTGGACAAGGATACGCCCTGCTGACTTCACGTACTCGAAGCCAGCGACTCTATACGCCGCTCCCAAGGGCAGCAAGGTAACCGGCCATAGCTCATCAGGACTAATCCCAGGAGGAGAGGGCCGGGGCGAATGAGGACGGTGTCAGGCGGTCTCGCGCTTCGGCTCGACGAATGTCAGTGTCAGCCAGCGCGCGGTCAGCGCGGGCTTCTTCTGGTCCTCGATCTCCATGGTCACGTCGTGCGTCGCCTGGATCCAGCCCGACGGGCGGATCTTGAGGTCGGCGAGCACGAAGCGGGTGCGGATGCGGGATCCGGTCTTCACGGGGGCCGCGAACTTCAGCGATTCGAAGCCCTGGTTGATGCCCATGTCGCCGCCCTCGACAGGCGGGACTGTCTCGAACGTCATCGCCGACAGCAGCGACAGCGTCAGGAAGCCATGCGCGATGGTGCCGCCGAACGGCGTTTCCCTGGCCGCCCGCTCGGGGTCGCAATGGATGAACTGATGGTCGTCGGTGGCGTCGGCGAACTTGTCGATCATCTCCTGGGTGACGGTGCGCCAGGGCGATACGCCGATCTCCTTGCCGACGGTGGCCTGAAGTTGCTCGAGATTGATTGGTTTCAGGCTCATCGCATCCCGTCCTGCATAAGAAAAAGTCATGCACCGCGCACCAGCGACAGACTGATACAGAATCAGACAGGCCCTGTCATCGCTTGCAGCGGCAAATCCGTCGCAGATTGGCCAACCAAATAACCGACAACTATTCCGCAGGTTCCACGCCGGTGTAGGCGGCTTCCTCGAGCTCGCGCTTGAGGCGGCTTTCCTCGGCGACCTTGGGCGTGATGAAGCGGCCGAGCAGCAGGTAGGCCACAGGGGTCAGGAACAGCGTCGAAACGGTCGCCAGGCCGAGGCCGCCGACGATCACCCAGCCGAGCGCGATGCGCGCCTCGGCGCCTGCGCCTTGCGCCAGCACCAGCGGCAGGCCGCCGAGCACGGTACAGATCATCGTCATCAGCACCGGCCGCAGGCGGATGCTCGCCGCGTCTTCAATGGCCTGGCGCACGCCCATGCCGCGGTCGCGCAACTGGTTGGCGAACTCGACGACGAGGATGCCGTTCTTGGCCATGACGCCGACAAGCAGCACCAGCCCGATCTGGCTGTAGGCGTTGAGCGAGGTGCCGGTCAGGATCAGCGCGAAGACGGCGCAGGCGAGGCCCAGCGGCACGGTCGCCATGATGATGACCGCCGAGACGAAGCTCTCGAACTGCGCCGCCAGCACCAGGAGGATGATGACGATGGCGAAGCCGAAGATCGTCAGCATGCTGCCGCTGGTCTCGTTCAGCGTGGCGGCCTCGGCGAGCGGCAGCAGGCGGCTGCCGGCGGGGAGCACGGGTGCGGCGATTTCCTCGACCCGGTTCAGCGCGTCTCCGAGCGCGAAATCGTCGGCCAGGCTCGCCGTGATGGCGATCGAGCGCTGCTGCTGTTCGCGCGACAGCGACGGCGCGACAGCGCGCTCGGTCAGCGAGGCAATGGTCGAGACCGGCACGAAGCGTCCGTCATTGGCCCGGATGAAGATGTTTTCGAGGTCGGTCGAATCGTTGATCGGGTTGGTCGTCGAGACCAGCTTCACGTCGTAGCTGCGGTCTTCGATGAAGACGCTGGCGATCTTGCGGCCGTCGAGCATCGCCTGCAGCGCCGGCGATAGCCCGTTGATGTCGATGCCGAGGTCGGAGGCGCGGTCGCGGTCGACGGTGACGAAGAGCTGCGGCTGGTTGGCGTCGGTGGAGAGGCGCGGCTGGCGGAAGCGCGGGTCCTTTTCCATCTCGGCCAGCACCTTGGCGGCGGCGACGCCGAGATCGGCATAGCTGTTGCCGACGAGGGCGAATTGCAGGCCGTTACCGGCGCCGCGGATGCCCAGGCTGTTGGGCTGGCCGACGGTGGTGCGCACGCCCGGCACGTCGCGCGTCCGCGACAGGATGTCGGCGGCGATCTGCTGCTGGGTGCGGCTGCGTTCGCTCCAGGGTGCCAGCGACAGCACCATGAAGCCGCTGTTGTTGTTGTTGCCCATGCCGGCGCTGACGAAGGTGCTCTCGATCTCGCCCGACTTGCGCAGCGGCTCGATCAGTCCTTCGATGCGGCGCAACTGCGAAGCGGTGTAGTCGAGGCTGACGCCTTGCGGGGCGGAGATGCGCAGCATCACCATCGAACGGTCTTCGGTCGGCGTCAGTTCCTGGCGCACGCTGCCGAAGGCGATGTAGGCGGCGCCGGCAAACAGCACGGAAACGACGATGACGATCCATGGTGCGTTGAGGCAGGCGCGCAGGCAGCGCGCGTAGATGGCGGCGAGCTTGCTGCCGAGCTTGCCGAGCGCGCCGCCATGGCTGTGCTCGATGCTCTTCTCGGTCAGCATGCGCGAGGCCAGCATCGGACACAGCGACAGCGCCACCACCGACGACAGCAGCACGGCGATCGCCAGCACGAAGCCGAATTCGCGGAACAGGCCGCCGGTCTGGCCGGGCAGGAACGAGATCGGGATGAACACGGCGGCGAGGGTGGCGGTGGTGGCGACGACGGCGAAGAACACTTCCTGCGTGCCGAGCACGGCTGCGGCGCGCGGGCCCATGCCTTCGTTGCGGCGGCGGACGATGTTTTCGAGCACCACGATGGCGTCGTCGACGACGAGGCCGGTCGCCAACACCAGCGCCAGCAGCGTCAGGATGTTGACCGAGAAGCCGGCGAGATAGATGCCGGCGATGGTGCCGATCATCGCCACAGGCATGGCGAAACCGGGGATCAGCGTCGCGCGCCAGTCCTGCAGGAACACGTAGATGACCAGCAGCACGATGGTCACTGCCAGGACCAGGGCGATCTCGACCTCTTCGATGGCGCCCTTGACGAAGGTGGCGTCGTCCGAGGTGACGCGGATGGTCATGCCCTCGGGCAGGGTCTGCTGGATCTTTTCCGCTGCCGCGCGCACGCCTGTCGAGATGTCGAGCGTGCTGGACTGGGCCTGGCGCACGATGCCGATGCCGATGCCGGTCTTGCCGTCGGAGCGCAGCGAGGTCGAGCCGGGATCGCCGCCCAGCGTCACCGTCGCCACGTCGCCGAGCCGGGTCTTGCCGTTGATGATGATGCTCTCGAAGGCTTCAGGCGTCGTCACCGCCGCGCTGGCGCGCACGATGATGTCCTGGTTGCCGACGGTCAGCGACCCCGCCGGCGCGTCGAAGGAGACGCTCGCCAGCGCGTTGGAGATGTCGGCCAGCGTCAGACCGAGGCTGGCGACCCGGGCCTGGTCGATGTCGACACGGAACACCTTGGCGCGGTCGCCATAGGTCTGCACGTCGGCAACGCCGTCGACGGCGGCGAGCGCGTCGACGATCTGGTCCTCGACCAGGATGGTCATGTCCTCCACGGGCATGGTGTCGGAGGTCACGGCCAGGCGCATCACCGCGTCGGCATTGGCGTCGGCCTTGACGATGCGCGGCGCATCGGCGTCGTCAGGCAGCGTGTTGGTCACCCGGCCGACGGCATCGCGCATGTCTGATGCCGCGACGTTGAGGTCGACGCCGTCGTTGAACTCGACGGTGACGCGGCTGTTGCCGTAGGACGAGCTCGACGAGATCGATTTGACGCCGGTGACGCGCGCCACCGCGCCCTCGACCACCGCCGTCACCTCGCGGTCGACGATTTCGGCGGCGGCATCGGAATAGGTGGTCGACACGGTGATGACCGGGCGGTCGACGTCGGGCAGTTCGCGCACCTCGACGCCGTAGAGGGCGGCGAGGCCGGCCACCACGATCAGCGTATTGATGACGAAGGCCAGCACCGGCCGGCGCACGAAGAGTGCGGTGATGCCTTTCTCGGCGTTCTCGTTATGGACGGTGCTCATGTGCCGCGCTCCGCTCAGGAGCCGCTGCGCGTGGCAGCTTCGCTGCCGGCGATGAGAAGTTCGGCGCCCTCGCGGACGGTATGGATGCCTTCGGTGACGACCTGGTCGCCCGGCACCAGTGCTGCCTCGACCAGCACGCTGTCGGTGTTGCGCTGGATGATGCGCACGGGCACGCGCTTGGCCTTGCCGCTGGCCAGCGCCCAGACGAAGGCGCCGTCGCCGCCCCACTGGATCGCCAGAGGATCGACGGAGGGGAAGGTGTCGCCGGGAAACTGCATCACCACCTGGAACGACATGCCGGCCCGCAACTGGTCGCCGTCATTGTCGAGGCGGGCCTGGATGCGCAGCGTCCGGCTCTGCTCTTCGAGCCTGTTGTCGATGGCGCTGACGACGCCGTTGAATATCTGGCCGGGGCGCGCGACCGAATTGGCGGTCAGCGGCGCGCCGACCGCGATCAACCCGGTGAAGCGCTCGGGCACCCAGAAGTCGACGATGATGCGCGAGCGGTCGTCGATGGTGGCGATCGTCGTCTGGCTGGTGACGTAGTTGCCGGCCTCGACCGGCAGGATGCCGACGATGCCGGCGATGGGAGCACTGATGGTGCGGCGGTCGAGCGCAAGGGCCGCGTCGCGCACGGCGAGGCGGGCGTTCTCGACGGCGAGTTCCGCTTCCTTGAGCTGGACTGTGGTCGCGGTGTTGGTGGCGCGCAGGGCCTTGATGCGTTCCAGCGAGGCCTCGGCGTCGCCTTGCGCGATGCGGGCGCGCTCGAGCGCGATCTCTTCGGAATCGGCATCGAGCCTGGCCACCACCGCGCCGGCCTCGACCTTTTCGCCGGCTGCGACGGCGATCTCGGTCAGGCGTCCGGAGGCGTAGGGGTTGATCACCACCGAGTTCAGCGCGCGGCCGGTGCCGATCGCAGACAGCCTGTCGTTGATGGTGCCCGTGGTGACCGGCTGGGTGACGACGGGCGTCTGTGCCTGTCCGCCGCGGCCGCCGCCGCCCTGGCGGCCAGCACCGTTGCCGCCGTTTGGCTGTGCAGTGTTTTCCGTCGCGGCCCGGGCCCAGTCGATGCCCCAGCTCGCCAGCACGTCGCGCGAACCCGGCACGAACAGCACCCAGCCGGCGGCGGCTGCGAGCACAATGACGGTTGCCAAGACAATCTGCTTCCAGGCGGCCATGCGTACTCCGGTCTGCTGCGTTTCGTTCCGCTTCGGGAACACGTGGCGTTTCGTTCGTTGCGATGGCGCAGCCTTCGCCGCGCGGCGCACACAAATCGCTCTTCGGCGTCAGGCCTGCTCAGCCGCGTAGTATAGCCTAGTTCGATAGCGGAGACTTATGGCAATTCTCCACCTGTCGCACATTAAATCTGCGTAATCTTTGCAAGAATGGCGCTCGGCCTCAGCGCAGATCCTCGATCGCGCGGATGCGCTTGGCGCCCTCGGTTTCGAGCTTTCGCGTCAGTGCGCCGATCAGCGTCTCGGCGGCGACGAACAGGGCCGCGGACGAGTCCCACGCCGAAGGCACGGCGGTGCGGCCAGCAACGACATGGCGGGCAAAACGCGCGATCGGCGACAGCCACTGGTCGGTGAACAGGATGATCGTCGTGCCCCTGTCGTGCGCCTTCTCGGCCAGCCGGATCAGGCTGTCCTGGTAGCGGCGGATGTCGAAGATCAGCAGCGTGTCGCGCTTGCCCATGTCGATCAGGCGGTCGCGCCACAGGATTTCCTGGCCGACGAGGTGGCTGACGTTCGGCCGGATCAGGTTGAGATGGGCGGCCATGTAGCGTGCCAGGGGATCGGTGAAGCGGCCGCCGACCAGGTAGACATGCGCCTTCGGATTGGCGAGCTGGGCGACGATGTCGGTCAGTTGCCGATCCGAAATATGCCGAAAGGTCTCGCGGATGTTTTCGAGCACGGCTTCGAGGATCGGCGCGGTCGAGGCGGGCAGGGGCGACTGCGCCGCTGTCGTGCGCGAGGCCGGGGACTGCAACTGCGCAGCCAGTTCGTCCTGCAGGGCGGACTGGAACTCAGGATAGTTCTGGAAGCCGAGCCGGGCGACGAAGCGCAGGATCGTCGGCGACGAGACACCGGCCTGCTGGGAAAACTCCGCCACCGTCTTGAGCCCGATCAGCGGGTAGGAGGCGATCAGGGTCTGCGCCGCGCGGCGCTCGCCGGCAGGCATGGTGTCGATCTTTTCGGTGATCAGTTCGGCAATGCTCGAAACCATTCGTCTCCCCGTCTCGGTCCTGCACCGGTCAGCTCTGTTCTGGCACAGCGCTTGGGCCGGTGCATGCCTTAAAATGGCATTTGACAAACTCTCATGATGTGTATGAAATCATCCATACGGGCGCAATGAACAAAAATACGTAACATACGATACGTCCCGGGGATGAACGAATGGGAACTGCCAAGGCCGCCGCGCGCGCCATGTCGAATGCCGTCCGGGTGACAAACCGGGACGGGCGCAGTCCTTACGTCATTCTCTGCGACCACGCCTCCAACCATCTTCCCGCGAGCGTCGGCACGCTCGGGCTCGACGCAGCGGAAATGCTGCGCCACATCGCCTGGGACCCGGGCGCGCTGCCGGTGTCGCAGCGCGTGGCCGAGGGCCTCGACGCGACGCTGGTCGAGTCCTGCGTCTCGCGCCTCGCCATCGACTGCAACCGCCCGCTCGGCGCGCCCGACCTGATTCCCGAGATCAGCGAGACCACCATCATCCCCGGCAATGCCGGGCTTTCGGCCACTCAGCGGCAGGCGCGAATCGCGTTATCATGGCAGCCGTTCCACGATGCGATCGACGACATCGTTTCGGAGCGGCGCCGCGAAGGGCGGGAGACGAGACTGGTGTCTGTCCATTCCTTCACTCCGGTCTACAAGGGCGTTTCGCGCCCCTGGCACATTGGCATCATCCATGACGAGGACAGCCGTCTCGCCGCGCCGCTGGTGACAGCGTTGCAGCAACTCGATGGCGTCACCGTCGGCGTCAACGAGCCTTACTCGCCAGCCGACCGCGTCTACTTCACCCTGGAACACCACGGCAGGTCGCGCGGCCTGCCGTGCGCGATGATCGAAATCCGCAACGACGAAATTTCGGCTCCGGCCGGGCAGCGGAGATGGGCGGATCTGCTCACGGGCATCTTTGCCGAACTCAAACCCGAAGCGGGCGAAGCGGCCGCGTTCGGGCTGGGCAACGGTCGCGCAGCACAGACAAAGGCATAACAACAAGGGGACATTCACATGACATCGCCTGGTTATTCCGATCACGACAAGAGCGAGGACGTCAAAGTCCTGCACAGCATGGGCTACGCCCAGGAACTCGAACGGCGAATGAGCCAGTTCTCCAATTTCGCCGTTTCCTTCTCCATCATCTGCATCCTGTCCGGCGGCATCAATTCGCTGGCGCAGGCGACGTCCGGCGCCGGCGGCGCGGCGATCGGCATCGGCTGGCTGATCGGCTGCTTCGTGTCGCTGGTGTTCGCAGTGGCCATGGCGCAGATCAGCTCGGCCTATCCGACGGCCGGCGGCCTCTATCACTGGGGTTCGATCCTCGGCAACCGCTTCACCGGCTGGCTGACCGCATGGTTCAACCTGCTCGGCCTCGTCACCGTGCTCGGCGCCATCAATGTCGGCACCTACTACTTCTTCATGGGCGCCTTCGGCACGACCTATCTCGGGCTCGAGGACACCACCACCACGCGCATCATCTTCCTGGCCATCATCACCGGCCTGCAGGCGCTGGTGAACCACATGGGCATCGGCTTGACCGCCAAGCTCACCGACTTCTCCGGCTACCTGATCTTCGCAACGGCTATCGCTCTGGCACTGGTCTGCCTGGCTGCGGCCGACAGCTACGAGATCGGCCGCCTCTTCACCTTCGCCAACTATTCGGGCGAGGCGGGCGGCAATGTCTGGCCTGCAAACTCGTCGATGTGGGTGTTCATGCTCGGCCTGCTGCTGCCGATCTACACCATCACCGGCTACGACGCCTCGGCGCACACCTCGGAGGAGACGCTGAAGGCCGCACATTCGGTCCCGCGCGCCATGGTCGGCTCGGTGCTGTGGTCGGCCTTGTTCGGCTACATCATGCTGTGCTCGTTCGTGCTGATGCTGCCGAACATGGACGAAGCCGCCAAGCAAGGCTGGAACGTGTTCTTCTGGGGCATGGAACAGCAGGTCAATCCAGTGGTGAAGGACATCCTGTACCTCGCCATCTTCGTCGCGCAGTGGCTGTGCGGCCTGGCGACGGTGACGTCGACCTCGCGCATGATCTTCGCCTTCTCGCGTGACGGCGGCCTGCCGGGCTCGAAGGCTCTGGCCAAGGTCAGCCCGACCTACCGCACTCCCGTCGCGGCGATCTGGACCGGCTCGATCCTGGCCGTCCTGTTCGTCTGGGGTTCGTCGCTGGTCTCCATCGGCGACACGCCGGTCTACACCATCGTCGTCGCCTGCACCGTCATCTTCCTGTTCTTCTCCTTCACCATTCCGATCGCGCTTGGCCTGATGGCCTGGGGCACTTCGAAGTGGGACAAGATGGGTCCGTGGGATCTTGGCGAAGGCGTCTTCAAGCTGTTCGCCGTGCTGTCGATCATCGCCATGGTGCTGATCTTCGTGCTCGGCATCCAGCCGCCGAACGACTGGGCGCTCTACATCACCGTCGGCTTCCTGGTCGTCACCGGCATCGTCTGGTTCGCGTTCGAACGTGGCCGCTTCCAGGGCCCGCCGATCGGCGACGAGGTGGGCAAGCGTGCCGCCGAGATCGCTGCTGCCGAGCGCGCCGTGGGCGAAACCGGACACTGACAGTCCCCGACATGGCCGTGGCCGGCCAAGCGCCGGCCACGTCTCGTTTGAACCCTAGAACGATCGTCCAAAACCTGAAGCGGCATTGCCCGGAGCGGAACAAAAATGGCTGGAAATCTCTCATTCGATCAGTTGAAGAAGGCTGTCGCCGCAGGCGAGATCGACACGGTCCTCGCCTGCGCCGTCGACATGCAGGGCCGTCTGGTCGGCAAGCGCTTCCTGGCCAGGTATTTTGTCGAATCCGCCTATGACGAGACGCATGGCTGCAACTATCTGCTTGCCAACGACATCGATATGGAGCCGGTGCCCGGCTACAAGGCGGCAAGCTGGTCGAAAGGCTATGGCGACTTCGTCATGAAGCCGGACCTGAACACGATCCGGAACGTGCCGTGGCTGGAAAAGACGGCGCTGCTGCTCTGCGACCTGCAGGACCATCACACCCATGAGGACCTGCCGCATTCGCCGCGCGGTATCCTGCGCAAGCAGGTCAAGCGGCTGCAGGATCGCGGCTATCTCGCCTATTTCGCATCCGAGCTCGAATTCTACCTGTTCTCCGAAACCTACGATTCCGCCCGCGCAAAACACTGGCAGAACCTCGACACCGCCTCGCCCTATATCGGCGACTACCTGATCGGCATTACCACCAAGGAAGAAGGCGTCATGCGCCGGCTTCGCAACGAGATGGAAGCCGCCGGCATTCCGATCGAGAACTCCAAGGGCGAGTGGGGCCCGGGCCAGGAAGAGATCAACGTCCGCTACGCCGAAGTGCTCGAGATGGCCGACCGGCATGTCATCCTGAAGAACGGCGCCAAGGAGATCGCGGCCTCGGAAGGCAAGTCGATCTCGTTCATGTCGAAGTACAATTACGGCTTGGCCGGCAACTCCAGCCACATCCACAACTCGCTGTGGAGCGCCGACGGCAAGACGCCGCTGTTCTATGACAAGGGCAGCGAATGGACGCTGTCGAAGCTTGGCCAGCAATGGGCCGCCGGACAACTCAAATACGCCAAGGAGTTCACCTGGTTCCTGGCGCCCTACATCAATTCCTACAAGCGCTTCCAGGCCGGCACGTTCGCGCCGACCAAGATCATGTGGAGCGAGGACAACCGCACCGCCGGCTTCCGCCTGTGCGGCGAGGGCACCAAGGGCATCCGCATGGAGTGCCGCATCGGCGGCGCCGATCTCAACCCGTATCTCGCCTTCGCCGCCCTGATCGCCGCCGGCCTCGCCGGCATCGACGAAAAGCTCGAGCTGCAGAAGCCCTTCGTCGGCGACGCCTATCAGGCCGCCAGCCTGCCCGAAATTCCCAAGACCCTGCGCGATGCCACCGAGACCCTGGCGTCGTCCAAGATGCTGATCGAGGCGCTCGGGGAGGACGTCGTCGAGCACTACGTCCACACCGCGCGCTGGGAGCAGTTCGAATACGATCGCCGCATCACCGACTGGGAATTGCATCGCGGTTTCGAGCGATACTAAAGTCGTCACCACCCGCCAGGACCCTCTGGCCGATGGCCGGAGGGATTTGAAATATTGGAAGGACCCAGAAAAATGACCGAAACGGTCAAGCTCAAATCCCCCATCGACGGTTCGATCTATGTCGAGCGCCCGTTTGCCGAGGACAAGGCGGTTGGCGCCGCCGTCGAGCGCGCCCGCGCAGCCCAGGTTGCCTGGGCCCAGACGTCGATCGCCGAGCGCGGCAAATACATGCTTGCCATGCTCGAAAACCTCGTGGCGATGAGCGACGACATCGTGCCCGAGATCGCCTGGCAGATGGGCCGCCCGGTGCGCTACGGCGGCGAGTTCGGCGGCGTCAAGGAACGCACCAACTACATGGTCGAGATCGCCGAGCGCGCGCTCGCGCCGGTGCCTGCGTCCAACCCCAAGGATGGCTTCCGCCGTTACGTCCGCAAGGATCCGCTCGGCGTCGTCATGGTGATCGCGCCATGGAACTATCCGTACCTCACCGCCGTCAACACCATCGTGCCGGCGCTGATGGCCGGCTCCACCGTCATCCTCAAGCATGCCGCGCAGACGCTGCTCGTCGGCGAGCGTTTCCAGCAGGCCTTCGACAAGGCCGGCCTGCCCAAGGGCGTGTTCCAGAACCTGGTGCTGAACCACGCCCAGACTGAGAAGCTGCTCGGCTCGGGCAAGATCGACCACGTCAACTTCACCGGCTCGGTCGCCGGCGGCCGAGCCATCGAGAAGGCGGCTGCGGGCACCTTCATGACGCTCGGCCTCGAGCTCGGCGGCAAGGACCCGGCCTATGTGCTGGCCGACGCCAAGCTCGACCATGCGGTCGCCAATCTCGTCGAGGGCGCGTTCTTCAATTCGGGCCAGTGCTGCTGCGGCATCGAGCGCGTTTATGTCCACGAGAAGGTCTACGACCAGTTCGTCGAGGGCTTCATCGCCGAGACCAGGAGCTACGTGCTCGGCAATCCGCTGGAGCAGGCGACCACCATGGGGCCGATGGCCCAGGCGCGGTTCGCCGACTTCATCCGCGAGCAGAAGGCCGAAGCCCTGCGCAAGGGCGCTGTGGCGCACATGAACACCCGCGACGCCCAGGACAAGGAAGGCTCGCCCTATCTGCCGGCCGAAGTGCTGACCAATGTCGACCACCAGATGTCGGTGATGCGCGAGGAAAGCTTCGGCCCCATCGTCGGCATCATGAAGGTGCGCAACGACGAGGAGGCGATCGCGCTGATGAACGACAGCCCCTACGGCCTCACCGCCTCGATCTGGACCGCCGACACCGAGCACGCCATCTCGATCGGCGACCGCGTCGAGACCGGCACGGTGTTCATGAACCGCTGCGACTATCTCGACCCGGCGCTGGTCTGGACCGGCGTCAAGGACACCGGCAAGGGCGCAGCCCTGTCGCAGATCGGCTACGACAACCTGACCCGGCCGAAGTCGTATCACCTGCGCGAGAAGATCTGACCATTTCCATCCGTCCCCGCCAGATGTGTGCGGGGACGCTCCCAACTTTTTTCGGAAAGCAAAAATGTCCAAACTCGTTTCCAAGTGGAACTACCCGACCACCGTTCGTTTCGGCGCCGGCCGCATCGCTGAGCTGCCCGACGTGCTTGCCGCCACCGGCATCAAGAAGCCGCTGTTCGTCACCGACCCAGGCCTCGCCAAACTGCCGGTCGTTGCCAGCACACTGAAGATCCTCGACGACGCCAAGATCCCTTACGGCGTCTTCTCCGAGGTCAAGCCGAACCCGGTCGAATCGAACCTCACCGCCGGCATCGCCGTGTTCAAGAAGGGCAAGCATGACGGCGTCATCGCCTTTGGCGGCGGCTCGGCGCTCGATCTCGGCAAGCTGATCGCCTTCCAGGCCGGGCAGACGCTGCCGGTCTGGGATTTCGAGGATGTCGGCGACTGGTGGACCCGCGCCAACTCCGACGCCATTGCGCCGATCATCGCCGTGCCCACCACTGCCGGCACCGGTTCCGAGGTCGGCCGCGCCGGTGTCATCACCAATGAAGAGACCCACACCAAGAAGGTCATCTTCCATCCCAAGCTGCTGCCGGCGATCGTCATCGCCGATCCGGAGCTGTCGGTCGGCATGCCGTCCTTCATCACAGCCGGCACCGGCATGGACGCACTTGCCCACTGCCTCGAAGCCTATTGCGCGCCGGGCTACCACCCGATGGCCGATGGCATCGCCGTTGAGGGCGTCCGCCTGGTGTTCGAGAACCTGCCCAAGGCGTTTGCCAACGGCAAGGACCTGACCGCCCGCGCCCACATGATGAGCGCTGCCGCGATGGGTGCCGCCGCCTTCCAGAAGGGCCTCGGCGCGATCCACTCGCTGTCGCACCCGATCGGTGCGCTCTACGACACGCACCACGGCATGACCAACGCCGTCTTCATGCCTTACGTGCTCGCCTTCAACCGCGACGCCATCGAGGAGAAGATTGCCCGTCTGTCGGCCTATTGCGGCATCAAGGGCGGCTTCGACGGTTTCGCCAAGGCGGTGATCAAGCTGCGCAAGGAACTCAAGGTGCCGCATGCGCTGCCGGGCCTGATCAAGGGCCTCGACATGGACAAGAAGCGCAAGACGCTGATCGCCGACATGGCCGTTGTCGACCCGACCGCCGGCGGCAATCCGGTCAAGCTCACCAAGAAGGCAGCACTCGGCTTGCTTGAAAACGCCATCGAAGGGACGGTTTGAGACTAGTGCAGGAAGGTATTCCTGCTTTCTATAGTCGGCAAAATAGAGGGAGGGGCTTGGGGAGGGATGCGAAATTTAATTAGCCGGTAAACAACGGCGACGATTGCGACAACCGATTAAAAGTAGTTAACTTTTTGCACTGCGGGCGCGGGCTTCACGTAACCTTCATGCGACTGTCACATGCAGCCATTACCGCATCGCAGGCGTCTCATGGCGTCAGTTCAACGGAGAGAACAACATGTTCAAGTTTGCAGGGAAGGTGCTTTCCCTAAGCGCGGCGTCGCTGATGGTGACGACGGCTATCGTCTCGGCCCAGGATATGGCCGCGCTCGAGGCTGCCGCGAAGGCGGAGGGCCAGCTGACCACCATCGCGCTGCCGCATGACTGGTGCGGCTACGGCGCCGTGATCGAGGGCTTCAAGAAGAAGTACCCCGAGATCACCGTCAACGAACTCAACCCCGACGCGGGTTCGAGCGACGAGATCGAGGCCATCAAGGCCAACAAGGACAACAAGGGCCCGCAGGCGCCCGACGTCATCGACGTCGGCCTCTCCTACGGCCCGCAGGCCAAGGCCGACGGCCTGATCCAGCCCTACAAGGTCGCGACCTGGGATTCGATCCCCGATACCGCCAAGGACGCCGACGGCTTCTGGTATGGCGATTATTACGGCGTGCTGTCCTTCGAAGTGAACAAGGACCTGGTGCCGAATGCGCCGACCGACTGGGCCGACCTGCTCAAGGACGAGTACAAGAACTCGGTTGCCCTCGCCGGTGATCCGCGTGCGTCCAACCAGGCGATCCAGGGCGTCTACGCTGCCGGTCTCGGCACCGGCGGCACCGACGCCGCTTCGGCTGCCGAGAAGGGCCTCGCCTTCTTCAAGGAGCTGAACGCCAAGGGCAACTTCGTGCCGGTCATCGGCAAGTCGGCCACCCTTGCACAGGGCCAGACCCCGATCCTGATCACCTGGGACTACAACGCCCTTGCGGGTCGCGATACCCTCAACGGCAACCCGCCGGTCGAGGTCGTGGTGCCGAAGTCCGGCGTCGTCGCCGGCGTCTACGTCCAGGCGATCAGCGCCTACGCGCCGCATCCGAACGCTGCCAAGCTGTGGATGGAGTACCTCTACTCCGATGAAGGTCAGCTCGGCTGGCTGAAGGGCTACTGCCACCCGATCCGCTTCAACGATCTCGCCAAGAACGGCAAGATCCCGCAGGAAATGCTCGACAAGCTGCCGCCGGCTGCTGCCTACGAACAGGCCGTGTTCCCGACGCTTGACGACCAGGCCAAGGCCAAGGAAGCGATCACCAAGCAGTGGGATGCCGTGGTCGGCGCCAACGTTCAGTAATTGAGCAATTGCCATCGCGGGCGGCTTAGCGGCCGCCCGCATTTTCTCTCCAGACGGCGGCCCGATGACCCAAGCCAGCATATCCACCACGGCTGATGCCGCGCGCTCCGCGCCGCCGGAGGCGAAGAGCGGTTTCCGACTGCCGACCCATTGGCTCGGCGTGGCACCGTTCTTCATCTTCGCCCTGATGTTCCTGATCCTGCCGACGCTCTATCTCGTCGTCGGCGCCTTCCAGAACGACCAGGGCCAGTACACACTCGACAACATCCGCCAACTCTTCGCCGACCAGTCGATCCGCGATTCCTACTGGGTCTCGATCAAGATCAGCTTCTGGTCGGCCACCATCGGGGCGCTTGTCGGCCTCGCCATGGCGATTGCCATCGTCCGCGGCGGCCTGCCTGCCTGGGTGCGCTCGTCAACGATGACGTTCTCGGGCGTCGCTTCCAATTTCGCCGGCGTGCCGCTGGCCTTCGCGTTCCTCGCGACGCTCGGCCGCCTCGGCCTCGTCACCGTCATCCTGCGCGACGTGTTCGGCATCAACATCTACGCGATGGGCTTCAACGTGCTCACCTCGTGGGGCCTGATCATCGTCTACCTGTTCTTCCAGATCCCGCTGATGATCGTTATCATCACGCCGGCGATCGACGGGCTGAAGCGGGAGTGGGGCGAGGCTGCCGCGACGCTCGGCGCCACCACCTGGCAGTATTGGCGCATGGTCGTCATCCCGGTGCTGTGGCCGAGCTTCCTCGGCACGGTGATCCTGCTGTTCGCCAATTCCTTCGGCGCCATCGCCACGGCCTATGCCTTCACCGGCTCGTCGCTCAACATCGTGCCGATCAAGCTCTACGCGCAGATCCGCGGCGACGTGCTGCACAATCCGCATCTCGGCTACGCACTGGCCTTCGGCATGATCGTCGTCACCGGCCTCGCCAATATCTTCTACATCTGGTTCCGCACCCGCTCGGAGAGGTGGCTCAAATGAAGACCGGTCGCTTCTGGGCCTGGCTCGTCTTCGGGCTTGGCACCGCCTACTTCTTCATCCCGCTGATCGCGACCTTCGAGTTCTCGCTGCGCATGCGGCGCGGTGAATATTCCTTCGACGCCTATCGCGTGGTGCTCGGCGACAGCCGCTTCCAGGAAACCTTCGCCTATTCGGTGACGGTGGCGGTGTTCACCATCCTGCTCGGCGTCCTGCTCGTGGTGCCGACCGCCTACTGGATCCGGCTGCGCATGCCGCATCTCAGGCCGGTGGTCGAATTCATCACGCTCTTGCCGCTGGTCATCCCGGCGATCGTCATCGTCTTCGGCTACATCAGGATGTACGGCTCGAACTCGCCGCTGCCGTTCCTCGGCTCGGCGCGCGGCACCGATGCACTTCTGGTCATCGGCTACGCCACGCTGGCGCTGCCCTACATGTACCGCGCCGTTGACACCGGCCTGCGCACCATCGACGTGCGCACGCTGACCGAGGCGGCGCAGATCCTCGGCGCTGGCTGGACCACGATCATCGCCCGTGTCATCCTGCCCAACGTGCTGATCGCCGTGCTGTCGGGCGCGTTCCTGACATTCGCCATCGTCATCGGCGAATTCACGCTGGCCAGCCTGCTCAACCGTCCGGCCTTCGGTCCCTACCTGCAGAACATCGGCGCCAACCGCGCCTACGAGCCGGCGGCGCTTGCGGTCATCGCCTTCGCCATCACCTGGGGCTGCATGTCGGTGATCCAGATCCTCGCCCGTTTCGCGCCGAAGTCGGCAAATCGCCCGAACTGAACAAGAAGAGCAAACGCCAATGGCCGATCCCTTCCTTTCCATCCAGAACGTCAAGAAGTCGTTCGGCAACGTCGCCGTGGTCAAGGACTTCAACCTTGACGTCGGCGCCGGCGAGTTCGTCTCGTTCCTCGGGCCGTCGGGCTGCGGCAAGACCACAATGCTGCGCATCGTCGCCGGCTTCGAGGAACCCAGCGCCGGCAAGGTTATGATCGGCGGCAAGGACGTCACCGGCCTCAAGCCCAACCAGCGCAACATCGGCATGGTGTTCCAGGCCTATGCGCTGTTCCCCAACCTGACGGTGGCGCAGAACATCGGCTTCGGCCTCAAGGTCGCCGGCATGCCCAAGGCCGAGGCCCAGGCGCGCATCGCCGAGATGCTCAATATCATCAAGCTGCCCGATTTCGGCGACCGCTATCCCTACCAGCTGTCGGGCGGCCAGCAGCAGCGCATCGCACTTGCCCGCGCGCTTGCGCCCAAGCCCAAGCTGCTTTTGCTCGACGAGCCGCTGTCGGCGCTCGACGCCAAGGTGCGCATCTCGCTGCGCGAGGAAATCCGCTCGATCCAGAAGAAGCTCGGCATCACCACCATCTTCGTCACCCACGACCAGGAAGAGGCGCTGTCGATGTCCGACCGCATCGTCGTGATGAACGAGGGCCGCGCTGACCAGACCGGCACGCCGTTCGAGATCTACAACCGCCCCTCGACCAAGTTCGTCGCCAATTTCGTCGGCACGCTCAACGTGCTCGAAGGCACGGTCAGCGATGCGACGACCGGCACGGTCAAGATCAATGCCGAGGAGATCGGCCTCAAGGGCAAGCTCAACGGTTCCAAGTCGGGCGACACGCTGTCGCTTGCGCTGCGTCCCGAGGCGATCTCGCTCGGCCGCCGGCCCGGCAACGATGCCAACCTCACGGGCCAGATCGCCGACGTGCATTTCCTCGGCTCGGTCATCCGCGTCCGCGTCGGTGTCGGTCAGAACTTCGTCTCGCTCGACACCTTCAACAATTCCTCGACCCCGCCGCCGGCTGTCGGCGAAAAGACCGAAATCAGTTTTTCCTCCGGCGACGTGCTGGTGCTGCACTAGGCGGCGCCGGGCGGCTGCGGCCGGATCACGGTCCATCGAACTGGGCTTGGCTACGAGGCGGGACTTTCCCGCCTCGTATGCGTTTTTGGGGCGTGTTTTTGCGGCCGACCTTTGCCGGTGCGACGGATCGGGAGGTTGAACATCTGCCTGCCGTCAACGAGAGAGAATCCCAACGTCACGACGATGGATCTGTCTTCTCTCGCAAGGGAACGCCACCCCTTCCCAAACACCCTGCCGCCCTGTCTACTCCGGCCATGGCCTTCACGCTTCGCCAGCTCCAGTTCTTCGTCGCCGTCGCCGAGCAGGGCACGATCTCGCGCGCGGCGCAGAACCTGTCGATCTCGCAGTCGTCGGTCACCGAGGCGATCAAGGAACTGGAGGGCGATCTCGGCGTCGAGCTGTTCGAGCGCCATCCGCGCGGGCTCAACATCACCCACAAGGGCCACCAGTTCCTGCGCCACGCCACCAAGATCCTGGCCGACGTCTCCGACGCGCGGCGCACCTTCTTCGGCGGGCAGGCAACCGCCACCGGGCAGCTCAAGCTCGGCGTCACCTCGCTGGTGGCTGGCTATGTCCTGTCCGACCTGCTGGCGCGCTACCGCCGCGCCCATCCTGCGGTCGAGATCTCGGCGATCGAGGACAATGGTGACTACCTCGAGCACCTTCTTGTCGGCGGCAAGCTCGACCTCGCCGTCATGGTCACCTCCAATTTGCGCGACCGCATGGCGCTGCAGTCGGAAATCCTGGAGGTCTCCGCCTATCGCCTGTGGCTGCCGCTCGGCCATCCGCTGGCGTCTGCCGAGATCATCGGCGTCGGCGACATCGCGTCCGAGCCGCTGATCATGCTCTCGGTCGATGAAATCGAGGAGAACACCGGCAAGCTGCTTTCGGCCATCGGCGCCAAGCCGCATGTGGCCTTCCGCACGCGCTCGGTCGAAGCGGTGCGTTCGCTGGTGGCGACCGGGGCAGGGGTGGCACTGCTGCCCGACCTCGTCTACCGGCCGTGGTCGCTCGAAGGCGACCGGATCGAATCCCGCGACGTCTCCGGCTCGCTGCCGGTGGTGCAGGTCGGCATGGTGTGGCGGCGCGGCTCGTCGCTGCCGGCGGCGGCGCGCGATTTCATCGGCATCGCCCAGGCGCAACGGACAGTCCGCCAAAGGCTTTGACGTGCCCGTTAGATATCGGAAAAACCGATATCACCCATCTTTCGAATGAAATTGCGAAACCTGCGCTTTCGCCGCACCTTTCGTTCCAGGGCAACACCGCCGATGGGAGAGCGGTTCCTGCACATGGGAGGATCGAGATGAAGGCATTTCTGAAGTCCTGCACGGCAATCGCCTTGGCCTGCAGCTTTTCCGGCCAGGCTGTTGCGCAGGTCAAGGAAATCGGCGCTGGCGAGGGCCAGGTCAACATCATCGCCTGGCCGGGCTACATCGAGCGCGGCGAGACCGACAAGAATTACGACTGGGTCAGCGATTTCGAGAAGGCGTCGGGCTGCAAGGTCAACGTCAAGACAGCCGCGACCTCAGATGAAATGGTGGCGCTGATGAACGAGGGCGGTTTCGACCTCGTCACCGCCTCGGGCGACGCCTCGCTCCGCCTCGTTGCCGGCAAGCGCGTCCAGCCGATCAACACCGACCTGGTCAAGAGCTGGTCGACCGTCGACGATCGCCTCAAGGATGCGCCGTGGTTCACCGTCGACGGCCAGCACTATGGCGTGCCCTACCAGTGGGGCCCGAACGTGTTGATGTACAACACCAATGTCTTCAAGGAAGCGCCCAAGAGCTGGAGCGTCGTGTTCGAGGCGATGGACCTGCCCGACGGCAAGCCCAACAAGGGCCGCGTCCAGGCCTATGACGGCCCGATCCACATCGCGGATGCCGCCAACTACCTGATGGCGCATAAGCCCGACCTCGGCATCAAGGATCCCTACGAGCTCAACGAGGACCAGTACAAGGCCGCGCTCGATCTGCTGCGCGTTCAGCGCACGCTGGCCGGCCGCTACTGGCACGATGCCATGATCCAGGTCGACGACTTCAAGAATGAAGGCGTCGTCGCTTCCGGCTCGTGGCCGTTCCAGGTCAACCTGCTCAAGTCGGAAAAGCAGCCGATCGCCTCGACCATTCCGGAAGAGGGTGCCACGGGCTGGGCCGACACGACGATGATGCATGTCGAGGCGGCCAACCCGAACTGCGCCTACATGTGGCTCGAGCACTCGCTGAACCCCAAGCTGCAGGGCGATCTCGCCTCCTGGTTCGGTTCGAATCCGGCAGTGCCCGCCGCCTGCAAGGGCAACGCGCTACTCACCGACAAAGGTTGCAAGACCAACGGCTTCGAGGACTTCGCCAAGATCAAGTTCTGGAAGACGCCGGTGTCGAAATGCGCCAGCCAGAACGACCAGTGCGTGCCCTACTATCGCTGGGTGTCGGACTATATCGGCGTGATCGGCGGCCGCTGAGGTTCTTACCCTCCCCCTTGTGGGGAGGGTCGACTCGCAGCGTCGGGGTGGGGGTGCTGACGCGCGTCCACCAACCCCACCCGCGCCTTCGGCGCGACCTCCCCACAAGGGGGAGGTGGGCCGCGACCGCGGCCGTGCCAGCCTGCCTGAATTGCAGGCAAGTTACTCGATTTTCCAAGGTCGAAAGCACAATGACCCCAGCAGTCGCCTTTCAGAAGACCTCCCGCCACTTCGGCACGGTACGCGCGGTCGATGCCGTCGACCTCGAGATCAAGCCCGGCGAGTTCTTCGCCATGCTGGGGCCGTCGGGTTCGGGCAAGACCACATGCCTCAGGCTGATCGCCGGCTTCGAACAGCCGACCTCGGGCAGCATCTCGATCTTCGGCGAACGTGCCGAAGGCGTGCCGCCCTACCGGCGCAACGTCAACACGGTGTTCCAGGACTACGCGCTGTTTCCGCATCTCAACGTGCTCGACAATGTTGCCTACGGCCTGATGGTCAAGGGCGTCGGCAAGGACGAGCGCCACCGCGCCGCCGAGGATGCGCTCAGGCTGGTGCAACTGCCGGGTTATGGCGGGCGCAAGCCGGGCCAACTGTCGGGCGGTCAGCGGCAGCGCGTGGCGCTGGCCCGTGCGCTGGTCAACAAGCCCAAGGTGCTGCTGCTCGACGAGCCGCTCGGCGCGCTCGACCTCAAGCTGCGCGAGAGCATGCAGGAAGAGCTCAAGCAATTGCAGAAGGCGCTCGGAATCACCTTCGTCTTCGTCACCCACGACCAGGGCGAGGCGCTGTCGATGGCCGACCGTGTCGCCGTCTTCAACGACGGCCGCATCATGCAGGTCGGTGCGCCGGAGGAGATCTACCAGCGGCCGGCCTCGCGCTTCGTCGCCGATTTCGTCGGTTCGTCCAACGTGTTGCCGCCCGATTTCGTCCAGCGCCATGCCGGCCAGCGCCGCTGGGGCAGCCTCAGGCCGGAGCAGATCCGCGTCGGCCGAGACAAGAGCGGCGACGGCGTCGCCGCCCGCGTGCTGTCCCGCCATTATCTCGGCGCCGCCACCAAGCTGGCGCTCGATGTCGAGGGATTGAGGCTGCACGCCACGGTGCCCTCGGGCACGGCGGTGCCCGAGGATGGCGAGCACGTCGTGCTCAGTTTCAACCGCGACCAGCTCCACCTGATGGAGGAGCAGGCATGAGCGTCCAGGCCGTCACCGGGACGTCCGACGTGACTGCTGCTATCCTGCCGAGGCGCGGCGGTTTCGCCGGCTCGCTGTCGGACCTGTTGTGGCGCCGGCCGGGCCTGCTGCTGTTCGTCATGCTGGCGCCGCCGCTGCTCTGGCTCGGCGTCGTCTATATCGGCTCGCTGATCGCGCTTTTGGCACAGAGCTTCTTTTCGATCGACGAATTCTCCGGGCTGATCAGCCGCGAGCTGACGCTCAAGACCTATGGCGACCTGTTGCAGCCGGCCAATCTCGACATCATCATCCGCACGGTGACGATGGCCGCGATGGTTACGCTGGCCTCGGCGGTCGTCGCGTTTCCCATCGCCTACTATGCGGCGCGCTATGCCCGCGGCAAATGGAAGGCGCTGTTCTATCTCGGCGTCATGCTGCCCTTGTGGTCGAGCTACCTGGTGAAGGTCTATGCCTGGAAGCTGATCCTCGCCAAGGAAGGCATCCTGACCTGGCTGTTCGCCAAGCTGCATCTGTCGTGGCTGCTCGACAGCTGGCTGTCGCTCCCCGTCGTCGGCGGCAACTCGCTGTCGGTGTCGTTCACTGGCACCTTCATCGTCTTCGTCTATGTCTGGTTGCCGTTCATGATCCTGCCGATCCAGGCCGCGCTCGAACGCGTGCCCGGCAATCTGGTCGAGGCGTCGTCCGACCTTGGCGCGTCGCCGGGACAGACGTTCCGCAACGTGCTGTTCCCGCTGGCGCTGCCCGGCATCGTCGCCGGCTCGATCTTCACCTTCTCGCTGACGCTTGGCGACTACATCATCCCGCAGATCATCGGCACGTCGCGGCTGTTCATCGGCCAGGCCGTCTATGCCCAGCAGGGCACCGCCGGCAACATCCCGCTCGCCGCCGCCTTCACCGTGGTGCCCATCGTCATCATGGGCTTTTATCTCTGGGGCGCCAAACGCATGGGGGCCTTCGATGCGCTGTGATGTAGTAGGTCGGCGCTGCCCCTCGACCTTACCCTCTCCCCGAAATGACGGGGAGAGGGGGGCTTGGATGTCGCAGCAGCGCATCCTCTCCCCGTTGTTACGGGGAGAGGATGCCGGCAGGCAGGTGAGGCGCGGCGCAAGCCCGGCAGCAGGAGACGCTCATGCGCTCTGACCGTTCGCAATCGGCCCCGCGCGGCCTGAAGATAGCCGCTGCCACAGGACTTGCCTTTCTGCACCTGCCGATCCTGCTGATCTTCGTCTATGCCTTCACCACCGAGGAGAAGAGCTACCAGTGGCCGCCGCCCGGGCTGACGACGCAATGGTTCGCGGCCACCTGGGCGCGACCCGATGTCTGGCAGGCGCTCGGGCTGTCGGTGCAGGTGGCGGCAATCTCCACGGCGATCGCGCTCGTGCTCGGCACGCTGTGCGCCGCCGCCGTCAGCCAGACGCGCTTTTTCGGCCGCGAGGCGATCTCGCTGCTGGTCATCCTGCCCATCGCGCTGCCCGGCATCATCACCGGCATCGCCTTGCGCTCGGCCTTCAGCCTGGCGGAAATCCCGTTCTCGTTCTGGACGATCGTGCTGGGACACGCGACCTTCTGCGTTGTCGTCGTCTACAACAACGCGGTGGCGCGGTTCCGCCGCACCTCGGGCTCGCTGATCGAGGCGTCGATGGACCTCGGCGCCGACGGCTTCCAGACCTTCAGGCACGTGATCCTGCCCAATATCGGCACGGCACTTCTGGCTGGTGGCATGCTCGCCTTTGCGCTGTCGTTCGACGAGGTCATCGTCACCACCTTCACCGCGGGGCAGCAGCAGACGCTGCCGATCTGGATGCTGGAGGAACTGGTGCGGCCGCGCCAGCGCCCGGTCACAAACGTGGTCGCCATGGTCGTGGTTCTCGCGACCCTGCTGCCCATCCTCGCCGCCTACTACCTGACCCGCGAAGGCGACCAGATCGCCGGGGCGGGGAAATGAAAACAGCGAATAGGGAGTAGCGAGTAGCGAATAGGGGCCGATCGATCTGTTTCTACTTGCTATTCGCTACTCCCTATTCGCTCTCTTGAGACACACAGGGAGAGCTTACATGGACACCCAAATGCTGATCGGCTCGAAGTTCGAGCGCGGAACCGAGACGGAAGAAGCGATCCTCAACCCGCGCACAGGCGAGACGATCCTCAGCCTGCCGGAGGCCTCGCCGGCGCAGATCGAGGCAGCGGTTGCGGCGGCACAGGCGGCGTTCGTGACCTGGTCGAAGACCACGCCGGCGCAGCGCTCGGGCTACCTGCTCAAGATCGCCGACCGCATCGAGGCGGAGGCGGAAGGCTTCGCCAGGCTCGAGGCGCTCAATTGCGGCAAGCCGATCAACGCCGTGCTCAACGACGAGATCCCGGCCATTGTCGACTGCTACCGCTTCTTCGCCGGTGCGGTGCGCTCGATGCCCGGTCTGGTGGCGGGCGAATACCTGCCCGGCCATACATCGATGATCCGCCGCGACCCGGTCGGCATCGTCGCCTCCATCGCGCCGTGGAACTATCCGCTGATGATGATGGCGTGGAAGCTGGCACCGGCGATCGCGGGCGGCAATACGGTCGTCTTCAAGCCTTCCGAGCAGACGCCGCTGACGGCGCTGAAGCTGGCGAAGATCCTCGCCGACGTGTTGCCCGAGGGCGTGGTCAATGTCGTGCTCGGCCGCGGCGAGAGCGTCGGCAATACGCTGATCAATCATGCTGCGGTCAGCATGATCTCGATCACCGGCGACGTTGCCACCGGCAAGAAGGTGCTGCAGGCGGCGGCCAAGTCGGTCAAGCGCACCCATCTCGAACTCGGCGGCAAGGCGCCGGTCATCGTCTTCGACGACGCCGACATCGATGCGGTGGTCTCCGGCCTGCGCGCCTTCGGCTACTACAATGCCGGGCAGGATTGCACCGCAGCCTGCCGCATCTATGCCGGCAGACGCGTCTACGACAAGCTCGTCGCTGATCTGTCGTCGGCGGTGTCGACAATTCGCTTCGGCCAGGCAGACGACACCGAAAACGAGATCGGGCCGTTGATCTCAAGGCGCCAGCGCGACCGCGTCGCCTCCTTCGTCGAGCGCGCCTCGGAGCTCAAGCACATCGAGATCACCACCGGCGGCAAGCCGGGCGAGGGCGGCGGTTTCTACTACCAGCCGACTGTCGTTGCCGGCGCACTCCAGGAAGACGAGATCGTGCGTCGCGAGGTGTTTGGGCCTGTCGTGTCGGTGACGCGCTTCTCCGACGTCGACGAGGCGGTGAACTGGGCCAACGACAGCGACTACGGCCTGGCATCGTCGGTGTGGACCAAGGACATCTCGCGCGGCATGTCGACGGCGGCGCGGCTGCAATATGGCTGTACCTGGATCAACACGCACTTCATGCTGACCAACGAGATGCCGCATGGCGGCCTCAAGCAATCAGGCTACGGCAAGGACATGTCGGTCTATGCGCTGGAGGATTACACCGCCGTGCGGCATGTAATGATCGCGCATGGGTGAGCCCGACGCCCTTGCCTTCTCCCCTTGTGGGAGAAGGTGCCCCGAAGGGGCGGATGAGGGGTGTTGGAAGGAATGAAGAGGCTCAGGATGGGGAGCGACAAGACGTCCTCGGATGTCGCACTCCTGCCAACACCCCTCATCCGACCTCGCTTCGCTCGGTCACCTTCTCCCACAAGGGGAGAAGGGAAGGTCGTTCAACTCGGGAGGAAAAGACATGCATCGCCGTCAGTTTCTCGCATCTGCAGCCGTTGCAGCATTTCTCGCAGCGGTCCCATCCGTTGCGCTGGCGCAGGACACGCCACAGGTCGTGGTCGAGGCCTATCTCGCCGCCTGGAACGCGCATGATTCAGCCAAGGCGGCCGAGCATTTTGCCGACAATGTCACCTATTACGACGCGTCGGTCGGCAAGCCGGTCGAAGGCAAGGACGCTGCCAAGACCGGCGTCATCGACAATTTCCTCACGGCCGTGCCCGATGCCGTCTGGACGATGAAGGGTGCGCCCGTGGTGCAGGACGACCGCGTGTCGTTCGAATGGGAATTCTCCGGCACCAACAGCGGCGACTGGGCCGATGGCACCAAGGCGACCGGCAAGAAATTCTCGTTCACCGGGGCCTCGATGTTCTCGGTCAAGGACGGCAAGATCGCCAGCCAGAGCGACTATTACGATGCGCTCGGCTTCTACAAGCAGCTTGGGCTGATGTAGCCGCTCAGGCGCAGCCGTATTGCGTCATCAGCGCCGTCGTGCGTCCGACGGCTAGGTCGGGCTCGTCGAGCACATTGGCTTGGTCGGCGAGGCGGAAGATGTCGGCGTAGTGCAAGGCACCACGCGCCGACTGCATGCCGGCGGGCATGGTGAAATGGCTCTGGTGGCCGTTGAGCCAGGCGAGGAAGACGACGCCGGCCTTGTAATACTGCGTAGGCGCCTCGAAGATTTTCCTCGACAACGGCACCGTCGGTTCGATGGTGTCGCGGAAGGCGGCGAGATCGCCTTTGGCCAAGGCAGCCAGCGCCTTTGACGCCTGCGGTGCCACGGCATCGAAGATGCCGAGCAGGGCGTGGCTGTGCCTTGTGCCGTCGCCCTCGATCAGGGCGGCATAGTTGAAGTCGTCGCCGGTGAAGCAGATCACGCCCTCCGGCAGGCGGCGGCGAAGCTCGATTTCGCAGGCCTGGTCGAGCAGCGAAATCTTGATGCCTTCGACCTTGTCCTTGTGCTCGGCGATGATGGACAGCACCGTTTCCAGCGTCTTCTCGAAGCGGTCGCCGCCCCAATAACCCCTGAGCTCGGCGTCGAACATGTCGCCCAGCCAGTGCAGGACGACCTTGTCCCTGGCCTGGCCGAGCAGGCGGCCATAGACCTTGCGATAGTCGTCAGGGGATTTCGCCACATGGGCGAGTGCGCGGCTGGCCATCATGATGGTGCGGCCGCCGTGCTTCTCGATGAAGCCGAACTGTTCTTCATAGGCCGCGATCACGTCGTCGAGCGACCTGGCATCCTGCTTGGACAGTTGGTCGGTGCCAGCGCCGCAGGCGAGGTCGGCGTCCGGAACCGTCCGCGCCTCGGCCAGAGAGCGGCGGATCAGCTCCTGCGCGCCGGCCCAGTCGAGCCCCATGCCGCGCTGCGAGGTGTCCATCGCCTCGGCGATCCTGAAGCCGAGCGACCAGAGATGATGGCGGAAGGCCATGGTCGCGTCCCAGTCGATGGCCGGCTTGTTCCATGGCATCGAATCCGCCCACGGGTCGGACACGACATGGGCAGCCGCGTAGGCGATGCGGTTGAAGATGGGGGCGTTTGCCGGCCGTTCGGTGGGCGTGCCGACAAGCGTGTAGGTTTCGACCGTGCGGTCCGCTCGCGGAAGTTTCACTGACCTTGCCATGGGTTCCTCCCCTGATCGGCTGCATCTCGTAATTTAGATCGTTCCAAATTTCAAGTCGGAAACTCGCCCGACTGCGCGCAGGTGCCGAGCAATATAGGGACGAGGCAATGAATCGAAGGGTTTTCTGGTGCATCTGGCGGGATAAATCGTTTGAAGCGCCGAGATGTGTACAGTTGCGTCATTCCGGGTGCTGTGAATTGCAGGTCCTGCCCGGCGAGGGATAGCCAGCGATTGGGTTCTTCCGCGCTTGACAGTTTGGAACGTTCCAATTATTGGACTCGGAAACGGGAGCCAGAAAGACGCTCCCTCGGGAGGATCGTCTTGAAGCAGCCGAAGGTGACAGTCGTCGATGTTGCGCACGCCGCCGGCGTGTCGAAGTCGACCGTGTCGCTGGTGCTGCAGGGCAGTTCGCTGGTCAACGAGGCGACCCGCGCCAAGGTGGGCGCCGTCATTCGCGAGCTCGGTTATGTCTACAACCGCAGTGCCGCCAATCTGCGCCAGTCCAAGTCGAAGATCGTCGGCATCGTCGTCAACGATTTGACCAACAGCTTCTTTGCCGAGCTGGCCGTCGGCATGGACATGGTGATGCAGTCGGCCGGCTACATCCAGTTCATGGCCAATTCGGCCGAGAATGCCGATCGCCAGGCCGAGGTGATGGCCTCGATGCGCGAGCACGGCATGGCCGGCCTGATCCTGTCGCCGGCGCGCGGCACGAGCGCCGCCGACCTGCGGCCGCTGGTCGACAGCGGTATCCCCGTCGTGCTGGTGGCGCGCAACGTGCCGGGGCTCAAGGTTTCGTCGGTCGTTTCCGACGGGCATGCCGGCGCCATGGCTGCCGTCCGCCATCTCATCGACCTCGGGCATCGACGCATCGCTTTCCTCGGCGGTTTCAACGACACGGCCGTGTTCGACGAGCGCATGCGCGGTTGCCGCGACGCTCTGCTGGAAGCCGGCCTCGATGCCTCGGACGATCTGGTCATCAGTTCGGCGCCGTCTCGCGCCGGTGGCGTGGCGGCGGTCGAGCGGCTGCTGTCGATGGCCGACCGGCCGACGGCAGCGCTTTGCTTCAACGATGCCGTGGCCTTCGGCGCCTGCGACGGGCTGCGCAGCGCCCGCATCGAGCCGGGCGTCGATTTCGGCGTCATCGGCTTCGACGACGTGATCGAGGCAAAGACGGCGGTGCCGGCGCTGACCACGGTTTCCGTCGATCCGCAGGGCATGGGCCGGCGCGCGGCTCAGCTTTTGCTCAAGCAGATCAATGCAGGACATTTCGAGCCCGAGGCGCTGGTCGCCTCGGCGAGGCTGGTGGTGCGCGAGAGCTGCGGTGCGCCGCAACGGGTCAAGGAGTTGATGGCATGACACGCTGGGGTCTGGTCGGGGCGAGCACCATCGCCAAGGAGTGGGTCATCGGCGCCATCCGCGCGACCGGCGGCGAGGTGGTGTCGGTGATGAGCGCCAATGCCGAGCGCGGACGCGCCTATGCCGAAGCGAACGGCATCGCCAGGTCGGTGACGTCGCTCGAAGAGATCGTCGGCGATGCCGGCATCGACGCCGTCTACATCTCCACCACCAACGAGTTGCATCGCGAGCAGGCGATTGCGGCGGCGAAGGCCGGCAAGCACGTGCTGTGCGAGAAGCCGCTGGCGCTGACCCTCGACGATGCGTTGGCGATGGTGAAGGCAGCGCGCGACGCCGGCGTGGTGACGGGCACCAACCATCACCTGCGCAATGCGGCGAGCCACAGGGCGATGCGCGATGCGATCGCGGCCGGCCGCATCGGCAAGCCGCTGGCGGCGCGCGTGTTTCATGCCGTCTATCTGCCGCCGCACCTGCAGGGCTGGCGCCTCGACAAGCCCCAGGCCGGCGGCGGCGTCATCCTCGACATCACGGTGCATGACGCCGACACGCTGCGTTTCGTGCTGGGCGACGATCCGGTCGAGGCCGTTGCCTTCAGCCAGAGCGGGGGCATGGGGCAGGCGGGGCTGGAAGATGCCGTGATGGGCGTGCTGCGCTTCAAGTCGGGCGTCATCGCCCAGTTCCACGACGGCTTCACGACCAAGTTCGCCGAGACGGGTTTCGAGGTGCACGGTACCGAGGGCTCGCTGATTGCGAAGAACGTCATGACGCAGAAACCGGTCGGATCGGTGGTGCTGCGCAACGCCGAGGGTGAGCACGAGCTCAAGCTCGACCAACTCAATCTCTATGAGGCGGGACTGCAGGCGTTCCACGACGCCATAGCGGGCAAGGGCCAGCCCTCTGCGACGGGCGAGGACGGCGTGTGGTCGCTGGCGACGGGGCTTGCCGTGGTCAAGTCTGCCTCGACCGGCAAGGCCGTCGCCATCGAGGCGGGGCTCTGACCATGGGCAAGCACATCACGCCTGCCCAAGCGGCAAGCCTGATCCCGGACGGTGCAATCGTCTCGGTGTCGTCGTCGAGCGGGCTCGGCTGCCCCGATTTGATGCTGAAGGCGATCGGCGAGCGCTTCGAGGCGACCGGCCATCCGCGCGAGCTGACCACGCTGCACCCCATTGCCGCCGGCGACATGAGCGGCATCAAGGGCGTCGATCACATCGCCAAGAGAGGCCTGCTGAAGAAGATCATCGGCGGCTCTTATCCCTCGGGTCCGTCGAGCGCCGAGCCGCCGCTGATCTGGCAGATGATCGGCAACGAGGAGGTGGCGGCCTACAACGTGCCGTCGGGCATCATGTTCGACATGCACCGCGAGGCGGCGGCCAAAAGGCCGGGCGTGATGACCAAGGTCGGGCTCGACACCTTCGTCGATCCGGAACAACAGGGCTGCGCCATGAATGCGCGCGCCGCGGCCGAGCCGCTGGTCAAGAAGGTCAGCTTCGAGGGCGAGGATTGGCTTTTCTTCCCTGTCATCAAGCCGCAGGTGGCGATCATCCGGGCAACCACGGCGGACGAGCGCGGCAACCTGACCTACGAGCATGAAGGTGCCTATCTCGGCGGGCTCGACCAGGCGCTCGCCGCCCGCAACAATGGCGGCATCGTCATCGCCCAGGTCAAGCGCATCACCAAGGACGGCTCGCTTCGTCCCCATGACGTGCGGGTGCCCGGCATGCTTGTCGACTACATCGTCGTCGACCCCGAGCAGAAGCAGACGACGCAGACGGCCTACGACCCGGCGATCTCGGGTGAGATCATGCGGCCGCTCGACAGTTTTCGCGTGCCCGAATTCAATATCCAGAAGGTCATCGCGCGCCGCGTGGCGCAGGAGCTTGAGGCGGGCAGTGCGGTTAATCTCGGCTTCGGCATCTCGGCCAACGTGCCGCGCATCCTGCTCGAAGAGGGACTGCATGGCGACGTCACCTGGGTGATCGAGCAAGGTGCGGTCGGCGGCGTGCCGCTGCTCGACTTCGCCTTCGGCTGCGCGTCGAATGCCGACGCCTTCATGCCGTCGCCCTACCAGTTCACCTATTTCCAGGGCGCGGGCTTCGATGCCTCGCTGCTGTCGTTCCTTGAGATCGACCGTAGCGGCTCGGTCAACGTCTCCAAGCTTAGCTTCCGGCCGCATGTGACGGCGGGGGCGGGCGGCTTCGTCGACATCACGGCGCGGGCGAAAAAGATCGTGTTCTCCGGCATGTTCAATGCCGGCGCCAGGCTCGGCATCGAGGCCGGCAAGCTGGTGGTCGAGAAGGAAGGCAAGCTCAAGAAGCTGGTCAACGAGGTCGAGCACGTCACCTTCTCGGGCCGCCGCGGCGTCGAGCAGGGACAGGACATCACCTATGTCACCGAGCGATGCGTCATGAAGCTGACGCCCCGAGGCATCGTGCTGACCGAGATCGCGCCGGGTGTCGACCTGCAGGCACATATCCTCGACCAGTCGGAGTTCCCGCTGATCGTTTCCGACAAGCTCAAGCAGATGGATGCGGCGCTGTTCGCCGAGGCGCCGATCGGCCTCAAGCTGCCGCGCAGGCCGGTGCGAAAGCTGGAGGTCGTCCATGGCTGACCAGCGCATCAAGGTCGAATTCGACGGGCAGATTGCGGTCATCACGGCGGCCCGGCCGGACAAGCTCAACGCCTTCGACATCGACATGCTGAAGGCGCTGTCGGCAGCCTGCGACGAGGTCGAGGCCAATGCGGAGATCCGCGTCGCCATCCTCACCGGCGAGGGCAAGGCATTCTCGGCCGGAGGCGACATCAAGGCCTGGGGCGGCATGACGGCCAATGAATTCGGCCATGCCTGGGTGCGCTTCGGCCATCGTGTGTTCGAGCGCCTGGCGACTTTGCGCGTGCCGCTGATCGCCGCCATCAACGGCCATGCGCTGGGCGGCGGGCTGGAACTCGCGATCGCCGCCGACATCCGCATCGCCGAGCGCCACGTCAAGATCGGCCTGCCTGAAACCGGGCTCGGCATGGTGCCGGGCTGGTCGGGTACGCAGCGGCTGGTGCGCCGAACCAGTGCACAAGTGGTGCGGCGCATGGCGCTGGGCGGCGAGGTGTTTTCCGCCGACGAGGCGGCGGCGCTCGGGCTGGTCGACCATGTCGTCGAGACCGGCGGGGCAGTGGCTGCTGCGCGCGACTATGCGGCGCGGATCGCGGTCCGCGGTCCAGCGGCAGTCGAGGTCGCAAAACTGATGATCGCGACCGCCAGCGGCGAAGACAATGGCACCGCCGTCGAGGCGCTGGGTTCGATCCTCGTGGCCAAGACCGGCGACCTCAAGGAAGGGCTTGCGGCTTTCAGCGAGAAGCGTGCCGCCAAATTTGCAGGAGAATGGTGATGACGGTCCTGATGCGCCCCAAGCCGCTCGTCGGCTTCAAGGTCCGCGAGTTCCAGATGCTGATCGACGGCAAATGGACCGCCGGTGCCGAAGGCAGGACCATCGAGCGCGCCAGTCCCGGCCATGGCGCTGTGGTCAGCCGCTATCAGGCCGCGACCGCCGTGGACGCGAACCGCGCCATCGCGTCGGCGCGCAAGGCCTTCGACGACGGCCACTGGTCGCGCATGACCGGCGCCGAGCGCTCACGCATCCTGCTGCGCGCCGCCGACATCATCGACGAACGTGCCGACGAACTCGCCTTCCTCGACTGCATCGAATCCGGCAAGCCGATCTCGCAGGCCAAGGGCGAACTCGGCGGCGCTTCCGACATCTGGCGCTATGCTGCGGCGCTCGCCCGCGACTTGCATGGCGAAAGCTACAACACGCTGGGCGACGGCACGCTGGGCGTCGTGCTGCGCGAGGCGGTCGGCGTGGTGTCGATCATCACGCCGTGGAATTTCCCGTTCCTGATCGTCAGCCAGAAACTGCCATTTGCGCTCGCCGCCGGCTGCACGGCGGTGGTCAAGCCGTCGGAGCTGACGTCGGGTTCGACGCTGGTGCTGGGCGAAATCCTGGAGGCCGCCGGCGTGCCGGCAGGCGTCGTCAACATCATCGTCGGCACCGGCCCGGAGGCGGGCGCACCGCTGACCAGCCACCCCGACATCGACATGGTGTCGTTCACCGGCTCGACCGGCATCGGCAAACTGACCATGGCCAACGCAGCGCAGACGCTGAAGAAGGTATCGTTGGAACTCGGCGGCAAGAACCCGCAGATCGTGTTTCCTGACGCCAATCTCGACGACTTCGTCGATGCGGCGGTGTTCGGCGCCTACTTCAACGCCGGCGAATGCTGCAATGCCGGCTCGCGTCTGATCGTGCATCGCGACATCGCCGACGAGGTGACGGGCCGCGTCGCGGCCCTGTCGGCCAAGGTCAAGGTCGGCGATCCGCTCGACCCGGCGACGCAGGTTGGTGCTATCATCACGCCGCAGCATCTTGCGAAGATCGTCACTTACGTGAAAGGTGCGAGCGCGAACGGCGCGAATGTCGCCATCGGCGGGTCTGCCGCCGATCTCGGCCTCGGCCAGTTCATGGAGCCGACGATCCTGTCGTCGGTCGCCCCCGACATGGCGGTGGCGAAAGAGGAGGTGTTCGGACCGGTGCTTTCGGTGCTTGCCTTCGAGACCACGGACGAGGCGATCCGCATCGCCAATTCGATCGACTATGGCCTGTCGGCGGGCGTATGGAGCCGCGACTTCGACACCTGCCTGACGGTCGGGCGGAAAGTCCGCGCGGGCACCGTCTGGATGAACACCTTCATGGACGGCGCCTCGGAGCTGCCCTTCGGCGGCTACCGCCAGTCGGGCATCGGCCGCGAACTCGGCCGCCACGCGGTCGAGGACTACACCGAGACCAAGACGCTCAACATGCATATCGGACCGCGCACCGGCCACTGGATGCCGAAGGAGGCGCGGACCTGAGGAGGAATTCCCCGAGGCGGGGCCAAGGGGAACTTATGTCACGCAATGATGCGTGAGGAACTTGCAACCCGGGAGGAACTGGAATGCGTAAGTTTTTGATGAGTACGGCAGCTGTTGCGGCACTGTTTGCCGCGCCGATGCCGATGGCGCATGCCGAGGAAAGCGTCGAAGTGCTGCACTGGTGGACGTCGGGTGGTGAGGCTGCCGCCCTCGACGTTCTCAAGAAGAACCTCGAAAGCCAGGGCGTGACCTGGAAGGACATGCCGGTGGCCGGCGGCGGCGGTGAAGCGGCGATGACCGCGCTGCGCGCCCGCGTCACCGCAGGCGATCCGCCCACCGCCGTGCAGGCGCTTGGATTCGACATCACCGACTGGGCCAACCAGGGCGTCGTCGGCGATCTCGGCGAAGTGGCCGACAAGGAAGGCTGGGACAAGGTCGTTCCGGCGGCGCTGCAGAACTTCGCCAAGCATGACGGCAAGTGGATCGCAGCACCGGTCAACGTGCACTCGACCAACTGGGTCTGGATCTCCAAGAAAGCGCTCGATGCTGCCGGCGGCAAGGCGCCCGAGACCTGGGACGAACTGGTCGCCGTGCTCGACAAGATGCAGGCCAACGGCATCACGCCGCTCGGCCATGGCGGCCAGGCCTGGCAGGATGCCACCATCTTCGACGCCGTCGTGCTGTCGCTCGGCACCGACTTCTACAAGTCGTCGATGATCGACCTCGACCCGGCGGCGCTGGGCGGCGACAAGATGGTCGAGGCCTTCGACCGCATGACCAAGCTCAAGAGCTATGTCGACAAGGACTTCTCAGGCCGCGACTGGAACCTTGCCTCGGCGATGGTCATCGAGGGCAAGGCCGGCATGCAGATGATGGGCGACTGGGCCAAGGGCGAGTTCCTGAAGGCCGGCCAGAAGCCGGGCACCGACTTCGTCTGCATCCGCTTCCCCGGCACGCAGGGCGCTGTCACCTTCAACTCGGACATGTTCATGATGTTCAAGGTCGGCGACGACAAGAAGAAGGCGCAGCTGCAGATGGCTGCCGACATCGAGGACCCGGCCTTCCAGTCGTCGTTCAATGTGGTCAAGGGCTCGGTGCCGGCGCGCACCGACGTGCCGGACACCGCCTTCGACGATTGCGGCAAGAAGGGCATCAAGGACCTGGCCGAAGCCAGTTCCGGCGGCAAGCTGTTCGGCTCGATGGCCCATGGCTATGCCGCACCGGCCGCGGTGAAGAACGCGCTCTACGACGTCGTCACCCGCCACTTCAACGGCGAGCTCGACTCCAAGGCTGCCGCCACGGCGCTGGCCGAAGCGGTTGCCGCTGCCAAGGGCTGAGACGGCGCCAAACTGCCCCTCACCCTTACCCTCTCCCCGTGAACAACGGGGAGAGGGGGCATCAACGCCGGAGCCTACTCCTTCTCCCCGTCTTTCACGGGGAGAAGGTCCGGCCCTTCGATGAACTCAGGGCGGATGAGGGGCGGCGCTACCAGGGAATGATTGGAGATCGACGCATGGCCGAACTCACCACGACCGCACCCCGCGCGGTAACGAACCCGCGCGCGACGCTGCAGGACCTTCTGCCGAAGATCGTCCTGGCGCCAAGCTTCGCGTTGATCCTCATCTTTGTCTACGGCTTCATCGTCTTCACGGCATTCCTGTCGTTTTCCGGTTCGAAGCTCTTGCCCGACTTTTCGACCTGGGTCGGCCTGAACAACTATGTCAGGCTGTTCAACCATCCCAACTGGATCACGGCGCTGAAGAACCTCGCCATCTTCTCGGTGCTGTACATCGTCATCTGCAGCTTCATCGGACTGGCGCTGGCGATCTTCCTCGACCAGAAGATCCGCGGCGAGGGTTTCCTCAGGCCGATCTATCTCTACCCGATGGCGCTGTCCTTCATCGTCACCGGCGTGGCGTGGAAATGGTTCCTCGACCCCGGCATCGGCCTCGAGCACGTGATGCAGTCATGGGGCTGGGAGAGCTTCTCGTTCCGTTGGATCAAGGAGGGCCAGATGGCGATCTACACCATCGTCATCGCGGCGGTTTGGCAGTCGTCCGGCTTCGTCATGGCGATGTTCCTCGCCGGCCTGCGCGGCGTCGACAACGAGATCATCAAGGCGGCCCAGATCGACGGCGCCTCGACGCTGACCATCTACCGCCGGATCATCATCCCGCTGATGCGGCCGGTGTTCCTGTCGGCCTTCGTGGTGCTCGCCCACCTCGCCATCAAGTCCTACGACCTAGTGGTGGCGATGACCGACGGCGGACCCGGCACGGCAACGTGGACGCCGGCGCTGTTCATGCAGAAATTCACCTTCGGCCGCAACGAAATGGGCATGGGTGCCGCGTCCGCGATCATCATGATGATGATGATCTTCGCCATCATCGTGCCCTATCTCTACTCCGAACTCGGGGGGAAGAAGAAATGAGCGCCGCTTCTCAGGACGTCGCCACCCGCAACGGCATTTTCGTCCGCGCGCTGATCTATGCCGTGCTCATCCTGTTTGCGGTCTACTACCTGCTGCCGCTCTATGTGATGGTCGTCAATTCGCTGAAGCCGCTGGACGAGATCCGCCAGGGCAACATGCTGGCGCTGCCGCAGCAATGGACCATCGCGCCCTGGCTGTCGGCATGGTCGACGGCGCAGATCGGCGTGCAGCCGACGGGCCTGAAGCCGTATTTCCTGAACTCGGTGATGATGGTCGTGCCGGCGGTGGCGCTGTCGACGATCCTCGGTGCGCTCAACGGCTATGTGCTGACCAAATGGCGCTTCAAGGGCGACAACATCGTCTTCGGGTTGATGCTGCTTGCCTGCTTCATCCCGTTCCAGATCGTGCTGATCCCGTCGGCGCGCATCCTCGGCATGACCGGGCTTGCCGGCACCATCACCGGGCTGGTGCTGATCCACGCCATCTACGGCCTCGGCTTCACCACGCTGTTCTTCCGCAACTACTATGAGGCGTTCCCGACCGAACTGGTGCGGGCGGCGCAGATCGACGGCGCCAGCTTCTTCCAGATCTTCCGCCGCATCCTGCTGCCGTCGTCGGGCCCGATCATCGTCGTCACCGTCATCTGGCAGTTCACCAACATCTGGAACGACTTCCTGTTCGGTTCGTCATTCTCGGGCTTCAATTCGATCCCGCTCACGGTGGCGTTGAACAATCTCGTCAACTCGTCGACCGGCGTGAAGGAATACAACGTCCACTTCGCCGGGGCGATCCTCGCCGCCCTGCCCACCCTCATCGTCTACATCGTCTCCGGACGCTACTTCGTGCGCGGCCTGATGGCCGGCGCGGTCAAGGGGTAAGCCCATGTCGTTTCTCAAGATCAGCAATCTCTACAAGAATTACGGCCAGGTGGAGATTCTCAAGGACATCAACATCGAGATCGACAAGGGCGGCTTCCTGGTGCTCGTCGGCCCGTCGGGCTGCGGCAAGTCCACGCTGCTCAACACGATCGCCGGGCTCGAGCCGATCACCTCGGGCGACATCGCCATCAACGGCAATTCGGTCGCCGGGCTGCATCCGTCGAAGCGCGACATCGCGATGGTGTTCCAGTCCTATGCGCTCTACCCGAACATGACGGTGGCCGGGAACATCGCGTTCGGCATGGAAATCCGCGGCGTGCCCAAGGACGAGCGCGAGAAGGCGATCAAGCAGGTGGCCGACATCCTGCAGATCGGGCACCTGCTCGACCGCAAGCCGAGCCAGCTCTCCGGCGGCCAGCGCCAGCGCGTCGCCATGGGCCGGGCGCTGGTGCGCAACCCGCAGGTGTTCCTGTTCGACGAGCCGCTGTCCAACCTCGATGCCAAGCTGCGCGTCGACATGCGCACCGAGATCAAGCGCCTGCACCAGCGCATGAAGACGACGATCGTCTACGTCACCCACGACCAGATCGAGGCTATGACGCTGGCGACCAAGATCGCCGTGCTCAAGGACGGCCTGCTGCAGCAGTTCGGCACGCCGGCCGAGATCTACAACAGCCCGGCCAACATGTTCGTCGCCGACTTCATGGGGTCGCCGGCGATGAACCTTCTGAGCGCGCGCCTCGAAGGCGGCGAGGGCGGGCTCAACGTCGTGCTCGACCGGCCGAGCGACAAGCCGCTGGCACTGCCGATCAAGATGGCCAATGGCGCGCTCGGCGCCTATTCGGGCAAGGAGATCATCTTCGGCGTGCGCCCGGAAGCGCTGACCGACCCTGACGGTGCCGACCGCAACGCCAAGTCGCTGGCCGAGGGCGAATGCCTGATCGAGGTGGTCGAGCCCGCCGGTTCCGACACGTTCGCCGTCACCAAGCTCGGTGGCAAGGAAGTGGTGGCGCGGCTGCGTGCCGATGCGGCGATTCATGCCGGCCAGAAGACCAGGCTCGCCTTCAACCTGGACAAGGCGGTGTTCTTCGACCCCAAGAGCCAGTTGCGCATCGCCTGACATGTCCCGACAGCCTGACATCGTCATCATCGGTTCGGGGGTCGGCGGGGCGACGGTGGCCGCCGGGCTCGCCGCGACCGGTGCCGAAATCCTGATCCTCGAAGCCGGCGGCCATATCGAGGACCGGCCGGAGAACCGCGACCAGCGCGCCATCTTCCAGCGCGGGCACTTTCGCCCCGACGAAACCTGGTACGAGGCCGACGGCACCGGCTTCAACCCCGGCAACTACTACAATGTCGGCGGCAACTCGAAGTTCTACGGCGCCGTGCTGACGCGCTACCGGCGCGAGGACTTTGACGAGATGCAGCATCTCGACGGTGTGTCGCCGGCATGGCCGATCGCCTATGAGGAACTGGAGCCGTGGTACGGGCTCGCCGAGACCCTGTACCAGGTGCACGGCACGCTCGGCGAGGACCGGACCGAGCCGGTGCATTCGCAGCCCTATGGCCTGAAGCCGGTTGCCGACGAGCCGGCGATCTCGAAGGTGCGGGCGAGGCTGAAGGCCAAGGGCGTGCACCCGTTTTCGCTGCCGCTTGGCGTCGACATCGAGCGCTGGCTGGCCAAGGGCAAGACGCCGTGGGACGCGCAATCCCAACAGCTTCGACGGCAAGATGGACGCCGAGACGACGGCACTGGCGGCGGCGCTGAAGTATCAGAATGTGAAGCTGCAGACCGGCTCGCGCGTGACGCGGCTGGAGGCGGGCCCGGACGGGCGCATAGCTGCCGTTCACTACATGCGCAACGGCGAGGCAGCTGTGTTGCGGCCGAAGCTGGTGATCCTGTCGGCGGGCGCGGTGCAGTCGGCCGTGCTTTTGCTGCGCTCGGCCAATGACAGCAACCCCAACGGGCTCGCCAATCGCTCCGACCAGGTCGGGCGCAACTTCATGAACCACAACTCGACGGCGGTGATCGCCATGAGCCCCTGGTTCCGCAACGACTCTGTCTACCAGAAGACTTTTGGCTTCAACGATTTCTACCTCTCCGACGGCGAGGGCGGGCCGCCGTTGGGCAACGTGCAACTGCTCGGGCGCATTTCGGGAACGATCCTGAAGGGCTCGATGCCTGCCGTTCCGGAATGGCTGCTCAACCGCGTGACCGCGCATTCGATCGACTTCTACGCCATGAGCGAGGACCTGCCATCGCCCGAAAGCCGCATCATGGTCGACGGGAACCGCATCGTGCTGAAATGGGTGCGCAGCAACTGGGAGGCGCATGAGCGGCTGGTGGCCAAGCTCAAGCAGGTGCTGCGCAGCGCCGGGTTTCCGGTGGTCGTCTCCCGCGCCTTCGACAAGCGCACGCCGTCGCACCAGTGCGGCACGGTCCGTATAGGAACCGACCCCAAGCAGGCGCCGCTCGACGTCTTCTGCCGCGCCTTCGACCACCAGAACCTGTTCGTCGTCGACGCCGGTTTCCTGCCGACCTCGGCGGCGGTCAATCCGGCGCTGACGATCGCCGCCCAGGCGCTGCGCGTCGCCGACCACATCGCGCGGAAGGACCTGGCGGCATGAGCGCGGAGGCGAAACCCGTGGCGCTGGTGACCGGCGCGCGCCGGGGCATCGGGCTTGCCGTGGCGAAGGCGTTGGCCGAAGCGGGCTTCGACCTCGCCATCACCGACCGCGAGGAAGACGAGGCCGCCGCCGAGGCGGTGTCGGGGCTGGAGAAGCATGGGGCAAAAGTGCTGTTCGTTGCCTCCGACCTCGCCGACATCACGGGGCAAGCCGGTACGGTCGAAAGGATCGTCGAGCATTTCGGGCGTCTCGACTGCCTGGTCAACAATGCCGGCATCGCCTCGAAAGTCCGGGGCGACTTCCTCGACCTCACGCCCGAGAATTTCGATGCCATCATGGCGGTCAATCTGCGCGGCACGGTGTTCTTCACCCAGGCCGTGCTGCGCGCGATGCTGGCCATGTCGCAGCCGGGCCAGCGGCGTTCGATCATCAACATCACCTCGATCTCGGCCGAGATGACCTCGCCGGAGCGGCTCGACTACTGCATGTCGAAGGCCGGCCTCGCCGCGTTCACCCAAGGCCTGACGCTCCGGCTGGCGAGCTCCGGCATCGACGTGTTCGAGATCCGCCCCGGCATCATCCGCTCCGACATGACGGCCAAGGTCCAGGACAAATACGACCGGCTGATCGGCGACGGGCTGGTGCCGGCCGGGCGCTGGGGCGAGCCCGACGACATCGGCCGCATCGCGGCAGCCCTTGCCGGCGGCAGCTTCGGCTTTGCCACGGGCACCATCATCAAGGCCGACGGCGCATTGTCCGTCGCGCGTCTCTGAGAGTTTTCGGGATGACCTACGACTACATCATCACAGGTGCAGGCCCCGCCGGCTGCGTGCTGGCCAACCGGCTGAGCGAGGACGCGGATGTGCGCGTGCTGCTGCTCGAAGCGGGCGGCGGCGACTGGAACCCGCTGTTCCACATGCCGGCGGGCTTTGCCAAGATGACCAAGGGCGTGGCCAGCTGGGGCTGGGAAACCGTGCCGCAAAAGCACATGAAGAACCGCGTGCTGCGCTACACCCAGGCCAAGGTGATCGGCGGCGGCTCCAGCATCAACGCCCAGCTCTACACGCGCGGCAACGCGGTGGATTACGATCTCTGGGCCCAGGAGGACGGCTGCACCGGCTGGGACTACCGCTCGGTGCTGCCCTATTTCAAGCGCTGCGAGGACAACCAGCGCTTTGCCGACGACTACCATTCCTATGGCGGGCCGCTGGGCGTGTCGATGCCGTCGGCGGCGTTGCCGATCTGCGATGCCTATATCCGCGCCGGGCAGGAGCTGGGCATCCCCTACAACCACGATTTCAACGGCCGCCAGCAGGCCGGCGTCGGCTTCTACCAGCTGACCCAGCGCAACAAGCGCCGTTCGTCCGCCGCGATGGCCTATCTTTCGCCGATCAAGGATCGCCGCAACCTGACCGTCCGCATGGGCGCGCGGGTCAATCGCATCGTGGTCGAAAAGGGTAGGGCCGTGGGTGTCGAGGTGGCGCGTGGCACCGGTACCGAGATCATTCGTGCCGAGCGCGAGGTGCTGGTGTCCTCGGGCGCCATCGGCTCGCCGAAGCTCCTGCTGCAGTCGGGCATCGGCCCGGCCGACCACCTGAAGAGCGTCGGCGTGCCTGTCGTGCACGACCTCAAGGGCGTCGGTGAGAACATGCAGGACCATCTCGACCTGTTCGTCATCTCCGAATGCACCGGCGACCACACCTACGACAACGTCGCCAAGCTGCACCGCACGCTGTGGGCCGGGCTGCAATATGTGCTGTTCCGCACCGGCCCGGTGACGTCGAGCCTCTTCGAGACGGGCGGATTCTGGTATGCCGATCCCGAAGCGCGTTCGCCCGACATCCAGTTCCATCTTGGCTTGGGCTCCGGCATCGAGGCCGGTGTCGCCCGGCTCAAGAATGCCGGGGTGACGCTGAATTCGGCCTATCTGCACCCGCGTTCGCGCGGCACGGTGCGGCTGGCTTCAAGCGATCCGGCGGCGGCTCCGCTGATCGACCCGAACTACTGGGCCGACCCGCACGACCGCAAGATGTCGATCGAAGGCCTGAGGGTCGCGCGCGAGATCATGCAGCAGGCAGCCCTCAAGCCGTTCGTGCTGGCCGAGCGGCTGCCCGGGCCGAATGTGGTGACGGAAGACCAGCTGTTCGACTATGGCTGCGCCAACGCCAAGACCGACCATCATCCCGTCGGCACTTGCAAGATGGGCACCGACGGCATGGCCGTCGTCGACCTCGAGCTCAAGGTGCACGGCATCCAGGGTTTGCGCGTCTGCGACAGCTCGGTGATGCCGCGCGTGCCGTCCTGCAACACCAACGGGCCGACGATCATGGTCGGCGAAAAGGGCGCCGACATCATCCGCAACCGCGACCCGCTGCCGGCTGCGATCTTCGCCCACGAGCGCAACGATATCAGGCCAAGGGCGCGCGCCGAGGTGCGGTAAGGCGGTGCGGCTCCGGCATGCGCCGGGCGATGCCTAGCCCGAAACGCGGGCGCTATCTTGCAGGGGGGCTTGGGTTGCCTTGTCGCGCTCGACCAGACGCGACATCTGCGCGAGAAGCTCGTCCTGCTCGAAAAAGGCGATGCGTCCGCGGCCAAGGTCCTTGGCACGATAGAGGGCCTGGTCGGCGCGCTTGAGATAGGTCCGGATATCCTTGCGCTCGCCGTCCAGCAGCGTGATGCCGACGCTGGCGCCAATGACGATCTCGTGGCCGTCGATGTCGTAGGGCTCGCACAGCGCTTCGACCAGCCTGGTGCCAAGCGCTCCGGCGGCCTCTGGCTGGTTGGCGTCCATCTGAACGATCGAGAATTCGTCGCCGCCGATGCGGGCGACGCAATCGGCAGCGTCGGTGCAGTTTCGCAATCTGTCGGCGACCACGCACAGGAGGGCGTCGCCGACAGGGTGGCCAAGCGTATCGTTGACCTGCTTGAACCTGTCGAGGTCGAGGCAGAGCAGGGCGCTTTGCATCGTGCCGGCTGCCTGTTCCGCCGCGGCCTTGAGCCGCTGCCGGAACAGGGTGCGGTTGCCGAGCCCGGTCAGCCCGTCGTGATGGGCCATGTGGGCGATGCGGGCCTCGTCGCGCTTGCGCGCATCAATGTCCTCGATGACCCCGACCCATTCGCTGACATTGCCATCGTCGCCGATGACCGGAGAGCCCTGCGAGCGCACCCAAAGCCAGCGGTCATCTTGCACCTTCAGGCGGAACTCGACATCCAGCGGCGTCGTCTCGGCCATGGCCTTGCCCCAGGCGGCCGACGTCACCGGCCTGTCCTCGGGATGGATGGCATCGACCCAGTCCTGACCCACGACCTCGCTTGCAGGCCTGCCGGTCAGTTGCTCCCAGCCGGTGGCCGAGCCGACCCCGTCTGCCATCGAGCGCCGCCAAAGCACGATGGCGCCGGCCTCGGCGATGACGCGGTAGCGATGCTTTTCGTTGCGCAGGGCCTTTTCGGCCCTTTCGAAGCTGAGCCTCAGGATCTCGAACTCGCGGATGGATGACGGCGGCACCGGATTGCCGGGTTGGGAGCCTTCGGCGATGGCATTGCTGTGCGCGACCAGCGCCTGCACCGGCTGGAGGATGCGGCGGCCGAGCCAGACGGCGATGGCCAGCGCCAGGCAGATCGCCACGGTTGCGCCGAGCAGGAGTCCCATGATCGGGTCGCGCCAGCGCGCGGTGAAAACGCCGACAGGCTCGCCGACGACGACCACCCAGCCCGGGGTGCCCTGCAGCTTGTGATACGACAGCACGATCGGAAAACCTTCGATCGTCTTTGCCTCGAACAGCCCGGAATCGGTGCTCTTCGCCTCAACCTTCGGCCAGTCGGGAACGAGCTCGCCGACGTACTTCTCCGGATTTCGCGAGCGGGCGACGATGCGGCCGTTGCCGTCGGTCACGGCAACGAGGATGTCGGTCAGCGAGCGCTCCCCTCGCTGAAGTGTCTGCACGAGCTCGGTGGGGGAGGTCGAGAGGACGAATGCGGCACGGTCGCCGTTGGCGCCGGCGACGGGCAGGGCCAGCGACAGCACTGGCTTGTTTTCCTTGATGACGATGTTCGAGATGACAGGTGCCTGGCTCTGCAAGGCGGCCAGGGCAGCCCCCGCCACGGTCGGTGCGACCGCCGGCAGATAGTCCGCCCGTTCCTCCTCGACCAGCGCCACGTCCCCGCCAAAGCCGATCCTGGAGGCGACGTCTGCAGGCATCGGCGACGAATCTGCGGGAGCCTGCTCCCAGGACGAAGCCAGGGCCGCAAAGGTGGCGATGCGCCCTTGCAATTCGCCTTCGATGGCGCCGGCGAGCGTGCGGGCGGTGTCGTTCAGCCTGGCGACGGCCGTCTTCTTGTAGGCGTGTCCGGCGTGCCAGACCGCGAGACCGGAGATCGCGACGACGGGGAGGAGGCAGACCAGCGCCAGCGCAAAGAGATGGCCGTTCAGACCGCGTTGCCCGACCTGTCTTGCTTGCATGGCCAACTTGCACGTACTCCCGAGAATGCAACCCAGTTTGCGCCGCTACCAGAAGTGGCAATGGACCGAAAAAGCCTTCCAAATTGTCAACGTCTGCAGCCGTGGAAGCCGATGCGTTGGCCGTCCTGCACAAAGAGTTGGGCCAGCCGGCACGGACGCCGACAGGGCCGGACGGGGCGACAATTGCGTTTGTTTGGGCTATCGACATATTGACATAAAGATGTCTTTATGTGACCTGACGGCTTTGTCGCCGAAAGGACTTAAAATGTCGCAAAACGCTTCCCCCCTCGACGCTCTTTTCGGAGCCGTGTCCGCCAAGTCGGATGGGGCGGAGGTGATGGCTGCGCTCAAGGCGGCGGCACGCGAACGCATACTCGTCCTCGATGGCGCCATGGGCACCCAGATCCAGGGCCTGGGCTTCAATGAGGACCATTTCCGCGGCGACCGCTTCGGCGGTTGCGCCTGCCACCAGCAGGGCAATAACGACCTCTTGATCCTGACCCAGCCCAGGGCGATCGAGGAGATCCACTACAAATACGCCAAGGCCGGCGCCGACATCATCGAGACCAACACGTTTTCGTCGACCTCGATCGCCCAGGCCGACTACGGCATGGAAGACATGGTCTACGAGCTCAATCGCGACGGTGCGCGGCTGGTGCGCCGCGCGGCGATCCGCGCCCAGCAGGAGGACGGCAAGCGCCGCTTCGTCGCCGGCGCGCTCGGGCCGACCAACCGCACCGCCTCGATCTCGCCCGACGTCAACAATCCCGGCTACCGCGCCGTCAGCTTCGACGACCTGCGCATCGCCTATGGCGAGCAGTTGCGCGGCCTGATCGACGGCGGCTCGGACATCATCCTGATCGAGACCATCTTCGACACGCTGAACGCCAAGGCGGCGATCTTCGCCTGCGAGGAGATCTTCATCGAAAAGGGCGTGCGCCTGCCGGTGATGATCTCCGGCACCATCACCGACCTTTCCGGCCGAACGCTGTCCGGCCAGACGCCGACAGCGTTCTGGAACTCGGTGCGCCACGCCAACCCGTTCACCGTCGGCTTGAACTGCGCGCTCGGCGCCAATGCCATGCGGCCGCATCTGTCCGAATTGTCCGACGTCGCCGAGGCCTTCACCTGCGCCTATCCCAATGCCGGCCTGCCCAACGCCTTCGGCCAGTATGACGAGAGCCCGGAATTCATGGCCGCCCAGGTCGAGGAGTTCGCCAGGGAAGGCCTGATCAACGTCGCCGGCGGTTGCTGCGGCTCGACGCCGGAGCACATCCGGGCCATCGCCGAAGCGGTGGCCAAGCATCCGCCGCGGCAATTGCCGGAACTGAAGCCGCAGATGCGGCTGTCGGGCCTCGAGCCGTTCACGCTCACCGACGAGATCCCGTTCGTCAATGTCGGCGAGCGCACCAACGTCACCGGCTCGGCCAAGTTCCGCAAGCTGATCACGGCGGGCGACTATGCGGCGGCGCTCGAAGTCGCGCGCGACCAGGTCGCCAACGGCGCCCAGATCATCGACATCAACATGGACGAGGGCCTGATCGATTCGAAGAAGGCGATGGTCGAGTATCTCAACCTGATCGCCGCCGAACCTGATATCGCGCGCGTGCCGGTCATGATCGACAGCTCCAAGTGGGACGTCATCGAGGCCGGGCTGAAGTGCGTGCAGGGCAAGGCGATTGTCAATTCCATTTCGATGAAGGAAGGCGAGGAAGCCTTCCTGCATCACGCACGCCTGTGCCGCGCCTATGGTGCAGCCGTGGTCGTCATGGCCTTCGACGAGCAGGGCCAGGCCGACACCAAGGCGCGCAAGGTCGAGATCTGCACCCGCGCCTACAAGCTGCTGACCGAGCAGGCCGGATTCGCGCCCGAGGACATCATCTTCGATCCCAACATCTTCGCGGTGGCCACCGGCATCGAGGAGCACGACAATTACGGCGTCGACTTCATCGAGGCGACGCGGGAGATCACCCGCACCCTACCGCACGTCCACGTGTCGGGCGGCGTGTCCAACCTGTCCTTCTCGTTCCGCGGCAACGAACCCGTGCGCGAGGCGATGCATGCCGTGTTCCTGTACCACTGCATCCAGGCAGGCATGGACATGGGCATCGTCAATGCCGGCCAGCTGGCGGTCTATGAATCGATCGATCCGGAACTGCGCGAAGCCTGCGAGGACGTCGTGCTCAACCGGCTGCCCAAGGCCGGCGGCACGGCGACCGAACGCCTTCTCGAACTGGCCGAGCGCTACAAGGGCACGGCCGGCAAGGAAGCCAAGGAGCGCGACCTCGCCTGGCGCGACTGGGCGGTCGAGCAGCGCATCAGCCACGCGCTGGTCAACGGCATCACCGAGTTCATCGACGCCGACACCGAAGAGGCCAGGCTGAAGGCGGAGCGTCCGCTGCATGTCATCGAAGGACCGCTGATGGCCGGCATGAACGTCGTCGGCGACCTGTTCGGCGCCGGCAAGATGTTCCTGCCCCAGGTGGTGAAGTCGGCCCGCGTCATGAAGCAGGCGGTGGCCGGGCTGCTGCCGCACATGGAGGCAGAAAAGGCCGCCAACGCCGCCAAGGGCATCGACACCGGCGAGCGCCGGAGCGCCGGCAAGATCCTGATGGCGACGGTCAAGGGCGACGTCCATGACATCGGCAAGAACATCGTCGGCGTGGTCCTTGCCTGCAACAACTACGAGATCATCGATCTCGGCGTCATGGTGCCGGCAACCAAGATCCTGCAGGTCGCGAAGGACGAGAAGGTCGACATCATCGGCCTCTCCGGCCTGATTACGCCGTCGCTCGACGAGATGGCGCATGTCGCCGCCGAAATGGAGCGCGAGGGCTTCGACATTCCGCTGCTGATCGGCGGCGCCACCACCAGCCGCGTCCACACGGCGGTGAAGATCCATCCGCGCTACGAGCGCGGCCAGGCAGTCTATGTCACCGATGCCAGCCGGGCGGTCGGGGTGGTCTCCAACCTGCTTTCGCCGGAGGCCAGGGGCGGCTACGTCGAAACCGTGCAGGCGGAGTACAAGAAGGTCGCCGACGCCCATGCCCGCTCGGAGGCCGACAAGCAGCGGCTGCCGCTGGCAAAGGCCCGCGCCAATGCGCACAAGGTCGACTGGACCGGCTACGCGCCGCCGAAGCCGCGCTTCCTCGGAACCAAAGTGTTCGAGAGCTGGGACCTCGCCGAGCTCGCCCGCTACATCGACTGGACGCCGTTCTTCCAGACTTGGGAGTTGAAGGGCCGCTATCCGAAGATACTCGAAGACGAGCATCAGGGCCCGGCGGCGCGCCAGCTGTTCGAAGATGCCCAGGCGATGTTGAAGAAGATCATCGATGAGAAGTGGTTCGCACCCAGGGCGGTGATCGGCTTCTGGCCGGCCAATGTCGTCGGCGACGACATCAGGCTGTTCACGGATGACAGCCGCAAGCAGGAACTTGCGAGCTTCTTCACCCTGCGCCAGCAGCTGACCAAGCGCGACGGCAGGCCGAATGTCGCGCTGTCCGACTTCGTCGCGCCGCTCGACAGCGGCAAGGCCGACTATGTCGGCGGCTTCGTGGTGACCGCGGGCATCGAGGAAGTGGCGATTGCCGAGCGCTTCGAACGCGCCAACGACGACTATTCCTCGATCCTGGTCAAGGCGCTGGCCGACCGCTTCGCCGAGGCCTTTGCCGAGCGCATGCACGAGCGCGTGCGCAAGGAGTTCTGGGGCTATGCCACAGACGAAAACCTGTCGGGCGACGAACTGATCGGCGAGGCCTATCACGGCATCCGCCCTGCGCCGGGCTACCCGGCGCAGCCGGACCACACCGAGAAGACGACGCTGTTCAGGCTGCTCGATGCCGAAAGCAACGCCGGCGTGGCGCTGACCGAAAGCATGGCGATGTGGCCGGGCTCGTCGGTGTCGGGCCTCTATCTCGCGCACCCCGAGAGCTATTATTTCGGCGTCGCCAAGGTCGAGCGCGACCAGGTCGAGGACTATGCCAGGCGCAAGGGCATGTCGCTCCAGGAGGCCGAGCGCTGGCTCGCGCCGATCCTCAACTACGTGCCGGCGGCCTTCGCCGAGGCTGCCGAATAGCCGCTTGACTTGGCGGCGCGCGCCTATAGCTTGCCGCACGGTTATGGTTCTCCCGCCTCCGGGCGGGAGCTAAGAGGGAATTCGGTCAAAGCCGAAGCTGCCCCGCAACTGTGAGCGGTCGGGACATGTTTTTCGGAAAGCGGTGTCCGCTTTCGGGAAAGTTTATGCCCCAATGGTGAATAGCCACATTGCCCACCACGTCACTGGCATGGATGCCGGGAAGACGGGCGATGAAGCAACGACCCGCGAGCCAGGAGACCTGCCTGACCATGTGAGGTTCCGTGGGCGGGGTGTACCACTGGAGCGCGGTTGAAACGGTTGCCATCCCGGCGCCGGCTTCTGCCTGCGTTGCCGCAATCCCGCCACGGCTGGTCAGGGATTGCAGGTGTCGAACACAACCGAAAACAATGCCGCGCCGCAAAGGCACGTGCTGCTGGTCGCCAAATCGGCCTTTGCCGCCGCGCCCTACAGGCAGATGCAACAGCTTGCCGATCTGGTAGCCGCGCTGCGGGGCGTCGCCGGTGCCAGTTTCGGCTTCACCGAGCAAGGCACGCCGTCGCTGCGCGAGGCGCTTGGTTCATTGCGCGCGGCCGGCGCCTCCGATGTGCTCATTTTGCCGCTGATGCTGCCCATCGAGCCGAGCTTCACCGCCTGGCTCACCAAGTCGCTGCGCCGTTGGCAGGCCGAGGACGGCGTGGCGTGGCCCCAGGTCAGGATCGCCCAGGGCCTCGCCGACAGTCCGCTTCTTGCCGCCCTCATGGCCGGGCTCGTCGAAGGCGCGCAGGCTGCCGCTCCCGTGCCGCCCGCCGAAAGGCTGGTGCCGGAAGGTTCGCTGGTCCCGGCGCAGAAGCGCCGCGTGCTGGTCTGCCAGGGCGGGCCGTGCAACGCCGCCGGCGCCGATCTCATCTGGGGCCATCTGCGCAACCATCAGGACCGCCAGAAGCTGCGCACGACCGGCGACGGCACCATGAGCTGCAAGTCGACCTGCCTCGGCCCGTGCAACTTGGCCCCTGTTATCCAGGTCTATCCCGAAGGCACTTATTACGGCGGCGTCACGGAGGCGGCCATCGACCGCATCGTTGCCGAGCACCTGCTCGGTGGCCGCGTCGTCGACGCGTTCGCCTACGAGCCTACCGGTCGCAAGCAGACGCTGCGCCCGGCCGCTTCCGCCGAACCGGCCAAAACCTAGCGGGGCGGAGGTTCAGGCCAGTTCATGCCCGGCACGGCCCAGGCCGTGCCGCGCCTGCCGCGTCTCGCGCGGAAGCTCTCCGAACTCATGGCGGTATTCGGCGGCGAAGCGGCCGAAATGGGTGAAGCCCCATTTCAGCGCGACATCGGTGACGGTGGCTTCGGTTGCCACCAGGTCGAAGCGGGCGCGGCGCATGCGCTCGCGCGTCAGCGCGCGCAGCGGCGAGATGCCGAAGGCGTTCCGGTAGGCGAGTTGCAGCGTCCGCGGCGCCACGCCGGCGGCCCCGGCGATCTCGTGCAACCCGATCGGCAGGGCGGCATGGGCGCGGATGAATTCCTCGGCGCGCTTGAGATGGCGGGGGGCGGCTCCCTGCCTGTGGTCATCGAAGAACAGGCTCATGTTGCTGGGCTGGCTGCGCAGGAACAGCTCCAGCAGATGCTGTTCGTAGAGCACGTTCTGGATGCCTGAACCGGCCGAGGCTGGCCTCATCTCCGCGGCCTGGAACAGCGAGTTGGCCAGGCGGCGCCATGCCTGCATCTCGGGCCGCGAAAAATCGACGAGCGGATCGAAGATCAGCGGCCCCGGTATATCGCGGTCGAGCAGGCGCATGGCGAAAGCATGCAGCGGCGCCTTGCGCACCTGGATGAGCAACTGGGCGCAGCCCTGCCACCACTTCATCCTCGTCGCCAGGTCGGCGTTGAGCACGGAGGCGATGCTGCGGTCGGTGAGGAATTCTTGGCTGCCGTTGCGGACGGTCGCCGTGCCCGAAACCGGCATCTGGATCAGATAGAAGTCGCCAAGTTCGCCCGGGTCGATCAGCACGTCGGCGCCGTAGCTGATGTAGTTCAGCGAGATCATCTCGCCGGGGGCATGATTGTGCGTGACGCGAAACGGTTTTCGATCACCGATGATGTCCAGTCGGTGATTGCAGAACTTCTGGGCGACCCGCTCCCTGGCGCAGTCGAGATCGTTCGACTGAAACAAGACATGATCGGAAAGCGGGACCCTTCGAACGGACGCCTCTTCCATCAGCATGCGGCAGACTAGCACCGATCTTGCGGCTGCCAATGAAAATGAAGGGCAATGCATCCGCGCTGCCGCATTTTTGCGTTTTGTGGATAGTCGCCGCGCATTCCGGCTAGTGTCTCTGCGATCTCTGCAGCACTCTTTGGGGTGGAACAAATGAAAGGGCCGCCCTGGGCAGGTCCTTCGAACAGAGGGAACATGAAATGAGCAAGGAACTCGCCAAGGGCATCACGCGCAAGGGCGACGGCTATGCCGGCAAGACCTGGAACATCCTTGGACAGGTCTATTTTCCCAAGGCGGTGTGCGATTCCACCTTCGCCTTCGAGACCAACAGCGAGCCGGGCCAGTTCGTGCCCGTGCACATTCACCCGACCCAGGAAGAGTTCATCCTGGTGCAGGAAGGCGAACTCGACCTGAAGCTCGACGGCGAATGGGTCAAGGCCAAGGCGGGCGACCTTGTGCGCATGCCGCGCGGCATCCCGCACGGCTATTTCAACAAGTCCGACAAGCCTACCAAGGCCCTGTTCTGGGTGTCGCCGGCGGGCATGCTGGAAGAGCTGTTCAATAAGCTCGACAACCTCGCCGACCCGGCCGAGGTGGTGAAGGTCTCGGCCCAGCACGAAGTTAACTTCCTGCCGCCGGAAGCCAACGACTAAACCACCGGATCACACGCCGCCGCTCGTTCGGGCGCACGCGACATCTGTCGCGTGCGCGGGCGAGCCCGCGTCCTGACGACAAGGAAAAGCAAATGGTCGAGAAGAAGAAAGTCTGCGTCGTCGGCGCGGGCGTGAGCGGGCTCGCGGCTGCGCATGCCTTCAGGCTACGTGGCCACGAGGTCCACATCGTCGAACGCGGCGACGACCTGGGTGGTGTCTGGGAGCCGTCGCGCTCCTATCCCGAGGTCCAGACGCAAAGCCCCAAGGATCTTTATCGCTACACCTCGATGCCGATGCCGGACGACTATCCGGAATGGCCCAAGGGCACGCAGGTCCACGCCTATCTCAGGACCTATGCCGAGCGGAACGGGCTGGTGCCGCTCATCCGCTACCGCACCAAGGTGGTTTCGATGCAGCGGCGGCAAGGAGCCAGGGGCTGGAGCGTCGAGCTTGCCGCAGGCGGAAACGTGGCGAGCGAGGATTTCGACTTCGTCGCGGTCTGCACCGGCAATTTCAGCGAAAAACGCGAACTCGTGCATCCGGGCCAGGATGATTTCACCGCAGCCGGCGGCCAGGTGCTCCACTCCTCGGAATACACCGATTCCGCCACCGTGAAGGGCAAGCGCGTCGTCGTGCTCGGCTTTTCGAAGTCCGCCACCGACATCGCCGTCAATGCGGTCCATTCCGGGGCCAGCGGCGTCACCATCGTCTATCTCGAGCCGGTCTGGCGCATCCCGTATTTCATCGGCGGCCTGATCAACTTCAAGCGCATCCTCTATGTCCGTGCCCAGGAGGTGATGTTCCCGAACTGGGACCAGCCGCTGCTGGCGCGGCTCGCGCACAGCGTCGCCAAGCCGTTCGTCTGGGCCAACTGGCGGGCGCTCGAAAGCCTGCTCTCGCTGCAGCTCAAATTGAAGAAGACCGGGCTCAGGCCGACCAAGCCGATCGAATCGACCATCAACTGCTCGGTCCCGATCGTCACGCCGGGCTTCTTCGACATGGTGGCGGACGGGCGAATCAAGGCGATCCAGGGCACGATCGCGAGCTACGAGCCGGGTACGGTGATTCTGTCGGGCGGCGAGCGCGTGGCGGCCGACATGGCGCTCCTTGCGGTGGGCTGGAAATCCGGCGTGCCGTTCCTGCCGGAAGAGTACCGGCGCAAGCTGGTCGAGCCCGACGGGCAGTACAGGCTCTACCGGGTCATCGCCAATCCCGATCTGCCCGACATGGGCTTCGTCGGCTTCAACTCGTCGTTCTGCACGGTGCTGAGCGCCGAGCTCGCCGGCACCTGGCTGGTGCGCTACGCCGACGGCATGCTGGGGCGCCAGCCGACGCGCCAGGAAATGAACGACAACATCGACATGATGCTGCACTGGAAACGCAACGACCGGCCGGCGGCCGGCGTCTATGGCGGCCTGTGCGTGGCGCCGTATCATTTCAAGCACTTCGACGAGTTGTTGGCCGACATCGGCGCCAGAAAGCGGCGACGCAACGCACTGGCTGAAAACTTTACCCCGCCAAACGCCGACGCCTATGCAGGCTACCTGGCAAGCGCGCCGGACTATCGGGCGGCATAGGACTGAAGCGTCGGGCAACAGGCGAGCGCCAGCCGGCGCTTGCCGGATCGCGGCCATGCGGACATCGGCGTTGGCTTGTGCCGTTTTGAGTTTGGATGGTGGGCGTGACAGGGATTGAACCTGTGACCCCTGCAATGTCAATGCAGTGCTCTCCCGCTGAGCTACACGCCCATCCGATGGGGGCGCCTCCAAAAGACCTAAGAATTCAGCTGCTTATGCGCTTCTACAGGTTATTGCGGGTTGGCGCAAATGCCCAACGCAACCGCAGATCCTAAGTCGAGTGTGACCAGAGTGTGACCGCTAGGCAGTACTCGATATGCGCGTGGGCACACCAGCTTTTCGCACAACATCGGCGATATGGCTTGTCAGTCCCACGTCTCCAATGAACGACAGGCCTTCATTCGGCGAAAGGCCTTCAATGGTCGTCCTCAAGGCAGCGAGCCCCCTGCTGACGTCAAAAAGCACCCAGTGTCCTGCTTCACCTGGCACAATCGTGCTAGCTAGGCTCTGCGTAACACCGCGGTGTAATTGTACGACCCAAACTTGCTGCCCGTCATATACCCATTCAAATCTGACTGGTCCGAGTACTCGCTCTGCGCTGGCATACAGTTCAAGCACAGCATTTTTTACATCCGTAGGTAGAAGTTGGGGGCGGTTTTCTCCCATCATGAAGCGGTCACCCTCGCCTTCATTTCCCTCGATTATCAAACGCCCGTCTGAGCCTACTATGGCAGCGCCAGAATAGACCGCGCCGATAGCAGCTTGGGACAGCACTGAGGCAATACTGCTATTTTCCGGATCCTCAGCTTGGAGCAATGCGAACGGATCCATCCATCCCTTGATAGTGGTGTACTTCCCTGGAACCTGTTCGCGAGGGCTCGTGCGTAACCAGTGTTCGAGGTGACCGGTGCGTCGGCCAAACGCGAAAGGCGCTATACGTCGACTGATAACTTCGGTGTATGGGACTGGAAGTCCTGCTAGATTGGCAATAAGCAATCCATACGTCTTGTCACCAATCATCCGACTGAAGTTGTTTGGCCAAGTGAGCCTTGGGGAGAGTTCGACGGTAGGGTCGGCGCCCAATTCCCATCCTAGGGTGTGGGATGCGCGCCATCCCCTCGGCTTTGGATGTACGCTGAACTCGAGCCGAAAGCCGTCCGGAACTGCGATGTCGGGAACGAAGCCGTAGACGGTCGCTAAAAGATCATTCGCCCACCCAAAAGGAAGTGATGCGGTGCCGGGCTTCTCAACACCCCGAGGCGTGTCGTCAGGTGTGAATTCTACAACTTCTGCCAGAGCGACGCCAGAAACGCCCCCGTCGCTGACGTCTACCGTTTCATTGGCGATGACATACAGGCCCTCACTGCCGAGTCGCTCTGCGGAGCCGACGGCTTCTTCAAGCGAACGAATGCCATAAATAAACTCGCGGCTCTGGGGACTGTCCGGAGTGTAGCTGCGCAGGTTGATGGATCCATCCGGGCTTCGTTCAAGGAGCGTGCCGAGAGCATGTCGGGTACTGGCAAACTTTTTGTTCGGTGAGTACCCAATCACGCGGGAGTACTCCTGTTGAAGTTTTCCGCGGTCGGGGGAGAAACTAACGAACTGGGCTACGTTAATAAGGTCGGCAAGTCTGTCGAGGGATTGATCTTTTCGTACTGTTTGCAGGTTCCCCAAGATATTCTGGGTGCGATTTTTAGAAATCGCCTCTATACTATCAGCAAAATCGGCGATGGAAGACCGAAGAGGATCAAGTGATGTGCTTTTTAGTTCATGTGCTGCAACTTGTAATAAATTTCTAGCTTTGCGGGGTGTGATATGAATTCCATCGATTGTGGTAACTGGTATACCCGCTCGAAAAGCACTGGCTATTTCAGTTGCGCATCCAAAGCTGTACTGCCAACCCGGCATCATGATCATACGTGCCACGAGCGTCTCGATGACTTTGTTCCAGAGCGAAAGGTAATCGTTCTGCCGCCAGCCTGAGACGTTCAAGGTCGCAGGCTCTAAGACCGGAACTCTGTACTGTCGACGCAGACGACCTGCTTCCTTCTGAATATCTGCGCTATTCGGAGCAATTACATGATGTCCAAGTTCTTTGCGGTACTCTTCCCCTGTACTGTCGAGCAGATGCCCTTCGAGAGCGTGCCACTGGACGAATCGTGGCCCAGTTGTAATTGGTCCACTCAAATAGATGGCCGAAGACTTCTCCATCACGCTTTCCCAAGCGCTTAGCAGCAAGCCCTGCTGGGTAGCCAGTTCAACGGTGCGATTTTCGCTTGGTTTGGTCACTAGCAACGCTCACACTTCTTAGATGGACTCTAGATAACTGGCTACAGCCGCTCGGACCTCAAGTTTGATGTCGGGAGCTGCCATTTCGACCATTTCCGAAATGTTCGTTAGCCCGAAGTATTTGCCTGCCCGAATAAAATTCTCACAGGCACTTTTGTCTACAAAGCCGTTATGATGGGCGGCGTCTGGGCCTTCTAGGGCCAGCGCCAAAAGGCAGATAAACTCCTCCAGGGGCCATTTTCCCTTCTCTTCGCCGCTTTTAAAATCACGACCAGTAGGAAGCCGATTTGTGAAGGACGCGATGCGAGTCGTTCGACCCATACTTTTCATATTCTGAGCGACCTGGACCGCGTTCTCTTGGGTGATCTTGCTAGGTACGGCATTGCGAAGATCGCCGTAGCCCAAGAACAATGAGCTTTCGGCAATTTCGTCGGATACTGAGTTGGCCGACTGCTCCCCTGCCAAGGAACGGATTGTTCTGCTACGTCCCCCTTTGTCGTACGGGAGTAGCAGGTACTTCCTATCGATCCTGCCGGTTCTCTTTATGGCTGGGTCAATTCGGTTCTCATAATTCGTCGCGATTACAAAAATAAGACGCTCAGCTTTGCGCAGGTCATTGATTTTGGTCAACATGCCGGGCGTCATGAACTGAAAGACGGTATCTTGCGCTGAGTACCGTTCAGTGTCGCGGTCTAACAGGAAGGCGTCGATTTCATCAAAAAGCACAACGGAATTTGATTGGGAGTCAAGGACTTCAAATATCGCCTTTGCCCGTGCTTCAACTTGGCCGCCACCTCCAACGAGGAAATCGGCTACCGTGATAGTAATGAGGGGGAACCCCAAGGCTTCAGCCAACTTCTCTGCGGCGGTTGTTTTGCCGGTCCCTGGAGGACCGTAAAGCAGCATTGAGTAGCTTTTCGGCGAAACTTTATCTAACCACCCTTTAACGAAATCCTCGCCTATGCGGTTGTATACTTGGTACGGTTGACCGAGCATTTTGGCTGGCTCATACTGTTCTTCAATCGCTTCCCACGAGGGACGCTTTGTAGGTGGCGCTCGGAAGGTAAATTTTGACAGCGTTAGTGTTGTTCTGGCGATATGCGCCTTTAGTAATCGGTGATAGGCCAGCAGGAATTCTAGTACCTGACTGGTCTCCCAGACGTGTATCACGTCAATCTGGTTGACGTGCTCAGAGTCCCATCCGACGTATCCGGTTGCTCCGTCAGACGTTGCTTGGAACGTGACCTTTCGCGCGTTGAGCCATTGCCAATACCTGCGGAAGAGGCCGACATTTGCCGAGCCAACAGTATTCCGCAGCGCTGAGCCATCAAACAGTTCGCATGACCGTAGAATCGAGTTTGCAACCTCAACGCTTACTGGAAAGAGGGTCATTCCCCGGGCCGTGGCTAAAAACGGCTTTGTGGGGCGCCAAAAGGCACTGTGCTTTTGAGCTGATTCTAGGACTTCCAAAGTTCGTTCAAGAAGCGGACGGTCAACAACGTTGGCTTGTGTCAATAAGAGCCCTTCCAAGCAGAACGCCAACTCTGCAGGGTCAAAGCGGCTGTCCGGAATCGAGCTAAAGGACAACTGGTCGTGCAACGTCGTTTCAAAGTACCGGCGGAAAGGGGTGAGATCAGGCGGCGATGGGAGCCCCGCATCGCGTACCGTCTGGACTACCCTGAGGGGAATCAGTGCGTTAGGAACGGGATCATTAGCCTCCCCGTTTTTAAGTGCGCTGAAGTCAAACATATTTGCGAATTCATCCAACGGTGGGAGACCGCTTCGAATTTTCGCATGGTGTTGGATTAACTTCTTGTGCGGCTCCCAGTCGCCAGCAAGGCCGGTAGTGCCTTCGATAAGTGCTGACAAAAAGGCCGAGGTTATTGGATCATTTGAACCATAGGTTCCGGAGGCGGTACTGGCCTTGCCCTTGCCATCAAGGGTAGCTTTCCGGAGAAGCTCCGCAGCCAACTTCGCTGTTTTGAGGCTTTTGTCGCGCGTGACTTTTCCGTCCTGGCTCTCATCGAAGTAAGATCCACTTTGGGCCACGCCCGCTAGTTGACCAGGGTTCCAACTTCCCGCTGCCTTGAAGAGGGATAGAGCGACCATGGCCGTGGTGCTGTGGGAAATTGTGTCGCTATAAGAAGGTGCTATGCCTCGTACTATCCGGTAAGGCCACCCATTCGTCCCATCAAACACGGAGACCAAAGTTTGGCAGGTCTTCAGGATCGTCTCTTCGAGGCTTATTACCTCCTGCCGATCAACATGGAACTGTCCCGTCAAGTAGTCGTCCAGGGTCGTCAACGCTTTCTCTCCCTCGGCTCACCTTAAGCCACGCACTTAAAATCACGAGAATCGCGATCGGGCAATCTCGGAACAAGGCATCTTGCGCAACGTGCGCGCTATGCCTCACCCGTCCCCTCCGACGCCAACCAATATTCCCGCGTGAGTCGCTAAGGCTATACCGAGGAGTGTCTCCTCCAAAATGGGCCCTTGCTGAAAACGGCAGGGGGCCTTTCCGCGAGGGCTTGACTTGATCCAGCCTGCTCGCCGCTCAACCCTGCGAATTCTAAGTGTCACCCAGGTGACTTTCTCCAAAAAATTTGTATCCCACTTACGAGTATATCCTACCAAGCTCAGCCCCCCCGTACCCCTCTCCATAATGCAGCTACGTAGGCTTCCATCGGAGGCAGAGGCTCCTTCCGCTAACGACGGACCACTTCTAGGTTTGGGTACGGGGAAGTATCTTCTGCACCGATGCCTTGGATACACCGATCTCGGCGGCGATTTTGCGGATGCTGAGGTTCCCTTGGCGTAGCTCGGCAATTCTCTCTTCCATCGCCCCATCGATCATTTTCGGCCTTCCTCCCATGCGTCCCTCCGCCCTGGCCCTGGCGATCCCTTCCATTTGGCGTTCGCGGCGGATGTCCGTCTCGAACTCAGCGATCAGCGCGAGGATACCCATCACCAGCTTGCCGGTGCGGGTGGTGGTATCGACGAGGTCATCGTCTAGCACCTTGAAGGCAACGCCCTTGTCCGCGAGCTGGCTCACGATGCGGTAGAGGTCAGCGGTGCTTCGCGCCAAGCGATCCAGCTTTGTGACGACCAGCGCGTCACCCTCGCGGATGTACTCCAGGCAGCGGGAGAGTTCGGGTCGCTTGCCGTCCAGCCCGGACTTCTTCTCGCTGAATATCTTGTCGGCCCCGTGGGCGCTCAGTCGCGCCACCTGCGTCTCGTAGTCCTGACCGCTGGTGCTCACCCGCGCATATCCAACAATCGCCATGCTGTACCTTTTCCTTTAAAAGAATTGCGGACACATGGTTATTGGACGCAATGTGTACGGTCAAGCTGTCTGTGCTGGAAACCTATACCTTTGTGGACATTCGGGGGCTTGCTGCTGTTTCTGCCGTTCGCTATCTCGGCAACGGATCGCACGGGGTGCTACGAATGAATCTTGGAGAGATGAAGGCTGTCATCCTTAAGCGGCGCCGTCAGCGTGTGCGACGATCCACCTACGCATACGTTGCCGCACTCATGCTGGAGGATACGGCATTTGCTCATCCATATCGCGACCGGATGATCATCGATTGGTGGGCACGAGTTATCGATCCATTGGACGCTGAGAGCTTTGACGAGGGACCAAAGGGACGGCTGAAGTATTTCAGAGATCGACTGAAGGAGCACGGCAAGGCACCTGCGGTGAACGCCGCGATCCGGCAAGGGCTCCACGCAGGGAAGCCGTTACGTCGTATGAGTACGCAGAAGATGGGATATTTGAAGCATCAGGTTCGGCGGCTTGCTGATCGCCGTCTGAACTATGTCGCGACGGACGCGGTGCTGTCGGCAAATGATGACATCTTCGAACAGATGACCATTGGTCTCATAGCGCTCCCTGCGCTACGACCCGGGCGGGATGGGGGATTGCTTGACCGGGCAGCGCGTAGAGCCTCCGATGATCCGCGCTTCCTGCCGTTGACGGCGAGGATAAACGAAGCTCCGAATACCCTGTTGCCGGGCCACGATGAGCGTGAGATCGAAAGGCGGATCGAACAGCTATCGAATCCCTATGATTCGGTGTGGCTGTTTGAGGAGAGCTACCTCTCGCTAAAAAAGAGGCAGGGTCTCATGCGGAAGTTGGAAGAAGAATATCTAAGTAAAATCTGATACTTAGATGGTGTCTCCTATTAGGTACAACTAAGCTCGTTCTTAGTGTCCTTCTTCCTATGCCGCCTTCGCGCGGCCCCTGAGCCCACCATCAAATTTGAGGAATACAAATGGCTGCACGAAACATCGTGGCACCGATCGACTTCGCACGTCGCATGAAAATCCACTGGGAGACCGTTCTCGGCAACACATCCGCCAACTCCCTCGAACAACTGTGGCAGGTCACGGCGCGAACCTTCAATGAAGCAATCATTACCAGCGATCAGCGCTGGCGGGTGCTTGAACCAGCCACCGGCACCGGCAAGACCCAAGGCCTGATCGTCTACAGCGCCATGATGGCGGAACTCAACGCGGTCTGCGGCCTGTCCAACCGCACCGGCATCCTTGTCGTCGTCCGGACGATCGCTCAGGCCGATGAGATCGTAGTGTCGATCAACGAACTCGCGGGGAGACCGGTGGCAATCGCGCGGCATTCCGACAACAAGGTCGTCGTTGAAAGGTGCGGCGACAGGGATGTGCTGGTGATCACACATTCTGCCTATCAGAGGGCGGTCGAGGCGATCTATCGCAACCAGCAGGGCAAGTGGGAAGAGTTCGTCATGTGGGAGGGCGGTCGACGCTGCCTCACCATCATCGACGAGGCAATCGCTAACATCATCGAGCACTATCAGGTCACGGCCCAGGACATCAGCAACGTTCTTGCCGTGATCGACCAGCCGACGCGGCTGCGTCACAATGCGGCCGTTCAAGCTGTTGAGTCGCTGAAGGGAAAGTTGGAGTTCCTGGAGTTCGAGCGCCCCGACGAGCAGCAGGGTTTGCTTTGGCGCGATCCAAACGGCAGCGAGATTGAATGGACTGACAATCATTTCCTGGCCGAACTAATCGACGAAGTCACACGGCTTCCCCTCGACATGATGGTGCTGCGAAAGGACAGCCCACTGGATCGTCAACGCCTCGCCGATCAGTACAGTACCACGTTGCGGTCGTGCGAAAGCATCCTGACCAAGTGGGCCTACTACCAGCGGTCGGGCGACTGGGACACGATCAACAATTCGGAGTTGCTGATTCCGGTGGAACTCCCTGGTCCCGTGGTCCTTGACGCCACGGCCTCGCACAACATGCTCTGGGAGTTGCTTGGGGAGCGCGTGGATCGCCCGCTCCTCCCGTCGAAGGCGCGGAACTATCGCAACGTCCGGCTGCATGTCGCCTACGCCATCGGCCTCGGCAAGGGCAGCATGAAGGAGAAGGGCGGCGCTCGGGTCGCCCGGGTCATCAAGGAACTAGAGAAATCGTGCAAGGAGAAATCCGTACTCGTCTGCCTCCATCAGTTACTCGAGCCCAAGGCGCTCACGCTTGACCCCAAGTTCTCGCGGTATGCGGTGGCGCACTGGGGGGCGATCGATGGCAAGAATGACTGGCAGGACTACGACACCGCCGTCATCCTCGGCCTTCACTATCGTGGCGACCTGTGGGCGGTCGGCACCTTCATCGCCCTGCAAGGGTTGCCTGAGGACGAGTGGTTCGCATCGCCTTCGTGGAAGGGCTACGACAATGTCCGCAAGGTAATGGAGCAGAAACAGGTGACCGTCTCCGTCATTCAGGCAATCAATCGCATCCGCTGCCGCAAAGTCATCAACGCCGAAGGTGACTGCCCACCCGCCGACGTTTACATCATCCTTCCGGGCAACAGGCAAGGAGCGTCCATCTTGCAAGACATCACCGCCGAGATGCCGGGAATCGAGGTGGTGCAGTGGGCTTTCGAACTCGACGGCGATGCAGTCCAGGTTCGCTTGGCCGATGGCTACGACGCACTCATTTCTTACATGGCGCATCGTCCGTCAGGAGAGGCGTCGATGAAGTCGATCAGGTCGGAACTTGGCTGGTGCTCGTCCAAGATGAAGGAATTAGGTCGTCTGCTGCGAGATAGCGGGCATCGAATCACGGCAATGCTTGCTGAGATGGGCGTCACGTTCCGCCACAACGGCAAGATGGGCAGGGGGGCGAACGGCTGGCTGGTCAAGGCCTAATGGTGGGTGGCCCCTATACTGGAAGATAAGCGCCCACCAAAGGGCGAGGCCAGTATGCCTTGGTTGAACTTGGGTAGGAGACACGCTTCGCTGCGCTTGTTGCGTACTCAAGCTCACCAAGGTTGACCGGCTCCGTGCCGGGTGCCGGTTACGGGAAGACAAAGGGATTCGTCGCCCTGTGTCTTCCCACATTTTTCGCTGCCTGGGCTCAGGGTTATTCGATGAGGCCTGTCATCCTATGCTGGAGGCGGAAGCCAGCTTCGCTCTGATTGATGCGTGGCTGGCGTGGGCATATCTGAACAGCATCCTCATGTCCCGATGTCCACTGATGGACGCCACCTCGGGCACCGTAAGGCCAAGCTCGAACAGTCGTGAGATGGCTTCATGCCGGAGGTCATGGAAATTCAGATCATTGATACCAGCCCTCGCGGTGAGCCTGTCCCAGCTAAGCCTGAGCGCAATCGCGGACAATGGAAACACCAGAGTGCCGCCTTCCCGTCCTCTGGTTGCCGCCAGCGACCTCAAAACCTCAAGAGCGCCGGGCGTCAGCGGAATGGTTCGCGAGAAGCCGTTCTTCGTTTCCAGAATACATGCGGTTTCGCGTCCCTCTTCGATGTCGCGCCACCGGAGGTTCAGGATCTCCCCCCGCCTCATCCCCGTTTCGATGGCAAAGCGGATAATTGGGACGACAAGCGGGTTCCGGGTCTTCTTTCCAGCCTTCAAGAGAAGGCCAAGCTCGCCGTCGCGCAATCGCCTCTCGCGCTTGTTATCGTTCGCCTTTAGGGCCAGGTCGGCCAATGGATTCTGCTTTAACGGGATGTTCCATTCGGCCCGAGCAACTTCGAACATGTTGTTGATTGGCGCCAACTGCCTTTTGAGTGACTTGGCGGTGATGGTCTTGAGCCGTTCATCACGATAGGCTGCAAAATCCGAGGCATTTAGGTCAGCAAGGCTCCGCTTGCAGATGGAGTGACGGAGGAAGGCGCCGAGGACGATCGTCTCTATCTCTGCGCCCTTCTTGGAGATCACGACCTCGTCCTTGTATCGGTGAACGAGTTCCCCCAAGGTGATCTTGGCGAGTTCCTTGCGGTTCGGCGCAAGCTCTTGCCTGTCTGCTTGCGTCTCCATATGCCTCGCCCATTCCTTGGCATCAGCCAGCTTGTGGAATGAGCGCGAGACAGGAGGGAAACCCTTCCTGCGAACCTGAACCTGATACTTGTCCCTGTGTTTGCGTATCGTCGCCATGACGGACCCTTTGCTGTGACCAGAGTGTGACCAGCAGCGAAATCAAAGGGTCTTTTGGGAAGCTCTGGAAGCCGATTTTCTCAAGAGTTTGGATGGTGGGCGTGACAGGGATTGAACCTGTGACCCCTGCAATGTCAATGCAGTGCTCTCCCGCTGAGCTACACGCCCATCCGATGGGGGCGGATACACCATTTTTGATCCGGCGCGTCAATAGCGTGTTTGGCGGAAAAATGCGCCGGATCATCAATTCCCCTGGCGACGCAAGGGAAACGCCTCAGGCGGCGTGCAGCATCTTCTCGACCTCGTTGACGAGATCGCGCAGATGGAAGGGTTTCGACAGCACCTTGGCGTCGCGCGGTGCCTTCGAATCAGGGTTGAGCGCCACCGCGGCAAAGCCGGTGATGAACATCACCTTGAGATCGGGATCGATCTCGGTGGCGCGGCGCGCCAGCTCGATGCCGTCCATCTCCGGCATGACGATGTCGGTCAGGAGCAGCGAAAAGGGTTCCTCGCGCAGCCGCTCGTAAGCGCTCGCGCCATTGTCGAAGTCGCTCACCTGGTAACCGGCGCGTTCCAGCGCCTTGACCAGGAAGCGGCGCATATCGTCGTCGTCTTCTGCCAGAAGAATGCGTGCCATCAGTTTCCCGTCCGAAATTAGCGGTCGAAGCCGCCCCCCAGCAGGGGCTCCGTTAACCATCTTGTATATGAGTTCGGGACGGTAAACATCAAGTGAATGCCGAACCGGCATGGTGACGCAAAGGCACGATCGGGGCGGCTTTTCCACATTTCGAAATGCTGGACACCAGCGGCCGCAGGTGGCACCTTCGAGCGATGAGTGAGTGCATGTCGCAGGTCCGTCAGCAAAGATGACGCCAGCCGAAGATTTCTCGGTGCTGCCGCCGTTCGAGGTCCGGACGAGCGCGGAGCAGCGCGTGCCGTTCGTGTTCAATTCGCCGCATAGCGGGCGGTGCTATCCCGAACGCTTCCTGGCCATGACGCGGCTCGATTCGACCTCCATCCGCCGCTCCGAGGATTGCTACGTCGACGAGCTGTTCGGCGCTGCGGTAGCCCTCGGCGCGCCGATGCTGACGGCGCATTTTCCCCGCGCCTATCTCGACGTCAACCGCGAACCGTGGGAACTCGACCCCAGGATGTTCGCGGAGCCGGTGCCGCCCTTCGCCAATGTCCGCTCGGCCCGTGTCGCCGGCGGGCTCGGCACCGTGCCGAAGCTGGTGGGCGAGGGGCTCGACATCTATCCGGGCCGGTTGCCGCTGTCGGAGGCGGTCGGCCGCATCGAATGCGTCTACAAACCCTACCACGAGACGCTGAAGCGGCTGGTCACGCGCACCCATGCGCGCTTCGGCTATGCGGTGCTGGTCGACTGCCATTCGATGCCGGCCTCGGTCCGCATCGGCGACAGCGGCATGCGGCCGGACTTCATCGTCGGCGACCGTTTCGGCACATCGGCCGCGTCGGAGCTTTCCGAACGCGCCATCGGGCTGCTGGCGGCGATGGGTTATACCGTGGCGCACAATAAACCCTATGCCGGGGGCTTCATCACCGAGCACTATGGCCGGCCGGCGCGCAAGCTTCATGCGCTGCAGATCGAGATCAATCGCGGCCTCTACATGGATGAGCGCACGTTTAAGAAATCGGCGGGATTTTATGCGCTGGCAGACGATTTGGCGCGGTTTTCCGCCGATCTGATGGCGGTTCCGGATCATCATTTCCTCGACCTGCCGCTGGCCGCGGAGTAGCGCTGCAGGCCAATCAGGTTAAAAAAAGACCGCTCCGGAGAGCGGTCGAAGTCTAGGGAGGAAACGCCCAAGGAGGGCATGGACAGGAAACCCTGTCCGAAGTCGAGATTATTGTGCGCTGCACAAAAGTCAAGTCGCCTTGGGATTCTTTAAATCAGGTTGATGTGGTTATTGCCGACGAGGGCCGCGGCGTGTCATCCACGCAACAGTCAGGAATGGGGTGAATGATGGTCGACGCCGAATTCATGCGACGGATCGCACGGGCTGCCGCAGCCGAAACACTGCCGCGCTTCCGCCGCCAGGGGGCGGTGGCCAACAAGCTCGCCGGCGGGTTCGACCCCGTCACCGAGGCCGACCAGGAGGCCGAGCGCGCCATCCGCGCGCTGATCAACGCCGAATTCCCCGATCATGGCATCCTCGGCGAGGAGCATGGCAGCGAAAACACCTCCAACAGCCATGTCTGGGTGATCGATCCGATCGACGGCACGCGCGCCTTCATCTCCGGCCTGCCGGTCTGGGGCACGCTGGTCGGGCTGACCGTCGATGGCGACGCGGTGGCCGGGCTGATGTCGCAGCCCTTCACCGGCGAGCTGTTCTACGCCGACGGCGATGGCTCGCATTACGAGGGGCCGGGCGGACCGCGCACGCTTTCGGTGCGCAAGACGACCAGCCTGGCGGACGCGACGATGTTCACCACGACGCCGGCCTTGTTCAAGGGCGAGATGCGCAAGCGCTACGACGATCTGGAGAGCAAGGTGCAACTCGCCCGCTACGGTACCGACTGCTACGCCTTCGCCATGGTGGCGGCGGGGCAGGTCGACATCGTCGTCGATCCCGGCCTCAAGCCCTACGACATCGTGGCGCTGATTCCGATCATCGAGCAGGCCGGCGGCATCGTCACCACCTTCGACGGCGGCCCGGCGGAGAATGGCGGCGACGTCATCGCGGCGGCGACGCCGGAGCTGCACAGGGCTGCGATGGCCGCTCTCGCGGGATAGCTCCTTACGCGTCGGCCGTTGCCGGCGTTCCCGGCACGAAGGCGGAGAAGGCGGCGAGCAGTTGCTCGCGGTAGATATCCGCTTCCTGCAGGATTTCGTGGCGGGCGCCGTCGATGGTCAGCAGCGAAGCCACGCGGCACTGGCTGGCGAACTGCTCGACGTCGCGCGACGACACCACTTCGTCGGCACCGGCGTTGACGATCAGCATAGGCACCTTGAGCGCTGCCATGAATTGCGGATCGCGCACGGTCTGGGACGCCTGTGCCGCGGCGCGCAGCCAGGCAATGGTCGGCCCCCCGACCGACAGTTCTGGATAGGTCTCGTAGAGCAGCATGTTGCGGCGATAGCGGCGTTCGTCGCTGGTCAGCTTGTTGACGGCGAAGGGCGTGCCTTCGCGCGGGCGCGGCCCCCATGCTGCGTAGAGCCGGCCGAGCCCCAGCCAGCAGGCGAGGGTGCCCAGGCGCCGGATCGATGTCATCGACAGCGGCACGCCGATGACCGAGAGGAACGGCGCCACCAGCACCATGCGCTGGACCCGGTTGCTCATCGAAGGCGCGGCCAGAAGCGCGATCAGCGCCCCGCTCGAATGGGCGAGCAGGAAGAAGGGACCGCGGCAGTCGGGCAGCACGATCTGCTCGAAGAACGCCTCGAGGTCGCGGACATAATGGTCGAAGCTCCTGACGTAGCCGCGATGGCCGTCGCGCAGCAGCCGCTCGGACCCGCCCTGGCCGCGCCAGTCGAAGGTGGCCACGGCGTGGCCGCGCACGGTCAGGTCGCGAATGGTCTCGAAGTACTTCTCGATGCATTCGTTGCGGCCGTTGAGCAGGATCACCGTGCCCTTGAAGGGATGGGATGTCGCAGGAAACAGCGCATAGCGCAGGCGCTTGCCGTCATGGGCGACAAAGTCGCCGGAGGTGGCCCTTTCGGGAACCGGATTGCCGGGGATTTCGTGGAACAGGTCCGTCATCAGGCGCTCGGAACTCGCTGCCGCAGGATCAGGCGATAGGAGGGTGATAGAAAGGCGGGCCGGGAAAATCAAAGGAATTCCGCCGCGGCGGAATCGAATGAGGCCGGAGGCAGCTTGCGGGATGCCTCCGGCCTCTGTCGCTCCGGGAGGAAGGGACGTTACAACCCGGCTCGGCCTCGTCGGCGGCATTCTGTGGTGCCGCCTGTTCTTGAACTTGGATGCACTCTAGTCGGGGCGACCTGAACGGATGCCGAAGGCCCGGTTCATCTTCGGTTCATCGAAGATCATTGCGAAAAGCCGTTGGGACAATGTCTTGAAATGGCTTCGGACGGCACCCAAATGTCTTCTGCGGCGCCCAATATCGGGGCCGCTGATCACCGCCGGAGCGCCAGAACGGGCTTCGGCACAGGTCATGCGCAAAACCTTGTTGCTCACTGGAGAACACCCATGCGTCACGTTGATTTTTCCTCGCTCCACCGCTCGACCGTCGGCTTTGACCGGCTCTTCAACATGCTCGACGGCCTCGGCCAGCCCGAAGTCGGCACGAGCTATCCGCCCTACAACATCGAGCGCACCGGCGAGGACGCCTACCGCATCAGCATGGCGGTTGCCGGCTTCTCGGAAACCGAGATTTCGATCGAAGCCCATCGCAACGTGCTGACGGTCAAGGGCGAACGCGGCAATGAAGGCACCGGCGAAGGTTCGGAGCTGCTTTATCGCGGCATCGCCTCGCGCGCCTTCGAGCGACGCTTCCAGCTCGCCGACCATGTCGAGGTCGTCGGCGCAACGCTCAAGAACGGCCTGTTGCACATCGATCTCAAGCGTAACATTCCCGAAGAGCACAAGCCTCGCAAGATCGAGATCTCCGCTGCGCCGGCCAAGGCGAAGCAGATCGAGGCCAATACCGTCAACTAAGACAGCTCCTCCCAAGGAGAAAAGGCGGCGCCCCCGGGTGCCGCCTTTTTCGTGTTCGGCAGGATTCGCCACCGCGATCGCGTGGGCGTTGCCGGGTGTCAGCGCTTAATGTCGGGGATCAGGTCGGCGAGCGTGATGTTGCCGTATCGCGACGTCACCCTTGTCTCGGCATCGTCGAAAATCTCGCCGAGCGTCGCATTGACCGACCGTTCGACCGGGCAGTCGGGGTGATCCACCGCCAGGCCCACCGCAAAAAGAGACGGGCTGCCCAGCGCGTTGTGGACGTCGAGGACGGTGATGTCCGCCAGATCGCGCGCCAGCTTCCAGCCACCATGCGGACCCCTGACGGCTTCGACGTAGCCCTGTTCCCGCAGGCCGGCCATCATCCGCCGCACCACGACGGGGTTGGTGCCGAGCATCTGCGCGATGGTTTCCGACGTGGCCCTGCCGTCGTGCAGGTCGATGTGGATCAGCATGTGCAGCATGCGGGACAGGCGGCTGTCTTGTGTCATTGGCGGATCCGGACCGAACGCTCACGAAAAATCATAACAGTATGGGTTACATTCTCTGCTTCCCCGATATAATGTAACTTCATGAGTTACCTTCTGCAAGCCAAGGACATGAACAGGCGAACCTTCGCCCGGCATGCCGTTGCGCTGGCAGCTGTGACCTTGCTCCCGCAGCGATCCCTTGCCGGATCACCAGGACCCGAGAAGGAGAGTGCCATGCCGCAACTGCCGTATCGCTTTGTCGAGGTGAATGGCCTCCGCATGCGAATCGCCGACCAGGGCCAGGGGCCGTTGGTGCTGCTTTGCCATGGCTTCCCCGAAACCGCCTATTCCTGGCGCCACCAGATCGCCGCGCTTGCAGCGGCGAACTATCGTGTCGTCGCCCCCGATCTCCGCGGGTTCGGCGGCACCGAAGGGCCTGCCGATGTCGGCCAGTATTCGATCCTGCATCTGGTCGCGGACATGGTCGGCCTGCTCGACGCGCTTGGCGAAGAGAAGGCGGTTATCGTCGGCAACGACTGGGGAGCGACATTGGCCTGGCAAGCGGCCCTCCTGCGCCCGGACCGGTTCCATGCGGTGGCCGCATTCGGCGTGCCGATGATGGGACAACCTCCCGTGCCGCCGACGCGTATCTTCCCGCAAACCGACGATGCCCTCTTCTACACGCTCTATTTTCAACAGCCCGACCTGGCCGAAGCCGAGTTCGAACGCGACGTCGGCCTGACGCTGCGCAAGATCCTGTCTGCTGCGTCGGGCGATGCGGGGGCGAGGCGCGAAGGCGACGGAACGCCCAATCCCTTCGCCATGGTGAGCCGTGACAGGGGTCTGCTGGCGCCGCTGCCGACGCCCGATGCCCTGCCGTCATGGCTGAGCGAGGCCGACCTCGACGCCTATGTCGGCGATTTCCAGGCCAGCGGGTTCCGGGGCGGGTTGAACCTCTATCGCAATCTCGACCGCAACTGGGAAATGCAGCACGCGTTTTCGGGACTCAAGGTTGCGGTGCCGGCGCTCTATCTCGTCGGCGAACGCGACGTCGGGCTGCAGATCCCGGGCATGCGCGACATCATCGCGGCGATGCCCGCGCTCGTGCCGCAGCTCAGGCAGCCGATCTACCTGGAGGGCTGCGGCCATTGGCCCTCGCAAGAGCGGCCGGTGCTTGTCTCGGACGCGCTGCTTTCGTTCCTGAGGGCTCTTTGACCAAGGGCCCGGTCACCACTTTACGTTACCTCCGCAGCAGCTCGCCAAAACGGTCGACCTCTTCGGGCGACGTGGCGAAGCTGGTGACGAAGCGGTAGAGCGTTTCGTCCTCGCCCAGCTGTCCGTCGAAACCGGCCGGCGCGTGCCAGTCGTAGAAGGCGGCACCCGCGGCAAGCGCCGCGTTGGCGACTTCCGTCCTGATAACCGCGAACACCTCGTTGGCCTGGGGCTGCCAGGCAAGGCGGGCGACAGACGAGCCCGAGATGGCCGCGGCCAGCCTTGTCGCCATCGCATTGGCGTGGCGGGCGGTGTCCAGCCACAGGCCGCCGTCGAAATAGGCGTCGAACTGGGCCGAGATGAAGCGGGACTTGGAGAACAGCTGGGCTGAGCGCTTGCGCAGGAAGGCCATTTCCTTGGCGCGGTCGAGATCGAACAGCACGATCGCCTCGGCGCACCAGCAGCCGTTCTTGGTGCCGCCGAAGGAGACGATGTCGACGCCGCGTTTCCAAGTCATCTCGGCCGGCGTGGTGTCGAGCGAGACCAGCGCATTGGCGAAGCGCGCGCCATCCATGTGCAGAGGCAGCGAATATTGCCTGGCGATGGCCGAAATGGCCTTGATCTCGTCGAGTCCGTAGACGGTGCCGACCTCGGTCGACTGCGTCATCGAGATCGCCATCGGCCGGCCGGCATGGACGAATTCGGGCGCGAAACGGGCGACCGCGCGTTCGAGGTTGCGGACGTCCATGCGGCCCAGCGTTCCGTCGATGGCATGAAGCCTGGAGCCGCCGGTGAAATATTCGGGCGCGCCGCATTCGTCCTCGATGATGTGTGCTTCGCGATGGCCGAAGGAAATGCCGCCGGGGCGATTGTAGGCAGCCAGTGCCAGGGAGTTCGCCGCGGTGCCGGTGGCGACGAAGAACACCGCCACCTCGCGTTCGAACATCTCGCTGAAACGCGCGTAGACAGCCTGGTCGAGATCGCCGTCGCCATAGGCCCGGCTGAAGCCTGCCGCACTGGCGTGCAGCCGTTCGGCGATCCTGGGGTGCGCGCCGGCCCAATTGTCTGATGCGAAAAACATGTTATCCGTCCGTGATATGGCTGTCGGAGACTGCGTGGCAGGGATGCCCGAGCTAGAGCGGGTTTTGGCGTTTTCGGCAAGTCCGGGGCCTGGAAATCGATTGAGACAGCGGGCAGGGCGCTTTTGACCAGTTGTTCAAAAGTTACGCCAGGCATGAGTTCGGCGAAATTTTCTGTCTTTCCGGATGCGGAAAATTCGTGAATCGGTCTTGTGCGTATTCAAGAATTCTGTCATACGAAATTTAGGACAGCAGTGCTGTCTTATTTATCTGCCCAAAGCGGAACGGATTTGGCGTATGATGACGCCACGTCCGTCTGCCGCCGCGAGCTGGGGTCAGAGGCCGTCCGGAGCGAATCCGGGCCCTGCCTGCCCGACTGGCGGTTCGGTGCCGGCCAAACGGCACTGCGCCGCAAGCATATCGAAAGCATATCTGAAGGTGAGCGGACCGGCACGTTGCCGTCCCAAAGCGAACTGCCCGGATCGGGCCGGAATGGAGAGAGATGATGACGGAGTTGACGCCATCTGTGACGACGGGTTTTGTGCCGGCCGCGCAGACGAAAGCGGCCAACAAGAAAACCGATCATCTCCGAACCACCACCGGCTATGCAGCGCATGGCCTTTACGATCCGCGCAACGAGCATGACGCCTGCGGCGTCGGCTTCATCGCCCAGATGAAGGGCATCAAGTCGCACCAGATCGTCAAGGACGGGCTGTTCATGCTCGAGAACCTGACGCATCGCGGTGCCGTCGGTGCCGACCCGCTGATGGGCGACGGCGCTGGCGTGCTGGTGCAGATCCCTGACAGCTTCTTCCGCGAAGAGATGGCCAAGCAGGACATCGAGCTGCCGGCTCCCGGCCAGTACGGCGTCGGCCACTGGTTCATGCCGCAGGACGCCGCGACGCGCGAACATGTCATCGACATCATCCGCGAGTCGGCGCAGTCGGAAGGCTTGCCGCTGATCGGCTTCCGCGACGTGCCGGTCGACAACTCCTCGCTGTCGAAGGCACCTGAAATCGCGGCTTCCGAGCCGTTCCACTGCCAGGTGTTCATCGGGCGCACGCCTGAGATCGATGACGACGAGGAATATGAAGCGCGGCTTTATCTGCTGCGTAAGGTCATTTCCGGGCGCATCTATGCCGAGCACAACAACCGCGATGTCGGCGCCTATTGCGTGTCGCTGTCGGCGCGTACCATCGTCTACAAGGGCATGTTCCTGGCCTTCCAGGTCGGCGCTTATTACAAGGACCTCAATGATCCGCGCTTCGAGACCGCGCTGATCCTCGTCCACCAGCGCTTCTCGACCAACACCTTCCCGTCGTGGAAGCTGGCGCATCCGTACCGTATGGTCGCCCACAATGGCGAAATCAACACGGTGCGCGGCAACAACAACTGGATGGCGGCGCGCCAGGCCTCGGTCGACAGCGAGCTGTTCGGCAACAACATCTCCAAGCTCTGGCCGATCTCCTATGAGGGGCAGTCGGACACGGCCTGCTTCGACAACGCGCTCGAGTTCCTGTTCCAGGGCGGCTACAAGCTGGCGCACGCCATGATGATGCTGATCCCGGAAGCCTGGGCCGGCAACAAGTCGATGGATGCCGACCGCAAGGCCTTCTACGAGTATCACGCAGCGCTGATGGAGCCGTGGGACGGCCCGGCGGCGGTGTGCTTCACCGACGGCCGCCAGATCGGCGCGACGCTCGATCGCAACGGTCTGCGTCCGGCCCGCTACATCGTCACCGACGACGACCGGGTGATCCTGGCCTCGGAGGCCGGCGTGCTGCCGGTCGCCGAAAAGCACATCGTCAAGAAGTGGCGCCTGCAGCCCGGCAAGATGCTGCTGATCGACCTGGTCGAGGGCCGCATCATCTCGGACGAGGAGATCAAGTCCGAGATCGCCACCAAGCACCCCTACAAGACGTGGCTGGCTAACACCCAGCTGATCCTCGAGGAGCTGAAGCCGGTCGAGCCGCGCGAGCTGCGCAAGGACGTCTCGCTGCTCGATCGCCAGCAGGCCTTCGGCTACACCCAGGAAGACACCAAGCTGCTGATGTCGCCGATGGCGACGACAGGCCAGGAAGCCGTCGGCTCGATGGGCACCGACACGCCGATCTCGGCGATGTCGGACAAGGCCAAGCTGCTCTACACATACTTCAAGCAGAACTTCGCCCAGGTCACCAACCCGCCGATCGATCCGATCCGCGAGGAGCTGGTGATGAGCCTGGTGTCGTTCATCGGCCCGCGCCCGAACATCTTCGATCTGGTCGGCTCCTCCCGCCGGAAGCGGCTCGAGGTGCGCCAGCCGATCCTGACCAATGGCGATCTCGAGAAGATCCGCTCCATCGGCCACACCGAGGACCGCTTCGATACCAAGACGATCGATATCACCTATGCGGCGGCCGAAGGCGCTGCCGGCATGGCGGGTGCCATCGAGCGGCTGTGCGAGCGTGCCGAAGCGGCGGTCGCCGGCGGCTACAACATCATCATCCTGTCCGATCGCCAGATCGGGCCCGATCGCATCGACATCCCGACGCTGCTGGCAACGGCGGCCGTCCACCACCACCTGATCCGCAAGGGCCTGCGCACTTCGGTCGGCCTCGTGGTGGAATCGGGCGAGCCGCGCGAAGTGCACCACTTCTGCTGCCTGGCCGGCTACGGCGCCGAGGCGATCAACCCGTACCTGGCCTTCGACACGCTGACCGACATGCACAAGCGCGGCGAATTCCCGCCGGAAGTCGACGGCTCGGAAGTCGTCGGCCGCTACATCAAGTCGATCGGCAAGGGCATCCTCAAGGTGATGTCCAAGATGGGCATCTCGACCTACCAGTCTTATTGCGGCGCGCAGATATTCGACGCCATCGGCCTCAAGACCGATTTCGTCGAGAAGTACTTCACCGGCACGGCGACCAATATCGAAGGCGTCGGCCTCGATGAGATCTCGGCCGAGACGGTGGCGCGCCATGCTTCCGCCTTCGGCGAAGACCCGGTGCTGCGCAACGCGCTCGACGTCGGCGGCGAGTACATGTACCGCATGCGCGGCGAAGCCCACATGTGGACGCCTGACGCGGTCGCATCGCTCCAGCATGCCGTTCGCAGCGGTTCGTGGTCGACCTTCAAGGAGTTCTCGGCCCAGATCGACAGCGAGACGGCGCGTGCCCAGGCCATCCGCGGCATGTTCCATATCAAGTCTGCCGAGGAGAGCGGGCGCAAGCCGGTTTCCATCGACGACGTCATGCCGGCGGCCGAGATCGTCAAGCGCTTCTCGACGGGGGCGATGTCCTTCGGCTCGATCAGCCGCGAGGCGCATTCGACGCTCGCCGTCGCCATGAACCGGATCGGCGGCAAGTCGAACACCGGCGAGGGCGGCGAGGAGCCGGACCGCTACCTGCCGCTGCCCGACGGCTCGGTGAACCCGGAACGTTCGGCGATCAAGCAGGTGGCCTCGGGCCGCTTCGGCGTGACGACCGAATATCTGGTCAACTCCGACATGATGCAGATCAAGGTGGCGCAAGGTGCCAAGCCCGGCGAGGGCGGCCAGCTGCCCGGCCACAAGGTCGACGCGACGATCGCCAAGACCCGCCATTCGACGCAAGGCGTGGGCCTGATTTCGCCGCCGCCGCATCACGACATCTATTCGATCGAAGATCTGGCGCAGCTGATCTATGACCTGAAGAACGTCAACCCGGCGGCCGACGTGTCGGTCAAGCTCGTGTCGGAAGTGGGCGTCGGCACGGTTGCGGCTGGTGTCGCCAAGGCGCGCGCCGACCACATCACGATCTCCGGCTATGACGGCGGCACGGGCGCTTCGCCGCTCACCTCGCTCAAGCATGCCGGCAGCCCGTGGGAGATGGGCCTTGCCGAGACGCACCAGACGCTGGTGCTGAACGGCCTGCGTTCGCGCGTCGCGCTCCAGGTCGACGGCGGCTTGCGCACTGGCCGCGACGTCGTCATAGGCGCTCTGCTGGGCGCCGACGAGTTCGGCTTCTCGACAGCGCCGCTGATCGCGGCGGGTTGCATCATGATGCGCAAGTGCCATCTCAACACCTGCCCGGTTGGCGTCGCCACCCAGGATCCGGTGCTGCGCAAGCGCTTCAAGGGCACGCCCGAGCATGTCATCAACTACTTCTTCTACGTCGCCGAAGAGGTGCGCGAGCTCCTGGCCAAGATGGGCTTCACCCATCTCGACCAGATCATCGGCGACGCCGACCTGCTTGAGAAGCGCGAGCTGATCAACCACTGGAAGTCGCGCGGCCTGGACTTCTCCAAGGTGTTCTACAAGCCGGATGCGCCTGCCTCGGCAACGCACTGGACCGAGCGCCAGAAGCACCCGATCGACGACGTGCTCGACCGCAAGCTGATCGCGGAAGCCAGGCCCGCGCTCGAGTCACGGCAGCCGGTGAGGATCGAGGCAACCATCCGCAACGTCGACCGCTCCGCCGGTGCGATGCTGTCGGGCGAGGTCGCCAAGCGCTTCAAGCACAAGGGCCTGCGCGAAGACACCATCTCGGTGAAGCTGACCGGCACTGCCGGCCAGTCCTTCGGCGCCTTCCTGACGCGCGGCGTTTCGTTCGAACTGGTCGGCGACGGCAACGACTATGTCGCCAAGGGCCTGTCGGGCGGCCGCATCGTCATCCGCCCGCCCGAGGATTCCAAGATCGTCGCCGAGGACTCGATCATCGTCGGCAACACCGTGCTCTACGGCGCCATCGAAGGTGAGTGCTACTTCCGCGGCGTGGCCGGCGAACGCTTCGCCGTCCGCAACTCGGGTGCCGTCACCGTCGTCGAAGGCGTCGGCGACCATGGCTGCGAGTACATGACTGGCGGCGTCGTCGTCGTCATCGGCAAGACGGGCCGCAACTTCGCGGCGGGCATGTCGGGCGGTGTCGCCTATGTGCTCGACGAGGAAGGCGATTTCGCCGAGCGCTGCAACATGGCGATGGTCGAGCTCGAGCCTGTCCCCGAAGAGGACGACATGCTGGAGAAGCTGCATCATCACGGCGGAGACATTGCCCACAAGGGCCGTGTCGATGTGTCGGGCGACATGACCCGCCACGACGAAGAGCGCCTGGTACAGCTGATCTCGAACCACATGCACTACACCGGTTCGACCCGCGCCAAGCAGATCCTGGACGACTGGGCGAGCTACCGACCCAAATTCCGCAAGGTCATGCCGGTGGAGTATCGCCGCGCGCTGATCGAGATGGAGCGCATGAGGATGAACGTCGCGGCAGAGTGACCGCGACCGTCCTGCCGGCGGCGCCCGAGAGGGCGCCCGCCATCGCATGCTTCATTTGAAGTGGTGGAATTTTACGCCCGCGCCGAGGTGCTGGGCATGACTGACGAGAGCGACGATGGGTAAGGTTACAGGTTTTCTCGAGATCGACCGGCAGGTGCACAAGTACCAGCCGGCTTCCGACCGCATCCGGCATTTCCGCGAATTCACGCTGCCGATGTCGGACAAGGAAGTGGAAAAGCAGGCTGCGCGCTGCATGGATTGCGGCATCCCGTTCTGCCATGGGCCGACCGGCTGTCCGGTCCACAACCAGATCCCCGACTGGAACGATCTGGTCTACAATGGCGACTGGGACAACGCGATCCGCAATCTCCATTCGACCAACAACTTCCCCGAATTCACCGGCCGCATCTGCCCTGCGCCTTGCGAGGAAGCCTGCACGCTGAACATCGAGGACATTCCGGTCGCCATCAAGACGGTCGAACAGGCGATCGCCGACAAGGCCTACGAGACGGGCTACATCAGGCCTTATCCGCCGGAGAAGAAGACCGGCAAGCGCGTCGCCGTCATCGGCTCGGGCCCCGCCGGCATGGCAGCGGCCCAGCAGCTCGGCCGCGCCGGCCATGACGTCCATGTCTACGAGCGCGAGAGCCGCCCCGGCGGCCTGCTGCGCTTCGGCATCCCGGACTTCAAGATGGAGAAGCACTATATCGACCGTCGCGTCGAGCAGATGGCGGGCGAGGGTGTGACCTTCCATTGCGGCGTCAATGTCGGCGTCGACAAGAAGGTCGCGGAACTGCTCGGCGAGTTCGACGCCGTGCTCTATTGCGGCGGCTCGGAAACGCCGCGTCCAGCGGGCATCCCCGGCGACGACCTCAAGGGCGTGCATGACGCGATGCCCTACCTCGTCCAGCAGAACAAGCGCGTCGGCGGGGAGGACATCCAGTCGGTCGCCTGGCCGTCCGAGCCGATCGTTGCCGGCGGCCAGCATGTCGTCGTCGTCGGCGGCGGCGACACCGCCTCCGACTGCGTCGGCACGGCATTCCGCCAGGGCGCGGTGCGCGTGACCCAGCTCGACATCCGCCCGCAGCCGCCGGAGAAGGAAAACAAGCTCGCCGTGTGGCCCTATTGGGCGACCAAGATGCGGACCTCGTCGTCGCAGGCCGAAGGCGCGCAGCGCGAGTTCCAGGTGGCAACGCTGGAGTTCATCGGCGAGGAAGGCCAGCTGACCGGCGTGAAGTGCTGCGAGGTCGACGAGAAGCGCAAGCCGATCCCGGGCACCGAATTCGTCATCCGCGCCGATCTCGCCTTCATCGCCATCGGCTTTGCCGGCCCGATTTCCGGCGGCCTGGTCAAGGAGCTCGAAGGCAAGCTCGACATCGCCTCCGACAGCCGCCGTTCGACCAATGTCGCGGCCAACGAGCAGGACTACAGGACCAACGTCGACAAGCTCTACGCTGCCGGCGACGTCCGCCGCGGCCAGTCGCTGGTCGTCTGGGCGATCCGCGAGGGACGCCAGGCGGCGCAGTCGATCGACCTGGCGCTGATGGGGGCGAGCGTCCTGCCGCGCTGAACCGATGCGGGTGCGTCCTTCGGGGCTCGCCCGCAGACCCAAGAGCTGCAATGACAACGAGGGCTCGCACCTCTGATCAGGACCGTAACGCTGCGGGCCTGATCAGAGGTGCGAGCCCTTGTTTTGTCTGGTGGATGGATCAATACCCTTTGCGGGCGGGCCTCGAAGGACGCACGGCGGGTCCTGCGTCCTACCGCCTGATCGCGGTCGTCGTTTCGGTGCCTTGCGCTGCCGGAAGCGGCTTGGGCGGCCAGGAAAAATCATCGGCGCGTCCGGGCGGCGCGGCAGGTGCTATGCCTTGCACGGCGAGTTTTTCGCCGGGCGAGCGTGGGTCGCCCTTGGGTGCCGCCTGCGCCCCCATCAATTCGGTGCCGCCATCGAGTTCGGGATCGGAAAGCGAGACCGGCACGGTGCGGTCGATGTTGACCGGCACGTTCAGTTCGCCCGGAGTCGCCTGCGGCAGGCTGGCGGGAACGACGGCCTCCATTCCCTGCGGGGTGATGCCGAGCAGCTTGTTGAGCGGTTTTTCGGCGAAGAAGGCGAGCTTGCGCTTGCCGGCGCGGGTGACGTTGATGCCGTCGTCGGAACGCAACCGCACCGGCTGGCCGTTGATGTCGGGGCCTGACGTGACGAAAGCGCCGTTCTCGTCGACGAAACCGTCCCAGACGTCGACGAATTCGCTGCCGGCTGCCTCGGTCGCGGCACGGTAGATGTCGTTGAAGGCAAGCATGTCGGTGCTCATCTTCGACGATTTGAACGCCGGCATGCCGACCCACAGGAACGGCACCTTGGTCTCGGCGATGGCCTTGGCGAGCTTTTCTGTGCGGGCGGCGTATTCCTTGGTCCACGCCGGGCTCATCGGCGGTTCGCGGTTGTCGGCGACCCGCATCTGCTGGCGGTCGTTGGAGCCCATCATGACGATGATGGCTGCCGGCTTTTCCTGCTCGATCAGTGCCTTGGCCTGCTCGGGCCAGTTGTAGTGGTCCTCGCGCACGAAGCCCGACGAACCGTTGGTCCTGTCGACGACACGGATCTTGGCATTCTCGGCAAAGACGGTGCCCAGCCCCTCCGCAAGGCCGCCGCCGAGGAAGTCGCCGATGACCAGCACGACGCGTGCGTCGGCCGCTTTCTCGATCACCGGCACGACGGGCTCGGCCGGGCGGCTGACGTTGCCGGCGGTCGCCTTCGGCTTGCGCGGCGTCTTGCGGATCTTCTTGCGCGGCTGATCCTGCGGCTGTTCGAGGATATAGGGGTCGACGCGCTCGCGGCGCGGCATGAACAGGTCACGCAGCGACCAGCGCCGCAATATGCCCTCCTGGGCAATGGCCGGGGAGGGCGCGGTGCTGGCAATCGCGGTCAACGCGATCGCCGCGACCAGCGGCATCGTCAGGCGCAGAGCGACTTTTCCCGAACGCGACGATGCCAACAGCAACCTCCGATTGCTAATTCCGCCTCAGCCTGTTGAGCACTTCCATGCTCGGATGGCCGTCCTGCGTCAAGCCCAGCTGTGCCTGGAAAGTCTTGATCGCCGAGCGCGAACCCTCGCCGATCTTGCCGTCCGCCTTGCCGTCGTAATAGCCATGCGCCGACAGCCGCTTCTGCAGCTCCTGCTTCTCCTCGAAGCTGAGCTTTGTGAAGGGGCGCTTCCAGTCCTGCACCAGACCGCCATAGCCGGCGATTTCGTCGGCAAGAAGACCAACGGCGAGCGCATATTTGTCGGCGTTGTTGTAGCGCTTGATGACCGAAAAATTCTTGGTCATCAGGAAGGCCGGGCCGCCGCGGCCGTCCGGCACCTTGAGCGTCGCCACGTCGGAGCCGCGCTTGAAGGCCTTGCCATTGGCGCGTTCGACGCCGAGCGCTGCCCATTTGTCGAGCGTCATCGAGCCGGACGGGAACTTGCGGCCCTCGGGCAGCACGACCTCGTAGCCCCAGGTCTTGCCGCCCTGCCAGCCGTTCTTCTTCAACAGGTTGGCGGCGGTTGCGAGCGCGTCGGGCACCGAATTCCAGATGTCGCGCTTGCCGTTGCCGTCGGCGTCGACGGCATAGGCCTGGTAGCTGGTCGGGATGAACTGGGTGTGGCCCATGGCGCCGGCCCAGGAGCCGACGAGGTGGCTCTCGTCGATGTCGCCGCGCTGCAGGATCTTGAGCGCCGCTATCAGCTGTGTCCGGGCGAACTTCGCGCGCCGCTTGTCGCCATAGGCGAGCGTCGACAGCGAGCGCACGACATTGCGCATCACCTTGTCGTTCTTGAGAATCTCGCCGTAGTTCGATTCCATCGACCAGATGGCAAGCAGGATGTAGCGGTCGACGCCAAACTTGGCCTCGATGCGGTCGAGCCACGGCTTCCACTTGCGGGCCATCTCGCGGCCGACCGTGATCGACTGGTCATGGACGCGATTGTCGAAATAGTCCCAGACGGGGGCGGTGAATTCGGGCTGGAAACGGGCCTTTTCCAGCACTTCGGGGTCGGCCGAGGTCACACCGCGAAAGGCGCGGTCGTAAGTCGAGCCGGAAATCCCGTTGTCTGCGGCGACCGAGCGGAAGCTCGCTACCCAGCGCTGGAAGCCGGCTTCGGCCGCCGCCGGGCCGGCCGGCAGCATGAATGCCAGCGAAAGGCCGGCGATTGCAGCGGCGCTTGCGAGGCCTCTGGCGGTCTTGCGAAGGGGCATTCTTTCCTCCTTGGAGAGATCAGAAATACGATTCATCGCCGATGCCGGTTATCAATCAGTTTACCATAGCCCCCTTGGGGAACGAAAAGCGGTTCTGGCGATTGTTTCCCGACTGGTTTCGACAATCAAGATCGCGTGATCGATCCTCTTGCCGGCTGCCGGCGAATATGTGAACGCATTCAGTATTCATCAATTCCGCTATGGCAGTGTGCCTGCCCGATACTCGTAATCCTCCATCGGATGAACCAAGCAATGAAAAGAGTTCGCAAGGCAGTTTTCCCGGTCGCGGGCCTCGGCACGCGTTTTCTGCCTGCCACCAAGTCGATCCCCAAGGAAATGCTGACGGTCGTCGATCGTCCAGTGATTCAATACGTGGTCGACGAAGCACGCGAGGCGGGTATCGAACACTTCATCTTCGTCACCGGCCGCAACAAGGCCGTCATCGAAGATCATTTCGACGTCCAGTTCGAACTCTACGACACGCTGGCCCAGCGCGGCAAAAGTGAACAGCTCGAGCGTCTGCAGCGCCTGCAGCCTGCGCCCGGCCAGACCTCGTTCACCCGCCAGCAGGTCCCGCTCGGCCTTGGCCATGCGGTGTGGTGCGCGCGTGAGCTGGTCGGTGACGAGCCCTTCGCGCTGCTCCTGCCCGACATGATCATGCAGTCGGAAAAGAGCTGCATGCGCGAGATGGTCGAGCTTTATGCCGAGACCGGCAACAACATCATCGCGGTGCAGGAATGCGATCCTGCCGAGGCGCACAAATATGGCATCGTCGGCAAGGGCAAGGCGGTCCACACCGGCTTCGAGATCGAAGGCATGGTGGAAAAGCCGAAGCAGGGAACCGCGCCGTCGAACCTGTTCATCAACGGCCGCTACATCCTGCAGCCGGAGATCTTCGACATCCTGGCCAAGCAGGAGCGCGGCGCCGGCGACGAGATCCAGCTCACCGATGCGATGCTGAAGCTGGAGAAGCAGCAGTCCTTCTACGGCTATCATTATCGCGGTCGCACATTCGACTGCGGTTCGCCGGAAGGCTTCGTCGAGGCCAACGTCGCCTTTGCGCTGTCGCGCGCCGACATCAACGAGCGCATGGCCGGCGTCATCGAGGGCTTGCTCGGCGAGATGAAGCCCGGCCGCTGATCCCTGTCGAAATGTCGCCCGCGCGCCAGCTTTGGACGCGCGGAGCGATGGCCATCGGCATCGCAGCCGTATAGACATCTCCTGCCAGGTGCCCGCAGCGATGCGGGAGAATCGGGAACACGGTGCAAATCCGTGGCGTGCCCAACGCTGTAAGAGGGACCGCATCGGCAATAGCCACTGTTCGTAGAACGGGAAGGCGCCGGAGGCGGGCTGAACTCGAGCCAGAAGACCGGCCCGGCAGAAATCGTCCACCGCATGGTCAGGCGGGGGAAACCGATTTGCTCGCCAGGGGACACGCGATGCCGGCCGACCATGCCCATGCCGATTCAGGCTGTTTCGACCTTGCTGCCCAGGATGCCGTCTATCGCGCCATCTTCACGCGGCGCGACGTGCGCAGCCATTTTTTGCCCGATCCGCTCGACGACGAAATGCTGGCGCGCCTGCTGATGGCGGCCCATCACGCGCCGTCGGTGGGTTTCATGCAACCGTGGAACTTCATCGTCATCCGCGATCAACGGCGCAGGCAACAGGTGCGCGACCTGTTCCTGGCCGCCCGCCAGCAGGAACTGCCGCATATCGCCGAGGAGCGGCAGGCGCTGTACCGCAAGCTCAAGCTCGAGGGCATCTGCGAGAGCCCGCTCAACCTCGTCGTCACCTGCGACCGCAGCCGGTCGCGGAACTCGCCGCTGGGGCGATGGCACAATCCCGAGATGGACCTCTACAGCACCGTTTGCGCGGTCCAGAATTTCTGGCTGGCGGCGCGGGCCGAAGGCGTCGGCGTCGGCTGGGTCAGCATCATCGACCGAGAGGCGCTGAAGCGGATGCTCGCCATTCCCGAACATGTCGTGCCGGTCGCCTATCTCTGCGTCGGCCGGGTGTCGGAATTCGCCGCAAGACCCGATCTCGAACGCCATGGCTGGGGCAGCCGGCTGCCGCTTGCCGACCTGATCATGAGCGAGGAGTATTGCGGCGACGGCGAAACGGAGCTGAAAGACGCCGCAGCCAGGCTGGCCGGTACTCCGGTTGGCGCCTAGCGCTGCACCCTCAACCCGACAAAGACGCTGTTGGTCTTGCTGTCGCGGCCGGCCAGGGTGCTGTCGAAGGTTTCGTGGCGCAGCCTGCCGGTGAGGCCGGCATAGCGGTTGAGCCACCAGGTCAGGCCGGCTTCGGCGCTGAGCCTGAGTTCATGGTCGTCCCTGCCAGCATAATCGCGCCAGCCGACGCCGGCCGCGGCAAAGCCGGTGAGGTTGGCGCGAATCTGACGCTCGACGCCGAGGCGGCCGGTGTAGAGCACCGAGCCGCTTTCGCCCGGCGTCGTCGAACCTTCGACCTGCGTCGTCCCGTTGAGCGTAACGATGGTGCCGCGCATCGGCGACCAGCGCAGATCCGCGGCGATCGTCGCCGCCGAAATCGTCTCCAGCCGGTCGTCGTCGAAGTCTTCCGAAAGCCAGCCTGCGGAAATCTCGCCGCCGAACTTCTCGCCCATGTCGAGCTCGACGCCGGCGCGGGCGCCGATCCGGTTGGACGAGCGTTCGAAGCCGGCCGTGTCGAACCTGAGATCGTAGACGCGGCGCCCGTATTCGATCTCGCCGAAGGGTGTCAGCGCCGGGGAAATCTCATATCCGGCACGGAAACGGCCGGTATAGAGCGTCGAGTTCCTGTCTTCCTGCGAAAGCGTGCCGCCGCCCGACAGGTCGGCGTCGCTGAAACTCTCTTTGGCGGCTTCGCCGGTCACGGCAAAGCGCAGCTTGCCGACGTCCTTCTCGACACCGATGCTGCCGTCGAGGGTGTGGCGCACCGGGCGCGACGCGGTGCCGACGATCACCACCGGCGAACTCGCCGATTCCGGGCGGATGTCGTAGCCGAGGGTGGCGATGGTGCGGATATCGTCGGCGAAGTCGAGCTGCAGCCGGCCGTCGATGCCGGCCTCGACATCCTCGACCTCCTGGCCCGAGACGGACTTGCGGACATTGCCGTAGGCGTCGATGGTGGCCGAGTGGCTGTCCCAGTCTGAGGCCGCATTCAGGCGCAGCGTGGTTTCCGACAGCACCGCCGACTTGCCGTCCGAACTCGAATCGGCGTTGGAGGTGGCGGTGACGCCCTGTTCGAGGCTCGGCTTGAGCAGGAAGGTGCCGAAGCGGATGCCTGTCGGCTCGAACGGGTTTTCGTCCGGCACCGGCCTGCGGCCCTCGATCGCTCGCTGACGCTCCGATTCCGGGCCGTTTTCTTCCGCGATCAGCGAATCGACGGTTCCCTGCCGCACCGTGCCGGTGGTCAATTCTTCATCCTGCTCCGGCGTGGCAGCTGTCGTTGCGGCTGCCCTAGCGGGGGCGGCGCGTCTTTCGCGTGCTTCCCTGGAGCGCTGGATTGCGGTCGTCGTCGGACGGCTGGACGGGTTGGCGGCATCGGCCGCATAGGCGTTGGGTGGTTCGCTAAACAGGTCGTCCGTGCCGGCCGGGTCGGTTTGCTCCGGCACGGCGCCAGGGCTGATGGGCTGGTAGGTGGCCGCCTGGTCCTGGATTTCGGGGGCAGGCTGCTGTGCCGGTCGCCGGCGCAACAACTGTGCGGTCGTGTCGGCCTCGTTGACCGCGCCGCGCAGGCCGGCTTCCTGGGCATGCACCGGCAGGGCGCAAAGCAGGGTTGCTGCGCTTGCCGTTGCCAGCAAGAAGCGCAATCCCGCACCGCTCATTCGCCTGTTTTGCCCTGGCCTGACCTGCGCCATCTTCACCACTGCTTCGCCGGCGCAAGGGGCCGCACTTACCAACTGGTAAATCGCCATGGTTAACGGAGCGTTTCCAGCCGCCGCCAGGGCCGGCCGTGCCGGGCGGATAATCATGGACAGAGGCGGTACGACGCGCTAACGCATGCGCCATGCACGCTGGATCGCTGAAAAAAGAGCCGGACCCGCAGGCGTCGATCGCCTCGGCGCTCCGCACCGTCGCTACCGAGCAGGTCGGCATCGCCGCGCTTGCCGCCGCGCTCGATGGCCCCTTGGCGGACCCCTTCGCCAAGGCTGTCTCGATCCTGGGCCAGCTCAGCGGCCGGGCGATCATCACCGGCGTCGGCAAGAGCGGACATATCGGCTCCAAGCTGGCGGCGACCTTCGCCTCGACCGGAACGCCGGCCTATTTCGTGCACCCCTCGGAAGCCATCCATGGCGACCTCGGCATGATCACCAAGGACGACGCCATCGTCGCGCTGTCCTGGTCGGGCGAGACCGCCGAGCTCAAGGGCATCGTCGCCTATTCGAGGCGCTTTTCGATCCCGCTGATCGCGCTTACCGCAGGCGATTCTTCGGCGCTGGCGCGCCAGGCCGACGTCGTCCTGTCGCTGCCGCGTGCGCCGGAGGCCTGTCCGCACGGCCTTGCGCCCACGACCTCGACGCTGCTGCAACTCGTCATCGGCGATGCGCTGGCGGTGGCCCTGCTCGAGGCACGCGGCTTCACCGCCGACCATTTCCGCACCTTCCATCCCGGCGGCCAGCTCGGCGCGAGCCTGATGCCGGTCGGCGACCTGATGCACAAGGGCGACGAAATGCCGATCGTCGCGATCGGTACCAAGATGCCCGAGGCGGTGAAGACGCTGTCGAAGAAGCGCTTCGGCTGCGTCGTCGTCGTCGACGCGCAGGGCAGGCTGGCCGGCATCGTCACCGATGGCGACCTGGCTCGCAATCTCGACCGCAACCTCGCCGAGACCAATGTCGAGGACATCATGACCCGGCAGCCCAAGACAGTGCCGCCCGAGATGCTGGCGGGCACAGCGACGGCGATGCTCAACGAGCACAATATCAGCGCCATACCGGTGGTCGAAGGCGACAGGCCTGTCGGCATCGTCCATTTCCACGATCTTCTGAGGATCGGCGCGGCTTAGGACCTTTGGTTCTGGAGTCGACTGTCTTCGTCTTCCAACGACTTGCCGAAACGCCCCCAGTAGCCCTCATGGTGAGCCTGTCGAACCACGAGGGCGCCAGGCTATGGCGCGTGCCTGTCGTTCGACAATCCGATTTACAGCGGGGTTTTTGGGTAGTCCGAGCTGGCGCATGGGGTTGCGCTGACGCCCTCGTGGTTCGACAGGCTCACCATGAGGGCTTCTGCGAGGCCTGCGATCTGCGGCCAGGGCAAGCACTTGCTGCCTGCGTCTCAACGAGGCTTCAGACAGCCTCCACCACCAGCTCCAGGTCGGTGTCGGCGACAGCGGTGACGCGCACCTGCGTTCCCACGGGCAGGTCGGGTCCCGACACACGCCAAGTCGTGTCGCCGAGCTTGATGCGGCCGCGTCCTTCCTTGATCGGCTCGGTCAGCGTCGCGGTGCGGCCGATCATCTGGGCGCCGCGCCGGTTGAGCAGCGGCTGGTCGGAGGGGTCCTCGCGGTCGCGGACGATCTTCTTGCCGACATAGGCCGAGGCGAGGGCGAGCACGAGGAAGACCAGCACCTGCACCTGCCAGATCCACAACGCGACGTCCCAGAGCAGCAGCGAGGCCGAGCCGACGATGAGTGCGGCAATGCCGATCCACAGCAGGAACACGCCGGGCGCGAAGATCTCCAGGCAGAGCAGGATGAAGCCGAGCAGCATCCAGTTCCAGGGACCGAGTTCGGCAACGACGCTTGCGATCATGTGCGGCTCCTCACTTCACCTCGTGCCAGTGGCAGGTTCAGTTCTGCTCCGGCGGAATTCTCGGCGTCCGCGAGGCCTGGCGCTGCGCTCCGGCGGTGCCTTCGGCGCGGAACACCTCCTTGGCGATCTCGCCGATACCGCCAAGCGTGCCGATCAGCGACGACGCCTCCATCGGCATCAGCACGACCTTGCTGTTCGACGCCGAGCCGATCTTGGCCAGCGCTTCGGTGTATTTCTGGGCGACGAAGTAGTTGATCGCCTGGACGTCGCCCTTGGCGATGGCTTCCGACACCACCTGGGTAGCGCGGGCTTCCGCCTCGGCGGCGCGTTCGCGCGCCTCGGCATCGCGGAAGGCGGCCTCGCGGCGGCCTTCGGCCTCCAGCACCTGTGCCGCCTTCAAGCCCTCGGCCTCGAGGATCTGGGCGCGCTTGTTGCGCTCGGCCATCATCTGGCGGGCCATCGATTCCACCAGGTTGGCCGGCGGGTTGATGTCCTTGATCTCGACGCGGGTGACCTTGATGCCCCAGGGGTGGGCGGCTTCGTCGACGACGCGCAGCAGGCGCTCGTTGATGGCGTCGCGGTTGGACAGCAGCTCGTCAAGGTCCATCGAGCCCATCACCGTGCGGATGTTGGTCATCGTCAGGTTGAGGATGGCATTCTGCAGGCCGGCAACCTGATAGGCGGCCTGGGGCGCGCTCAGCACCTGGTAGAAGGCGACGCCGTCGACCGCCACGATGGCGTTGTCGCGGGTGATGACTTCCTGGGTCGGCACGTCGAGCACCTGCTCCATCATGTTCATCTTGGCGCCGACGCGGTCGATGAAGGGGATGATCAGGTTGAGGCCGGGCGTCAGGGTCTTGGTGTAGCGGCCAAAGCGTTCGACCGTGTAGTTGTAGCCCTGCGGGATGGTCTTGATGCCGGCAAACAGCAGCAAAAGCACCAGTACGACAAGGACCGGGATGACCAGATCGAAACCGCTGAAGTCCATTCGAAACACCCCCGCAAGTTGAGTGCGCGATTCACAGGTCGCGCCGCATGCGCGAAAGACTTAAGGGCGTTTCGGCAGCGTTACAACAAGGGAGCGGTGAAATGCTCCCGGCTCAGCGCGGGAAGCGGAACAGATCGGCGTCGCTGTCCCGGTTGCCGCACAGGGCGGCACGGACGATCTCGGCGGCGATGCGCGAATAGGTGATGCCATTGCCGCCATATCCCATCACCGCGTGCACGCGCGGCAGGCGGGGAAGCGTGCCGATACAGGGAAGGCCTGTCGCGGTGGTGCCGAACGAACCGGTCCAGGCGAATTCCGGCGCGGTGTCGAGCCGGGGCAGGAGCCGCTTCAGCTTGGCGGCGATGCGATCCGATTTCTCGGCGATCAGCGCATCGCGGCGCGTTTCGTCGGTGAAGTCCTCGTCCTCGCCGCCGCAGATCACCCGGCCGTCGGTTGTCGCGCGCAGATAGAGATACGGATCGGAGGCCTCCCAGATCAGGGCGGCGCCCGGCCAGAGCATGCGTTTCTGCGGCTGCGTGGCGATGGCCCAGGTCGAGATCACCTGATGGTCGGGCACCTGAGGAAAGCCGGGGACGAGCTCGTAGCCGGTGGCGAGTATCGCATGGCTGGCGGTGATGGTCGGGCCGCCGCGTGTCGCGACCGTCACCTCGTCGCGGCTCTCGGCGATGCCGGTGGCCTCGGCCGGGGCGTAGAAGCGGGCCTTGCGTTGGCGTGCCGTCAACAGCAGCCCGGCCGTCAGCTTGCGCGGATCGAGCGCCAGGTTGCCGTGGCTCAGGATCGCACTGTTGCGGGCGATGCCGAACCGTTCGCGCAGTTCTGCCTTGGGGAGATAGGTGGCATGGATGCCGGCGAGCCGCCGCGCCTCGGCCTCGGTGCGTAATCCGCTGGCATCGAGCACATCTCCGGCCAGGTAGAGCGATTGCCGGGTCTCGACGTTGCAGCGTATGCCGAGTTCGTCGATGCGGGCCATGAGGTTCACCACCGCAAGCCGGGAGCGCCGCCAGGCGCGCTCGGCGCGGTCCTTGCCGATGCCGGGCACCAGCTTGGACAGCGGCTTGTCGATCTCGTACTGGACCAGTGCGGTGGTTGCCGAGGTCGAGCCCAGGAGCGGGCCGCGGCGGTCGATGCAGGCGACGGACATGCCGGCATCCGTCAGCGCTTCCGCCACCATGGCCCCGCTGATGCCCATGCCAACGATGGCGACGTCTGCCTTGATGTCGCGCGTCAGCCTGCCGGTCGGAACCGTCGGCGCGCGGTAGGCATACCAGACGGGCCGTCCGGTCCTGAGGTCGAGCTTGCGGGTCACGATTGGCGGGTCTCCCTGGCCCGCGTTCAACGCCGCTCGCCAGTGGAGGTTCCGCCTAGGCGGTCAGACCCAGCCCGACAGTTCGCGCCGGGCGATCGCCTCGATCACCGCCATGCCTTCGGCGCTGTCGTTGAGGCAGGGGATGTGGGAGAAGTTCTTGCCGCCGGCATGGTGGAAGATCTCGGCGTTCTCGCCGGCGATCTCCTCCAGCGTCTCGATGCAGTCGGCGGAGAAGCCGGGGTTGACGATGGCGATCGACTTCACGCCCTCCTTGGCCAGCCGTTCGACCGTCTTGTCGGTGTAGGGTTGCAGCCATTCCTGGGCGCCGAAGCGCGACTGGAAGGTGGTCATCAGCTTCTTGTCGTCCATGCCGAGCCGCTCGCGCAGCAGCCGCGTCGTCTTCACGCAATGGCAGTGATAGGGGTCGCCGCGCTCGAAATAAGGTTTTGGAATGCCGTGATAGGAGGCGAGGATGACCTCCGGCTCGAAAGCGAGCGAAGCCAGATGCTGTTCGATCGAGCGCGCCAGCGCCTCGACATAGACGGGCTCGTCGTAATAGGCCGGCACCGTGCGGACCGACGGCATGGCGCGGATTTTCATCAGCGCGCGGAACAGCTGGTCGCTGGCGGTCGCCGTCGTCGTCGCCGAGAACTGCGGATAGAGCGGGAACATGACGATGCGGTCGCAGCCCTGGGCGATCATCTTGTTGACCGCGCTTTCCGTCGAAGGATTGCCATAGCGCATGCCCCAGTCGACGATCACGTCGGGAAGGTCGCGCAAGGCCTCGGAGAGCTTTTCCGCCTGGGCGCGGGTGTAGGTGCGCAGCGGAGATTCGTCGCGTTCGGTGTTCCAGATCTTCTTGTAGTTCTCGCCCGATTTCTTCGGGCGCGTGTTGAGCACGATGCCGTAGAGGATCGGGTACCACAAAAGCTTCGGCATCTCGATGACGCGCGGATCGGAGAGGAATTCGCGGAGATAGCGCCACATCGACTTCGTATCGGTGCCGTCGGGGGTGCCGAGATTGACCAGGAGAACGCCGACCTTGCCCTTGCGCACCGCCGGATGGCCATGGGGAAATGGGCCGAACGCCTTGGCCGATTTTTCGTCGATGGTCGTGGTCAGGTTCATTCGGTGTCTCCGTTATGCGGGATACCTAGTTGAATGGGGCAGCCGATCAATGTCGCGTCTGGCCGCACCCCGGGAGGGAGTAGCGAATAGGGAATAGCGAATAGTGAGTAGGGCGTAAGATAGTATGAGGCCCTTGGGCCCAAAGGGTGCCCGAGGGGCCACGCACGCTTCTATTCGCTATTCGCTATTCCCTATTCGCCTTTCTCCAAATGCAAAGCCCGCCCGGCATGCCGGGCGGGCTCGTGGGGCAGATGAGCCCTATCAGTTCGTCGACGGGATCGAAAGCGTTCCGCCGATGTGCAGATCCTTGGCCTTGGCGTCGGGATTGGCGTCGGCGATCGCCTGCCACTTGGTGGGGTCGCCGAGATAGGTCTTGGCAAGATCCCAGTAGGTGTCGCCGGCGGCGATGGTGTGCGTCTTGCCGCCGGTGGCGGCGGCACCGGCCGCCGGTTCCGCCGCTGCGGGTGCTGCCGCAGTGTCGGCGGGCTTGGCCGGTTCGGCTGCCGCGGGGGCAGGTTCGGCGGGCGCAGGTGCTGCTGCGACTGTCGCTGCAATCTCGGTGATGCGGCCGTCGAGCTTGGGCGTGTAGGGCCGGTTCTTGGCGAGGTAGTCGGCGACCACCTGTTCGAGGCTCGGACCGTAGTCATAGGCATTGGCGCCATTGTCGGCGAACAGCTTGTAGCCGTCGCCGCCCTGGCGGACGTAGTTGTTGGTGGCGACCGTGTAGACCTTGGCCTCGTCGATCGGCTTCCAGGCGCCACCGTCCATCACCTCGACCGACTTGATGCGGCCGGCATTGGCGGCGACCGACTTGTCGAAGGCGTATTTCAGGCCGGCGACCTGCGGGAACTTGCCCTTGCCTTCCTCGATCTCGCTGACGCCGGCCTCGAGCGAGGCGACGATGTCCTTGCCGGAGAGCTGGAAGGTGGCCAGCGTGTTCTGGAACGGCAGTACGGTCAGCACTTCGCCCATGGTGACGACGCCTTGGTCGATCGAGGCGCGGATGCCGCCGCCGTTCTGGAAGACGATGGTCACGCCCTGGTCCTTGACCCGGTCGAGGATGGCGTCGGAGATCAGGTTGCCCATCTCGCATTCGCGGGCGCGGCAGGTTTCGCGGCTGCCGTCGATGAGCGCGGTGGTCTCGGCGACCTCCTTGTTCTTGAGTTCCTCGATGGGGGCGCCGAGCTCCTTGATGCGGGCGAGCACGGCCTCGTCGGGCTTGATCGAATTGTCGAGATAGATCGGGTCGCCCTTGGCTTCCTTGACGATGCCGTTGTCGTCGAAGGTGACGGTGAACTCGCCGAGATACTTGGAATAGGAAGCGGCCTGGGTGACCGGCACCTTGTAGCCCTCGGGGTTGTCGATCATCGTCGGGTAGGGCCCTTCGGCCTTGGGGTCGGTGTTCGACAAAAGCGAGTGCGAGTGGCCGCCGACGACGACGTCGACGCCGGGAATCTTGGCGATCATTTCCTTGTCGCGCGGATAGCCGACATGGGTGAGCGCGATGATCTTGTTGACGCCCTCGGCCTTCAGCTTCTCGACTTCGGCGGTGATGTTCTTGACGTCGTCCTCGATGGCGATGTTGGGGCCGGGGGAGGCGACCTCGGGCGTGTCGTTGGTGACGGCACCGACGATGCCGATCTTCTGGCCGCCGACCTCGAGCACGAGCGACGGCTTGATGCGGTCGCCGACCTTCGACTGGGCATTGGGATGGACGTTGGCGGAAAGTACCGGGAACTGGATCTTCTCCAGGAACGGCACCAGCGCCTCTTCGCCGTCGTCGAACTCGTGGTTGCCCACGGTCATGGCATCGAATTTCATCTGGTTCAGGAATTCGGCTTCGGCCGCACCCTTGTAGGTGGTGTAGAACAGCGAACCCTGGAAATTGTCGCCGCCGTTGAGCAGCAGCACGTTCTGGCCTTCGAGCTTCTTGCGCTGGTCGGCAATCGCCGTCACCAGGCGCGCGGCGCCGCCGATGCACTCGCCCTTGCCCTCTTCCTCGGCAGAGCAGGTCGATTCAAACTTGTTGTTGCTCTCAATGCGGCTGTGCCAGTCATTGATGTGCAGAATGGTCAACGTGTAGTCGGCGAATGACGGTGCGGCGGAATAACCGAACGCCGAAGCCGACAAAGCCGCAATGGCAGCCAATCTCTTCATGTTGAAATCTCCCGAATGACCCCCGCGAGACGTTTAGCGTCTTCGCTTGACCGGAATGTTACACATTCCTTGGGGCCATGTTCACATTCCGATTTTTCGGATGCAAGGGAGATTCTGAAGCCGAATGGCGGCGCGATCGACTTGCCAATCGAGAGAGCCGGCCAATGCGTGGCAGCAGCGCTCTGCTGTCGAGCTGGAGCGTCAGCGCAAGTGTTGCGCCCGCCTTGGCGGGCGCAAAGCCAGGATCAGGCCGAGCGCCTGGTCAAGGTGAACTGCTGGTTGGTGCCGCTGGTGCAGTTGAGCTGGTTGGCCGAGATCAGCAGGCAATTGAAGCTGATCGGCGACTGGCGGATCAGCGACGTGCCGTTGATCTGCACCGAGTTGGCGCCGGTCAGGATGTAGGTGCCATCGGACAGCTTCTGGCCGGTGTCGGTGGCGACCGTCTGGAATGCGCCAGCCTGGAAGGTCGACAGTCCGGTGCCCTTGGCGTCAAGCCAGGCGCCTTCGACGCCCGTCGGCGCGGGCCGCGAGCCGCCACCCGAAGATCCGCCGCTGGTCGAACAGCCGGCGATGGCGGCCGCAAGCAGGGCGAGTACTCCGGCCGAAGCAATTTTGCGCGAAGTCGTCATCAAGAATCCTCTCCTCAGTCCGCCTGTCTTCAATCGCCCGATTTGGAGATGAAGGCAAGGCTCAGAACAAAATCCCGAAAAGCCATCGGCATTTTCGGGATCGTGTTTCTATAAGGAAATAGAACGCCATTCCGTTCCAGGAATGGCGTTCGGTTGTGCCTTAGCGAACCAGCACGTTGCGGAACTGCCAGGGATCGTCCTTGTCGAGATCCTCCTCGAACAGGCCGGGGCGGCCTTCGAGCGGCGTCCAGTCGGTGTAGTAGCCGTTGACCGGTCCGAGATACGGAAGCTGCACTTCCAGGCAGCGCCTGTAGTCGGTTTCATCGGCCTCGACGATGCCTGCCTCCGGGTTCTCGAATGCCCAGACCATGCCGGCGAGCACCGCCGACGAGACCTGAAGCCCGGTTGCGTTCTGGTAAGGCGCGAGCTTGCGGGCCTGTTCCAGCGACAGCTGCGAGCCGAACCAGTAGGCGTTCTTGTCGTGGCCGTAGAGCAGCACGCCGAGTTCGTCGATGCCGTCGACCAGTTCGTCCTCGTCGAGAACGTGGTGAACCGGCTGCGGCTTGCCGGCGGCGCCGAACATCTCGTGCATCGACAGAACCGCGTCGTTGCAGGGATGGTAGGCGTAGTGGCAGGTCGGCCGGTAGGTCACCTTGCCCTTCTTCGAGCGCACGGTGAAGAAGTCGGAGATCGAGATCGCCTCGTTGTGGGTGACGAGGAAGCCGTACTGCGCGCCCGGCGTCGGGCACCAGGTGCGGACGCGGGTGTTGGCGCCGGGCTGCTCGAGATAGATCGCGCCCTTGTTGCCGTGCTTGAACTTCTTGGCGTTCTTGGGCTTCCACTTCTCGTGCGTGCCCCAGCCGAGCTCGGACGGCTGCAGGCCTTCCGAGATGAAGCCCTCGACCGACCAGGTGTTCCAGAACACGTTCATCGGCTTGGGGTTCTTGGTGCGCTGGGTGTCGCGCTCGGCGATGTGGATGCCCTTGACGCCGGCCTTCTTCATCAGCGCAGCCCAGCCTTCGCGGTCATGCTGCGCCGGCTCTTCGAATTCGATGCCGAGGTCCTTGGAGAGGTTGACCAGCGCCTGCTTGACGAACCACGAGACCATGCCCGGGTTGGCGCCGCAGGTGGAGACGGCGGTGGTGCCGCCGGGATGCTTGCGCCGTTCGGCCAGGAGCGTCTCGCGCAGCGCATAGTTGGTGCGCTCGTCATTGCCGGCGTTGTTGTCGAAGTAAAAGCCGAGCCAGGGCTCGATCACGGTGTCGACATAGAGTACGCCAAGCTTGCGGCAGAGATGCATGAGGTCGACCGAGCCGGTGTCGACCGACAGGTTGACGCAGAAGCCCTGGCCGCCGCCGTTGGTCAGGAGTGGCGTCAGCAGGTCCTTGTAATTGTCCTTGGATACCGCCTCCTGGATGAATTTGATGCCGCGCTCATCCGCGATCTTCCGGTTTTCGTCGCTGGGATCGATGATCACCATGCGCGACTTGTCGAACTTGAAATGGCGTTCAATGAGGGGGAGCGTTCCGCGGCCGATCGAGCCGAAGCCGATCATCACTACAGGTCCAGTAATCTCACCGTAAACGGGCCATTTTTCATTCGCCATTTTTTATGGCACTCCTTCTCACACTAAAAGAGCCGGGCCCCAATTGACCCGGCTTCAACGGCTAAACCATACATGCTTGTCACAATAAAGCGAATCCTCAGCCCCAGATGCTGTGGATGCTGGACGTTATGCCGCTATTAGCCGGCTTTCGCGACGTCGCCGAGGAAGCCGACGAGCCTGTCGCGGTCGGCGGCGAGGCCCTTGTAATCGAGCTGGTCGCGGTCGAGGCTCATCAGCTGTTCGGCGAAGGACGCGGCCAGTCTGGCCCGGTCCTCGTGGCGGGCGAGCACCGCCAGCGGATCTAGATGGATGCGGATCGTGAACAGCACGTCGCCGGAGACGGGCAGCTTGCGCAAGGTCTGCCGCTCGACGCGGATGAAGGCGTGAGCGGCGACGTCGGCGCCGGGAAACGTCGTCGCCGTCTCGGCCGAGCGGGCGAGGCGCTGGCGGTCGGAAAGCGGGTGATAGAGCGAGCCATCCGCCTGGATCGACCAGTTGAAACGTTCCACAAGCACGGCAAGCTTGTCGAACATGCGCGCGATCAGCTCCGCCATGCGGGTGCCGGGGCCGAAGCCGGGCACGGGGCCGTGGATGTCGTGCATCGGCAGGCCGAACTTTTCGGTCAACCTCCAGGACGAGGGAAAGCACAGCGAACCGGCGGCCAGCCGCCAGCCATTCCCGCCCTGCCGCATCAGGATCAGGTCTTCCTGCACCAGCTTCGAGGCGGCGATCAGCGGGTTGTCGCCGGGGTTTTCGACGTCGACCGTGCGGCCCGTGCCGGCAATGGTGCAGCGGCCGTTCTCCAGACTGTAGGTCTCGGGAAAGCGTTCGGTCAGGTGCGCGACCAGAAGGTCGAGCACTTCCCGCTGGGCCGGGCGCGTGTCCGGCTCGGCGACGAAAACCTTGTCGGGCAGTTCGGCATAGAGCCGGTCCTTCTCCGCGAGATAGGCGTCGAGATGGCCGTCGAGCTCGATCCAGTCGCGTGGGTCGGCCTGCTTCAGGCCGATGGCGAAAGGCTTCGAGCTGCCGTCATAGGGCGTGTGGGTGGGGGTCATAGCCAATGTGGTGGACGCATTCGGCTGGTATGGAACAGGCGGATTATCTCGACCGCATCATCTGCAATCCGATAGGGGATGAGAAACGGCAGGCCGGGAACGGACCATTCGCGTATGGCCTTTTCGGACGTGGGCCGGCCGATGGTCGGTTTCTCCCCGGGCAGGGTGATGGCCCTGTCCAGCCGCAGCACAAGTTGACGTGCCGCTTCCTCGCTATCTGCGGCAATATGCGTTTGCGCCTCGCGCAAATCCCTGATCGCGGCTTTCGTCAGCCGGATTTTCATTTGGCGTTCTTGGTGAAGACATCCGGTTCGGGAGGCGGCAGTTCATCCGCAGTTCCCCATGAGCGAAGCCATTTCGACGTCGCTTCCCATGAAATGAACTCACCGCTTTCGTCGGCCTCGTCGACCGCTTCCCGGATCGCAGCCAGATAAGCACGGCGCTCGGCCAGATGGGCCTCGACGGCTTCCTTGACGATGAAGGCGCTCGAACGCTGCGTGGACTTGGCGTAGTCCTCCAACTCCTGCCTGGTTTCAGGAGGAAGCCGCACGGAAAATGTGTTGCTGTTCGTCATTGTCATCTCCGCGAACACACATGAGCACAATGTATGCGCTGGTCGATGAGTGCGTCAAGCCAAGCGAGCCTCGGGGACCCGAGCTCCAATCAGCCCGCGCAGGGAGTTGCCGACGAATATCCTCGGCGCGGCTGCGAGATCGTGGACGGTCACCTTGGCTTCCACGGCCTCGCCCCTGTCGATCATCTCGCCGCGCAGCACGCCTGCCAGCAGGCCGCAGGCGAGGGGTGGCGTCCTGAGCGGGCCGCCGTCGCCCATGTCGATGAAGAGATTGGTGATGGTGCCTTCGCAGACTTCGCCTCCCTCGTTGAGCAGGAGCACCTCGTCGGCATCGTCGCGCGGGAATTCGGCGCGTGCCGCATCGTAGGCCTCGCGGCGCGTGGTCTTGTGGCGAAGCAGCGGGTCGGTCGAGGCGAGGCGCGTGGACGCGATACGCAGCGTCCATGCGGCGTCGGGCACCAGCGGAACGAAGGGTTGGCTCGTAACTTCGGCCTTGCCGTTGAACCCAAGCACGAGCCGGATCCTGAGCGGCGTGTCACCGCCTGTGGCCCCGGCCAAGGCCTGTTCGATCGTCGCCCCGTCGAAGCCGAAGCCGAGCGTCTCGGCCGAGGCCGCGAGCCGGGCAAGGTGCCGGCCGCCGCGCAGGAAGCCGCCTTGCGGCTCCCAGCGCATCGTCTCGATCAGTTCGAAGCCGGAACCGAGCCCGTCGCGAACCGCGCTTTCAGAAGACATTCGGCATACTCCGCTTCGGCGGTCGAATCGAACACCACGCCGCCGCCGACATTGTAGACGGCCTCGCCGTCGGGAAAGAGCGTGATGGTGCGGATCGCCACGTTGAAGCGCATGGTGCCGCCCGGCGCGATCCAGCCGATGGCGCCGCAATAGACGTCGCGCGGCGTGCCTTCGAGATCGTGCAGGATCTCCATCGCCCGGATCTTGGGCGCGCCGGTGATCGAGCCGCAGGGGAAGAGGGCGGCAAACACCTGCTCGATGCTGAGGCCGGGCAGGAGCTTCGCCCTGACGGTGCTGACCATCTGGTGTACCGTCGGATAGCTCTCGATGCGGAACAGTTCGGGCACGTCGAGCGAGCCGACTTCGCTGATCAGCGAGATGTCGTTGCGCAGCAGGTCGACGATCATGCGGTTTTCCGCCTGGTTCTTCTCGTCGTTGCGCAGGAACTCCCTCAGCGCCGCATCTTCTTCGGGCGTCTTGCCGCGCGGGGCGGTGCCCTTCATCGGGTGGGTCTCGATCCAGCCCTCGCTGTCGATGTCGAAGAACAGTTCGGGCGAACGCGACAGTACGACGGGCCCGCCGAGCGAGACCAGCGAGCCGTATTTCACCGGCTGCCGGGCGATCAGCGCGTCGAAGGCGTCGAGCGGCGTGCCGGACCATTGCGCATGCACGGGAAAGGTCAGGTTGGCCTGGTAGCAGTCGCCCTGGCGCAAATGCTGGTGCAGCTTGCTGAACTGGCGCCCATAGTCGGCCTCCGACCACGTCGCCCGCGCATCGAAGATCGGCCCGTTGGTCGCAGGCTCGCGCGACGGCGCGCGATCCCGGTCCGACGGCTGGTCGAACACGCCGAGGCAGACCAGCGGCGTGCGCCGCCCCTCGGGCAACAGCGGCCGCAGCTTCGGCTCCAGCAGGTAGCCGGCCTCGTAGGAGAAATAGCCGGCAAGCCACTTGCCCTGCTCATGCGCCGCCTGGGCTGCCTGCAAGGCCGGGAAGAAATCCGCCGCGTCATGCGCAAGGATGATCTCGCGGGGCGCTTCGAACAGCACCTCGCGGCCAGCGGGGTCGTCCCGGAACAGGACGAATGGAGATGTGGGACCAGTCATGATGTCAGCGTGCTTGCGATAGAACCGGGCTCAGTCCAGCGCTTCCAGTTCGTCGATGAGGTTGCTGATCACGGCAAGCCCCTTCTGCCAGAAGGCGGGATCGGTGGCATCGAGCCCGAACGGCTTCAGGAGTTCGGAATGATGCTTGGTGCCGCCGGCGCGCAGCATCTCGAAATACTTGTCCTGAAAACCGCGCTCGGCATTCTGGTAGACCGCGTAGAGCGAGTTCACCAGGCAGTCGCCGAAGGCGTAGGCATAGACGTAGAACGGCGAATGGATGAAGTGCGGGATGTAGGACCAGAACACCTCGTAGCCGTCGCGCAGCTTGATCGCGGGCCCCAGGCTCTCGGCCTGCACTTCGAGCCAGAACTGGCCGAGCTGGTCGGAGGTAAGCTCGCCGTTCTTGCGCTCGGAATGCACCTTGCGCTCGAACTCGTAGAAGGCGATCTGGCGCACGACCGTGTTGATCATGTCCTCGACCTTCTGGGCCAGCATCGCCTTGCGCTCGCGCTTGTCGGTGGTGCGTTCAAGTAGCGAGCGGAAGGTCAGCATCTCGCCGAACACGCTTGCCGTTTCGGCCAGCGTCAGCGGCGTCGAGGCCATCAGCGCGCCCTGGCCGCCGGCCAGCACCTGGTGCACGCCGTGGCCGAGCTCGTGGGCAAGGGTCATGACGTCGCGCGGCTTGCCCATGTAGTTGAGCAGCACGTAGGGATGCGCCGACGGCACCGTCGGATGGGCGAAGGCGCCGGGCGCCTTGCCGGGTCGCACCGGCGCATCGATCCAGCGGCGGTCGAAGAACGAGCGGGCGATCTCGGCCATTTCCGGCGAGAAGCGCTGATAGGCGGTCAGCACCGTGTCCTTGGCCTCGTCCCAGCCGATGACCGCCTGCGGCGTCTCGGGCAGCGGGGCGTTGCGGTCCCAGTGGTTCATCACCTCGGTGCCGAGCCACTTGGCCTTCATCGCGTAATAGCGGTGCGACAGGCGCGGATAGGCCTCGCGCACGGCGGCGGCCAGCGCGTCGACGACCTCGCGCTCGACACGGTTGGCGAGGTGGCGGGAATCGGCGATGTCCTCGAAGCCGCGCCAGCGGTCGGAAATCTCCTTGTCCTTGGACAGGGTGTTGGTGATCAGCGTGAAGACGCGCAGGTTCTTGCGGAACGTCGCGGCCAGCGCATCGGAGGCTGCCTTGCGCACCTCGCCATCGGGGTCCTGCAGCTTGTTCAGCGCCGGTTCCAGCGTCAGTTCCTCGCCGCCGATGTCGAAACGCAGGTCGGTCATCGTCTCGTCGAAGAGGCGGTTCCAGGCGCCGCGCCCGGTGATCGACTTTTCGTGGAACAACTGCTCGACGCGATCCTCGAGCTGGTAGGGCTTGTCCTTCCTGAGGTCGAGCACCCAGGGCCGGTAGTGGCCGAATTCAGGATCGGCATCGAGCGCCTTGAGGATCAGCGCGTCGTCGACGAGGTTGAGTTCGAGCGCGAAGAACAGCAAATGCGCGCTGGCATCGGTCATCTTTTCCTGGACGTCGCCGTAAAGCTTGGCGCGCTTGGGGTCGGAGGTGTCGCCGGCATAGACGAGCCCGGCATAGGAGACCACGCGCCCGACCAGCTCTTCCAGCGCCTCGTAGGTCTGCATGGCCTGGCCGAGCTTGCCGGCCGTGCCCCGTTCGGCCTCGATGGCCAGGGTGCCTTTCCAGCGCGCCTCGAAAGCCACCGCATCGACTGACGCCTTGTCGAGATCGCGTGCGAGCTCGGGCGCGTCCATGCCGGCATACAGGTCGGCGAGATCCCATTCGGGCAGCTCGCCAAACCCCGCCGCGCCCCTGGCGGAAGCGGTGGCTGACATCTCTTGCCCGGAATTCCAACGCATTGCGTCTTCCTTTTCACGTCCCTGGGCCAGTCGATTCAAATCCTAAGGGATTCGTTCACCGGCTTTTTTGAAACCTTATTTAGAACCCTGTGCCAGGATGATCCACATCCAATCAGCAGCTACGGGCATATACCGGACATTCATGGCAGGTTCGATTCTTATAGTCGATGACGATCCCGTCCAACGTCGCCTGGTCGACGCCGCGGTGACGAAATTTGGCCATACCGCGATCGCCGTCGACGGCGGCGAGGCTGCCTTGCGCATGCTCGACGGCGCGCGCGGCGGCGAGATCGGTGCGCTCATCCTCGACCTGTCGATGCCCGGGCTCGACGGGATCGGTGTGCTCAAGGCGATGCGCGAACGCGACATCACGCTTCCGGTCATCGTCCAGACCGCGCAGGGCGGCATCGACACGGTGGTATCGGCGATGCGCAACGGCGCCTTCGACTTCGTCGTCAAGCCGGCATCCCCGGAAAAGCTCCAGGCGGCGATCGCCAACGCGCTCAAGGTGGAAGCGGTCGAAAATACGGTTCGGCGCACGGCCCGCCGCAGCGGCGGGCTGCTCACCTTCCGCGACATGATCACCAGAAGCCCTGCCATGGACCGGGTCATCCGGCTTGGCCAGAAGGCTGCGGCATCGAACATCCCGATCCTGATCGAGGGCGAATCCGGTGTCGGCAAGGAACTCGTCGCCCGCGCAATCCAGGGCTCGGGCGACCGCCGCTCGAAACCCTTCGTCACCGTCAATTGCGGCGCGATTCCCGACAATCTCGTCGAGAGCATCCTGTTCGGCCACGAGAAGGGCTCGTTCACCGGCGCGACGGAAAAGCATCCGGGCAAGTTCGTCGAGGCCAACAACGGCACGCTGTTCCTCGACGAGATCGGCGACTTGCCGCTCGACGTGCAGGTCAAGCTGCTGCGCGCCGTGCAGGAGGGCGAGGTCGATCCGGTGGGCGGCCGCAGCACCGTCAAGGTCGACATCCGGCTGATCTCGGCGACGCACCGCAACCTGTTGCAGCAGGTCAAGGACGGCAAGTTCCGCGAGGACCTGTTCTACCGCCTCAACGTCTATCCGATCTTCGTGCCGCCGCTGCGCGACCGCCGCGACGACATTCCGCTCCTGGTCGGCCATTTCATCTCGCGGGTCGCACCGGCGAGCGCGCATGGCAGGATCCCGGCGATCTCGGAAAATGCCCTGGCGCTGCTCCAGGCCTATGACTGGCCGGGCAACATCCGGCAACTCGAGAACGCCGTCTTCCGTGCCTGCGTGCTTTCCGAAGGCGACGTGCTGACCGAAGACGAGTTCCCGCAGATCCGCGCCCAGGTGGAAGGGGTCGTCGACCTTGGCGGCCAGGCGAGGCAGGGGCTTGCCGATGTTCCAGCCGACAGGCCCGCGCCGGTCGCGCCGCTGGCCGCCGTGTCGGAAAAGCTGCGTCCGGGCATGCTGCGGGCGCTCGACGAGCGCGGCAATGTCCGTCCGCTGGCCGACGTGGAATTCGAGATGATCCGGCTCGCCATCGAGCACTACAACGGTCAGATGAGCGAAGTGGCGCGGCGCCTCGGCATCGGCCGCTCGACGCTCTACCGCAAGCTCAAGGAATACGGGATCGATCCGGAAACCGGTCGCAGCGAACGACTCGCGTCGTGATGTTTTCCTCGCCGATCTGGAATTAAAGCTTGCGTGTCGCTTGCGGGACGCAGCCAATTGTGGCCGCGCGCCGATTTGTTCAGCGACATTTTTGTCGTATAAACCAGCGGTTTACCATGAAATTCTGAGATTCCCTTTTGCTGGGATATCGCCATGGTGTTACCGCATTTTGCCTTCAATAAGCAGTGATTAACCATTAGGATCGATATTCGGACACGAATCCGTAACAGTGTCCGGGCTTCAAATCCGGGGACAGATGGCAGCCTAACAGGGCCTTTTGATTTGAACAGGATCGAGAACACCGAAGGGCGTCGCTCGAAATCGAATAATTGGCAAAAGTGGCTTACGGCCGCGATGCTAACGTTTGGTTTCCTGACAGCTTCTCAAGCGACAGCCTCCGCCGAAACGCGGACCCTCAAGCTTTATTACACCCATACGGGTGAGCGGGCTGAGATCACGTTCAAGCGCAACGGCAGATACGACGCTGCCGGGCTCAAGAAGCTCAATCAGTTCCTGCGCGACTGGCGCCGCAACGAGCCGACCAAGATGGACCCGCGACTGTTCGACGTGGTCTGGGAGGCCTATCGTTCCGCCGGCGGCCGCGACTATATCCATGTCGTGTCTGCTTATCGGTCGCCCGCGACTAATTCGCTTCTGCGCAGCCGTTCGAGCGGCGTTGCCGAAAAAAGCCAGCACATGCTCGGCAAGGCGATGGATTTCTTCATTCCCGGCGTGCCGCTGAAGAAGCTGCGTGACTCGGGCCTGCGCGTGCAGGCCGGTGGCGTCGGCTACTATCCGCGCTCCGGTTCGCCCTTCATCCACATGGATGTCGGCAATGTGCGCCACTGGCCGCGCATGAGCCGCAAGGAACTCGTCGCGGTGTTCCCATCCGGCAAGACGCTGCACGTGCCGAGCGACGGCAAGCCGCTGCCCGGTTTCGAGCAGGCGCTGGCCTCCTATCAGTCGCGCAAGAAGAGTGGCGAGATGGTTCTTGCCAGCGCTTCGTCGTCGCCGTCCAAGCGCAGCGGCGGCCTGTTTGCCGCGCTGTTTGGTGGCGGCGGTGCCGACGAGGAAGAGGATACCGGCGAAATCGCCGTGGCCGCCGTGGCGCCGAAGCCGAAGGCGACCGCCAGGGCCGTTGCCGAATCTCCCGCTGCCAAGACTCTGCCCGGCATCCAGATCGTGGCGCCGGAAAACGCCCAGCGGGCAGAACTGCCGCAGATGGCCGACGAGGCTCCTGCCGAGGACGCGCCGGAGACCATTCTCGCGGCACTTCCCGCCCGCAGCGTGCCGCTGCCCGGCATCGCGCCGCGGCCGCAGGCCGAAGTCGGCATGGCGACCGCAGAAAACGTGCCGTTCGGTGCCGCATCCGCGCCGCTGGCCGAAGGCGAGCAGCCGACCGCGGTCGAACAGCAGATTGCGGCCAATGTGCCGCTGCCGACCAGGCGTCCCAACTACAATCCGCCGGCCGAGCTCGCGCCCGAGAACCAGAACGTCCTGATGGCGCTCGCCTCCACCGACGACATGCCGGCTGTGGCAAGCGGCGCGCCGCTGCCTTCGGCCCGTCCGCAGGACATGACGGTGGAAGCGGCGCTCGCAGCGGCCGACGACATTCCAGCCGAGGAAGCTGCCGACGACGAGTTCGAGGTTGCAGCTCTCGCGCCGGTGCCGGAGCAGCGGTCGGTGTTCGACCAGCCCGAGGTCGTGGCCACCGCCGCGCCCAAGGCTGCGACGCCGAAGACTGCCATTGCCTCGCTTTCGGCGGGCCAGGACCCGGCCGCGGCGATCGGCGGCAGCGTCAAGACCACCCGCAAGTCGGCGCGTCCCGTTGCCGAGGAAGCCAAGCCCGATCCCAAGGCCGTCGTGGTCGCAGCAGCGCCCGATGCCGCACGCTGGGCCCTGCGCAGCGGCGAGCAGGTGACGACGGTCACGACCAATACCAAGGCTCCGGGCTTTGCCTACAACATGGTCCGCACCGCGCCGAAGGAGGTCTATACGGCCGGCTTCCAGCAGGGCAGCCAGTCGGCGGATGCCAACCGCTTCTCCGGCAGCGCCGTGAAGTTCCTGTCGGTGGCTCGCTTCGAGAACAACTGACCGGACGACGAGACAAACAAAAAAAGCCGCGCTGGTAACCAGCGCGGCTTTTTTGTTTGCAGCGACCGCGCGTCAGCTCTTGCGCAGCTTGTTGGCCTCCGCCGCCAGCGCCTCGATCCCGGCCCAGTCGCCGGCCTTGACCATCTCGTCCGGGGCAACCCACGAGCCGCCGACGCAGACGACGTTCGGCAGGCTGAGATAGTCCCTGGCGTTCTTGGCCGAGATGCCGCCGGTGGGGCAGAACTTGACGTCGGCGATCGGCGAGGCGAGGGCCTTGAGGAACGGCGCGCCGCCGGCCTGCTCGGCGGGGAAGAATTTCAGGAAGTCGAGGCCGGCCTCGAGCGCGCCCATGATCTCGCCCGGCGTGATGGTGCCCGGCAACAGCGGCACGTCGCTTTTGGCGGCATGGGCGGCCAGTTCGCGGGTCAGGCCGGGGCTGACGATGAACTTCGAGCCGGCGGCAACGGCCTCGTCGAAATGGCGGGCGTTGAGGATCGTGCCGGCGCCGACGATGCAGTCCTCGACCTCGGCGGCGACGCGGCGGATGCATTCCAGCGCTTCGTCGGTCCGCAAGGTGATCTCGATCGCCCGGAGGCCGCCGCGGGCCAGGGCGCGGGCCAGCGGCACGGCATCGGCGGCACGCTCGATCTTCAGCACCGGAATGACCGGCTGGCCATCCAGCAGCGCAAGCAGTTTCTGGGTTTTGCTGGTCATGGCACTCGCTCCGTTCTCAATTTTCAACCGATTTAACAGACCCGGCGGATCAAGTCCACGAAGCCTGCAGCGACATGGTGCCCGGGTGTCGTCAGGAGGTCTGGGCTGCTCTGCGTGTCATACAGGTCCAGCCTTCTAAGATCGACCGAAAATCCCGGCCAGCCAGGATCTGAGCGCCGGCCACAGCCCGCCGGTCGCAGGCTGCAAGGCTGTGCGTATCGCGCCTTGCGTGCGTTCGCCGGCGATGCCGTCGGCGGCAAGGCCGTGCTCGGCCTGGAACGTCCTGACCGCAGACGCGGTTCCCGGGCCATAGATGCCGTCGGTGTCGACGGGGTAGCCCAGCGCGACGAGCGTTTCCTGCAATTCGGTGACCAGTTCGCCGCGCGAGCCGACCTGCATCGTCAGGTCGCCGGGTGCCGGCCCGTCGATCTGCCTGCGATAGGCTTCTGCCAGCTTGGTATGGTAGTTGTTCTTGCGGAAGCCAGGGCCGTTGTAGCCGTGCCCGACGGCTTCCCAGTCATGGCCGTTGAGCGCGTCCTTGAGCCCGGCCTTGTTGATGTAGCGGGCCATCAGCCGTGCCTGGCCGGCAGCCCCGGAGCGGGCCTCGGCGACGAGCCCGTCGACATTGTCGAAGCCGAGCCACAGCCAGTGCGCCCCCATCACCTGCCCGAGGCCCCACGAGGTCGATTCATGGGCGGCCTGGTGGTCGATGCCGGCCGCCTGTTCGAGCATCTGCCAGCGTGCCGCCTGGCCGCGCGGGTTGGCGACGGCGCCGGCCGTCGGCGAGGCCAGGCCCGCCGCGCGTGCCCTTGCCTGCCTGTCGTCGGAAAGCCTGCGGTCGAAATAGTGCCCCTCGAAGCGGATCAGCGGTTCGTTGCGGCCGTCGACCCTTGCGAAGACCTGGCCGGCGCTCTCGATCTCGGCAATGGCGAGCAGCGCGGCCGGCTCCAGCCCGAATTCGCTCGCCGCCTTCTCGATTTCATCGGCCGTCTGCTTGCTGAACATGCGCGACACTCTCCGTTTCGTCGCAACCATTGTCGCCGGAATTCGGCAGGCGTGGAAAAGGCAGCCCGAGGTTTCGCCCGTCTTTTCCGGCACGAGGCCCGACCCGAATCAGGAACCGCCTGTAATCGCTCCACTTTCAGCTGCACGTTGAAAAAAATGAGGCGAAGCGCTAGTGGCTCACGCCATGAATCTTTCCACGCCTCATTTCGAGTACCGCGTCGTCGCCCTCTACCGCTTCTGCCGGCTGGAGCGCTTCGAGGATCTGCGCGCCCCGCTTGCCGCCTTCTGCTGCGGCAAAGGCATCAAGGGCACGCTGCTGCTGGCCCGCGAGGGCATCAACGGCACGGTCGCGGGGACCGAGGAGGCGATTGCCGAGCTGGTCGCCCATCTCGAAGCGATTCCCGAACTCGCCGGTCTCGAAGTCAAGTACAGCACGGCGAGCGAAATGCCGTTCCACCGCATGAAGGTGCGGCTGAAGAGCGAGATCGTCACTATGGGCGTCGAGGGCATCGACCCGCTCGCCAGCGTCGGCGCCTATGTCGAGCCGCAGGACTGGAACGCCCTCATTTCCGACCCCGGCACGATCGTCGTCGACACGCGCAACGACTACGAGGTTTCTATCGGCACGTTCTCCGGCGCGGTCGACCCGCAGACCAAAAGTTTCCGCGAGTTCCCGGGCTGGGTCGAGAACCATCGCAGCGAGCTCGAAGGCCGCAAGGTGGCGATGTTCTGCACCGGCGGCATCCGCTGCGAAAAGGCGACGGCCTATGTGAAGTCGCTCGGCATCGACGAGGTGTTCCACCTCAAGGGCGGCATCCTTAGATATCTCGAGGAGGTGCCGGCCGAGGACAGCCTGTGGCAGGGCGAGTGCTTCGTCTTCGACGAGCGCGTCTCTGTGGCGCACGGCCTTGCCGTCGGCGAGGCCGAGCTCTGCCGTGCCTGCCGGCATCCGCTCATGCCCGAGGAATTGCAGTCGCCGAAATTCCTGTCGGGCGTTTCCTGCCCGCATTGCCACGACAGCCGCAGCGAGGCGGATCGCGCCCGCTATGCCGAGCGTCACCGCCAAGTAGAACTGGCAGAACAACGCGGCGACGCCCCTCACATCGGCAGTTGAACGGCTGTATCCGGATTGCATCGCCAAATTGGCCGGCGTCATTGTAATGTCGCGATCGTCCGCCTACCTCTCGGCGACCGACATTTCCAACCGGAGGCATCCATGTTCGACCCCAAGAAGCTGCTCGACGATCTCCTCGGCTCCAAGATCCCTGGCACCGGCTCCACCGTGCGCGACAAGGCCGGACAGGCGACGCAAATGGCCAAGGACAATCCGCTTGCTGCAGGTGCGCTGGTCGCGGTGCTGCTCGGGACCGGTGCCGGCCGCCAGGTCACGGGCACGGCGCTGAAGGTCGGCGGTCTCGCGGCCATCGGCGGCCTCGCCTACAAGGCCTACCAGAACTACAAGGCCGGCAATGCCCCCGAGCAGACCGCCGCCGCCCCCGAAGCCGAGCCGCAGCTTCTGCCGCCGCCGGCCGACAATTCCTTCCATCCCTCGCAGGCGCCCCAGGGCGAGACCGAATTCGCGCTGACCCTGATCCGCGCCATGATCGCCGCCGCCAAGGCCGACGGCCATATCGACGACGACGAGCGCAAGAAGATCGGCGACAAGCTCAGCCTGTCCGGCATCGGTTCCGAGGCGGAGCAGTTCCTGATGGCCGAGCTCGATGCGCCGCTGGATCTCGATTCGATCGTCGCCGCAGCCCAGACCGACGCCCAGAAGGTCGAGCTCTACACGGCCTCGCGCCTTGCCATCGATCCCGACACGCGCGCCGAACGCGGCTATCTCGACCTGCTCGCCGGCCGGCTGAAGCTGCCGGACGCGTTGGTCGACCATGTCGAGGCGACGGTGTCGAGCGTCAAGGTGCCGGTCGAGGCAACGGCCAATCCGCAGGTCAACCCACGCTGGTAGGTGCCGGGCGGGAGGCCCGGGAAAAGCGGCTAAAAGGCCGTTTTTCACGTTAAGGATTTGTTAACCGAGCAGGCGCATCCTTTTCTTACTCGGATCGGCTCTCCTCCTCCCAAGCACGGTTCGATGAAAAACTGGGCGGTCGCCAATGACCGCCCTTTTTCTGTGCCCGCATCCTTTGCGCCATCGCTACAATCGAGACGCCCGATCTGGTTTTGCCTGGGTCGGCGCTCTAGATTGTCGACGCTAAATGATCGTCCGCCGGCGATTGGTCATGCGCATGGAGGAGCTTCATCATGGCAAGCAACAGGGTTGCAGTGGTCACCGGTGCTGGCAAGGGCATAGGCAAGGCGGTGGCGACCGCGCTGCTGAGGGACGGCTGGAACACCGTCTTCTGCGGCCGTAGCAAGGCACCGCTCGATGCGGCGATAGCGGACGCCGGCAAGACCGACGCCAGCGCCCTGGCCGCGGTCTGCGACGTCACCAGGCCCGATCAGGTCGACGACATGTTCGAGACCATCACCGAGGCGTTCGGGCGGGTCGATCTGCTCTTCAACAATGCCGGCATGGGCTACAAGGCCTCCACCATCGACGAGATTCCCGTCGAGGCCTGGAACGATGTCGTGGCGGTCAACCTGACCGGCTCGTTCCTGTGCTCGCGCGCGGCGTTCGCGGCGATGCGCAGGCAGGAGCCGATGGGCGGCCGCATCATCAACAACGGTTCGGTGTCGGCCCATGCGCCGCGCCCGGGTTCGGTGCCCTACACCGCGACCAAGCACGCCATCACCGGCCTGACCAAGACGCTGGCGCTCGACGGGCGCCCCTTCGACATCGCCTGCGGCCAGATCGACATCGGCAACGCGCTGACCGAAATGGCCGTGCCGATGACTGTCGGCGTGCAGCAGGCCGACGGCTCGATCGCCGCGGAAGCGGTGATGGACGTCGAGCGCGTCGCCGAGGCGGTGGTCTACATGGCCGGCCTGCCGCTCGACGCCAACGTGCTGTTCATGACCGTGATGGCGACCAAGATGCCCTATGTCGGGCGCGGGTGAGCCTCGGCCCTATTTCGCGAGGAACGCCTCGATCCGCTCCAGTGCGCGCAGGATGTTCTCTTCCGAGTTGGCGTAGGACAGCCTGATGTAGCCTTCGCCCAAGATGCCGAAGTCGGGGCCGCCGATCAGGGCCACGCCGGCGTCCTCGAGCAGTGCAGATGCCAGTTTCTTGGCCTTCCAGCCGGTCTTTTCGATGTTGGGGAAGGCGTAGAAGGCGCCCTTGGGCGAGATGCAGGAAATGCCGTCGATGGCGTTCAGCCCCTCGACGACGATGCGGCGGCGGCTGTCGAAGGCGCGCATCATCCTGTCGACGTCGTCCTGCGGGCCGTCGATCGCAGCGATGCCGGCATACTGGCTCGGCGCGTTGACGCATGACCAGCAGTTGACCGCCAGCTTGCGTACCTTGTCGTATAGATTGCCGCTCTGCGGTCCGTTCGGCCAGATCGACCAGCCCATGCGCCAGCCGGTCATCGCCCAGGTCTTGGACCAGCCGTTGAGGATGATCAGCCGGTCGCGGATCTCGGGGAAGGCAAGCAGCGAGCTGTGGCTTTCGCCGTCATAGGTCATGACGTCGTAGATCTCGTCGGACATGATCGCGACGTGGGGATGGGCTTCCAGTCCCTTGACCAGCTTGGCGATCTCGGTGCGCGGAGTCACCCCGCCCGTCGGGTTGGCCGGCGAGTTGAGGATCAGCAGCCGCGTCTTCGGGGTGATCAGCGACAGCGTCTCCTCGGCCGAGAAGGCAAAGCCGTTGGCCTCGCGCATCGGCACCGGAACCGGGGTCGCGCCGGTGAACTCGATCATCGAGCGGTAGATGGGAAAGCCCGGGTCGGGGTAGAGGATCTCTGCCCCCGGTTCGCCGAACATCAGGATCGCGGCGAACATCGTCGGCTTGCCGCCGGGCATGATCATGACGCTTTCCGGGGAAACCTCGACGCCGGTGGTGGCCAGCGTTCGCCGTACCACCGCCTCGCGTGTCGCCAGCAGCCCGTTGGCGGGGGTGTAGCCGTGGTGGCCGTCGCGCAGCGCCTTGATGGCCGCTTCCACGATATGTTCCGGCGTGCGGAAGTCGGGCTGTCCGATGCCCAGGTTGACGATATCGCGCCCCTCGTGGAGCAGGGCCGTGGCACGGGCCAATACGGCAAAGGCATTTTCCTCGCCGAGGCGGTCGAAAGCGGCAATCGTGTGGAGCATTCCGGCTGTCCGTCTGGTTCTGTTGGGGGCAGGTGATTTTTGCGAGACTTGGGGCGACCATGTCAAACGAATTGGAGACGTCCTTGTCCGAGAACCTGCAGGACTGGAAGCCGCGGCCGCGCCCCGAGCGCGTCAACCTTGAGGGGCGCTATGTCCGCCTCGAGCCGCTTGACGCGGCAAAACACGGCGAACGCCTGTACGAGATGGCGACGGCACAGGATGCCGAAGGCCGTTTCCGCTGGCTGTTCGACACCAAGCCGCAGAGCCGCGCAGACTTCCAGCCCTGGCTCGACAAATCGGCGGCGAGCGAAGACCCGCTGTTTTTCGTCGTCATCGACAAGGCGAGCGGCAGGATGGCAGGCCGCCAGACGCTGATGCGCATCGATCCGGCCCATGGCGTCATCGAGATCGGCAACATCTACTGGAGCGACATCGTCGCCCGCAAGCCGGCGGCTACGGAGGCGCAGTTCCTGTTTGCGCTCTATGCCTTCGACCTCGGCTACCGCCGCTATGAATGGAAGTGCAACAACAACAACGAGCCGTCCAAGCGTGCCGCCGAGCGCTTCGGCTTCAAGTTCGAGGGCATCTTCCGCCAGCACATGGTCGCCAAAGGCGAAAACCGCGACACAGCCTGGTATTCGATCATCGACAGTGAATGGCCGACATTGCGACGGGCCTACGAGGCCTGGCTCGACCCGGCCAATTTCGATGCTGCGGGCCAGCAGAAACGGCGGCTGGAGGATTTCCGAGCCGAGTTCGGCGCCTGAGAGCACCGGCGCCCGCAATCAGCGGGCTCGCTCGGAACAGGCATGCGACAAAGGAACCGTCCCTGGCGCGTTGGCTGATGCGCCGGCTGGCGCTATGAGGGGTAAGCCACACCGGGACCGGACCCGGCAACATCAGGAAGCTGGGGCGATAGCCGATGGATACCAAGACGCGAAATTCCGCTATTGCCGCAGCCATCTTCCTGGGCGGCTTCGGCCTGTTTGCCTATTTCCTGCCCAAGATCATGCTGGCCGTCGGCAACTATTCGACGGTGGCCGCGAGCGTGATCGCGGTGTTCTTCGTATTGGCCTTCTTCGGCGTGTTCTGGCTGCGCGGCCGCAGCCAGCGCAAGAAGGGCCTCTGACCAGACCGGCCGGCCGGGTCAGGCGCTCAGGCTGGCTGCCAGCAGCACCAGGCCGAGCAGCATGACGAGTGCGGCGCCGCCGATCTCGATGACATTGTGAACGCGGTTGCCGGCGCGCCCGTCGCCGGCAATGGCGACGGCCCAGTTCTTGGCCGTGACCGCAAGCACGGCGAGCGCCGAAACGGTGATCGCCGTTCCCAGCGCCATGGCGAATACCGACAGGATGCCGCCGGCCCACAGGCCGTTGAGGAAGGCGAAGCTGAGCACGATCAGCGCGCCGGAGCAGGGGCGGATGCCGACTGCGGCCACTGCCGACCATGCGGTGCGCCAGTCGAAATGCCTGCCTTCCAGCATCTTCGGGTCGGGCGCGTGCGAATGGCCGCAGGTGGCGCAGACCTCGCCTGCATAGTGATGGTGGTGGGCATGGCCATGGTGGCTGTGGCCGTGATGCGCGTGGCCGTCATGTCCATGATCGTGGCCGCAGTCGGCATGGTCATGGTCATGCGCAGGGCCGGCATGCGCCGCCGACAGGCTGTGGCCCGGGGCCGCGCCGGCCAGGCCGCGGACCATCGGGCGCAGCTTGCGCCAGAGCAGCCAGGCGCCGAAGGCGGCGATCAGCGCGTAGCTCACCGTTTCCAGGAACCAGGTGGCGTTGGTCATCGACACCGAGGTGCCGCGCAGCACGAGGAACACCAGCGTCATCAGCACGATCGCGGTCACGCCCTGCAGGAAGGCCGAGACGAAGGACAGCATGATGCCGCGCTTCAGCGCCACCTCGTTGGCCAGCATGTAGGACGAGATCACCGCCTTGCCATGGCCGGGACCGGCGGCGTGGAAGACGCCATAGGCGAAGGACAGGCCGACGAGCAGCCAGATGCCGCTGCCTTCGCCGTCGCGCATCGCCTTCAGCGCGCCGGTCAGCGAGCGGTAGAACTGCTGCTGGTGGACGTTGATCCAGTTGAGCAGGCCGGCAAACAGCCCGGTCGACGGGGCGATGGCCTCGTTGGTGCCGATGCCGAGCGAGCTCTGGGCATGGGCGTGGCCGGTGAAGAAGTGGCTGAGCACGTAGCTGATCAACAGCAGGGCGAAGATCGCGCGGACGGTCAATTTCTTCACGGCGTCAGCCCTTTGCCTGGCAGTTCAGTTCCAGCCGGGTGGCGAAGATCTTGCTCATGTCCGTTCCCGCCGGGTCGTTGAAGAAGGCGTCGGTCAGCTTGGTCTGGTTCTGCGCGATCGCCTCGTCGGGATCCGGGCGGATCACCTGGCGCGTGCAGATCGCCGGCAGCGAGGCGACATTGAGGTTGGTGTCCTCGGTGAAATCGATCGCCGTGTAGAAAGTCGGATCGTAGACGCCGAAATCGATCCTGCCAGACAGCTTCAGCGGCTCCTTCGGCTCCGCCTCGAACAGGATGATCAACTGCTGGTCCTCGAAATCGGCGATCAGGCCGGCCGGCGGCTTCATGGCCACGTCCTTGCCGTCGAGCGTGACGACCTGGAAGTAATTGTACTCGCCGATGGATTCGAACACCGTCTTGGAGACCTCTGCCAGTTCGCTGTCGTCGAGCTTGAGGTCGGAATTCTTGTCGAACTCCATCAGCACGGTGCTGGAGAACAGGTCGTCGAAGCGCCAGAGGTGGCGCAGCGACTTCACCGTGTTGTCGGGGTTGAGCTGGACGTCGAGCCGGGCCTCGGCGAAGACGTGCGGATGAACGCTCGCCGGCGCCGTCGTTGCCAGCAGGGCTGCTCCGGCCGCGGCCATCATCGACGTTCGCATTTTCAGAATCATGGCACTGCGGTCCGGCGGTTCGAATGAAGCCGACCATTATCAGAAACAGGGCGAAAGTGGGACGTCAGCCTTTCAATTCTGCGGGATGGTCGCACGGATTGATCTTGAACCACTGCACCAGGAAATCGACGAAGACGCGGATCTTGGCCGGCAAATAGCGCCTGTGCGGGTAGACCGCGAAGATGCCGCCGGCGGACGGGCGGTTGTCGTCGAGCACCGGCACGAGCCGTCCGGCTTCGATGTCGGGTGCGGCGATGAAATCCGGCAGGATGGCGAAGCCGAGGCCGGCGACCGCCGCGGCCCGTGCCGCCAGCGGGCTGTTGACTTCCATCGGCCCGCTCACCGAAACGGTCATGGCCTCGCCGGTGTCGCTGGTGAACGGCCAGTTCGACAGGTAGCGGCCGTTGGTATCGATGATGCAGGGGATGCTGGTGAGGTCGGTCGGGCGCTGCGGCATGCCGTACTTGGCGATCAGCTCAGGGGAGGCGCACAGCCTGATGCCGAAGGGTGCCAGCCGGCGCGCGATCAGCGACGAGTTCTCCAGCCGCGAGATGCGGATGGCAAGGTCGAAGCCTTCTTCCACCAGGTCGACGAAGCGGTCGTCGAGATGGATCTCGAGCACGATGTCGGGGTGTTCCTTGGCGAAGTCGATCAGCGACTGGCCGATCGGCGCGTCGGCAAAGGTGCGCGGCGCCGACAGCTTGATGCGGCCGCGCACGTCGCCGGAGGATTCGCGTACGGCATCGGCCAGGCTGTCGACCTCGCGGACGATCTCGGACGCGCGCCGGTAGTAGGTGTGCCCGGCCTCGGTCAGCGAGAACTGGCGGGTGGTGCGATTGAGCAGCAGGGCGCCGAGCTCGTCCTCCAGTTCGCGGACATATTTGGACAGCAGCGCCTTCGAGCGGCCGATCTTGCGCGCCGCCGCAGAGAAGCCTTCGGCCTCGACGACGTCGATGAAGGCGCGCATCCGGGTGAGTGTGTCCATGTGCCTGCGGTCTCGTTCAAAGAAAATCTACGTTCGTGCGAAGATTGTTCACACCGGGCGAGGGGTCAAGGGCAACCAAACAAAGCGTGATGCGTCAGGGCCGAAAGTGCCGGCTAGTTGGAGACCTGGGTCCTGACAGCGTCGAACCTGCCCGCCGCTAGGTCCTTTTTGCTGATCGTCAGCACCAGCGTTTCGACGTCGCCGAACATCCAGCCCATCAGGTTGCTTGTGGGCAGTTCGAGCAGGGTCACGTCCTTGTCGAGGTCGAACTGGCGGACATAGAGGAATGGAATGTGGCCCATGCCTGCCATTTCGTGCACGGCCTCGTCCTTCCAGATGGCCTCGAAGTAGCCGCGCATCGCCGGAGGCAGGGCATCCGGCGATCTGGAGTAGGCGTGCCGCGCCCGGTCAAGACGCAGGCATTCGAAGTCCCAGGTCCACAGGGAGCCGTCGCCGTTGTGGGTGGTCAGCGGCGCCTGCTGCGTTCGCGGATAGATGATGTCGTACTTTGCCAGTTCGGCCACGATCGCGGCGATTTGGTCTTGCGACAACTGCGTCTGGTCCGATGTTGCCCTGACCCGCTCGGCCACTGAGCGCACCTGTGCCAGCGCGGCTTCGAGCATGGGTTGCCCCTTCGTCCTTGCGTCGATCAACGCCGGCAAGGTAACCGCGCGTTCGCGCAGTTCGGCGAGGTTGCCGGGCTGCTCTGCGGCAGCTTCCGCAAGCGCGAGGCTTTTCGATACCTGTTCGAGCTGCTGCCGGATCGGCGTGATCAGGTCCTTGGTCACATATTCGGCGAGGCGTGCCTCGGCGATTTCGAGCATGGCGAGGGTGGTGTCGCGATCGAAGGGGCGATGCTCCGGCGATGCCACGTCGAAACCCTGCCTGTAGATCTCGTGGATCGCCTCGCTATGACCTTCCAGCTTGGGGTCGGGATCACCGGAGCGCAGCGGCATCAGGTCGACGGGCCAGCGTGGCCAGTCGTTGATCGGCATCAGCCGCGACTTGCCATAGGGCAGGCTGGTGGACCAGCCTGCTATGCTGAGGTCGTCGGGTCCCTGCCGCCATGGTCCCATCTCGCCGAGATGCAGCACGCGTACGGCGTAGTCGGTCGGGTGGATGAAGAAGGCGAGCCAGCCTTCGCGCGGCCCCAGCCCGTCCCAGAGATCGTCAGGCAAATCGGCGCAGCAGATCTGGCCAAGGAAATTGGCGTTGCGGCCGTCTATCTGGGGCCAGGGGATATGTTCGGCCATCGCCGGTTCGCCGCCCAGCCAGCTTCTCGGGCGTTCGACGTCGCGCAGCGGGATCTGCGGCACCAGCCGGACGACCAGGGGTTCGGTGCCCTTGGCGTCGATGAGTTGCTTTTCATGCACGAGCTGGGCGGACAAGTCCTCCCGAAGCTTGATCAGGAACTGGCGGTCGGCCTCGGTCAGCGGCCTGTCCGGCACTTTGAGATTGGTCCTTGCGACCGCCTTGGCCATGCGTTCCGCGGAGGGAGCTTGCATGACCGGCGCTGCTGTTTTGGCCGTTCGTTGCCGGACGGCAGGGCGTGCAGTCGGTTGCTGACCGCTATGTTGCCTGCGATAGGCCTGTATCGTGAACACGATGGTCAGCAGGGCGAGCACGGCGGCAGAAGGAACCATGCCGATCCGCGACACCAGCACGAAGTCGAGGAGGGTATTGATGCCCTGGACGCCGTTGGAGACACCGCCGCCGGGCAGGCCGTCGAGGAAACGCGTAAGCGTCTGCGCAACCAGCGTGGCCATGACAACAAATACCAGCAACGGGCGCGTGTATGGGCTCATGCGCGGCAAACTAGCGGCACAAGACTAATCATTGGTGATTGCTGGCAGTAGTTTGTCTGCGGTGCGGCGCGGGTTTCTACTTGCCGGCAGCTTCCAGGATCTTGCGTCCCAGCTTTATCAGCGCGAGGTCGCTGCCGGCGGGGCCGAGCAACGACAGGCCGAAGGGCGCGCCTTCGACCGCGCCGATGGGCAGGGTGATCTGCGGGAAGCCCGACAGGCCGGACAGGCAGAGCAGCATGAGTGCCCGCTCGCGGTAGGCCAGCAATTCGTCATGCGTGCCATAGGCGAGCGGGGCCGCGCCGGGCACCGTCGGCAGGACCAGGATGCCGTCGTTGCCCAGCAAGGCGCCGAGCGCGCTGCGGAAAGCATCGCGCCTGGCGATCTCGGCCTGGTAGGTTGCGGCGTCGATGGTGGCGCCGAACTCGAAGCGCTCCTTGACGCCTGGGCCGAGGCCGCGGTCTGCGGACGAGATCCATGCGCCGTGCTGCTGCCAGGCTTCATATGCCTGGACCTTGCGGAAGCACCAGTAGAGCTCGTCGGGGGTGAAGGCGAGGGGGGCTGCCTTGGCGACCGGGCCAAGGACGCTTTCGGCGACGCCGCGTATGCGCCGGTATTCGGCGGTCTCGGCGGGGCCGGAGGGCAGCGCGTCGAGCCAGTCGAGCGCCAGCGGCCGGGCCAGTTCGCCACGATGGGCATCCTTGCCGATGAGCAGCTTGGCGACGGTCTCATAGATGTCGATGTCGCGCGCGAACCAGCCGAACACGTCGAGGCTGGGGGCGAGCTTCATCGCGCCGTCGAGCGGGATCAGGCCATGGGTCGCGCGCAGGCCGACAAGCCCGCAGAAGCTGGCCGGCGCCCGGATCGAGCCGCCGGTGTCGGAACCCACCGCGATGTCGGCAAGCGCGCCGGCGACAGCGGCGGCCGAACCCGACGAAGAGCCGCCGGTAACGCGGCCGGGCGCTGCCGGATTGATCGGGTGCGGGAAGTGCGCGTTCTGGCCCATCAGCGAGAAGGCGAGTTCGTCGGTCTGGGTCTTGCCGGCGAATCGCGCGCCGGCATCGAGAAGCGCCTGCACCGACACGGCGGTATCGGTCGCCGGAAGGCCGCTGCTGGCCTTGCCGGGGTTGCCGCAGCCGGTGACGAGGCCGGCAACGTCGTAGATGTCCTTGACGGCCAGCCGCAGGCCGGCCAATCGGCCATTTTCTGCATTCGAAACAGGCACTTGCGGCGTATCGACAAATGCGTTGAAAGGGTCGGGCATGCCAGTCATCGTTCGAAGCCTGTTTACGATATCTCCAGCATTGTTCGACGTTTGAATTTTTTCAACCCACCGTCCGATTTTAATTGATTGTGACGGTCGTGGTGCATATATCCCGGCTTGCCCAAAGTCGCACGTGCCTGTGGGTGTCCGCCGATCCCTCGAATGGCGAGGAAATCGGTAAGGTAACTGGAGCTAACCCCTCCAGTCGGTTTGGCGGCCAACCGCGAAATCGAGGACACCTTGAAGCAACGACGGTGCGGGCCTTTCTGGTTCTCTTCCGGCTGTCCAAAAGCCGGGGTTACTGAAGAGGCACACCTTCATTGCCGGCAGTGCGGAACGGGTCTTCCCATTTCCAAGCCAAGGCAGACAAAGCGAACCGAAGCCGGGCTGGCTCAGGTTCACCGCCGCGTGAAGCGCATTTATGGATCCAGGGTCTCCACAGGCTGGTTCCATCAAATAGCGGTCATGTCTTTGTCCACCGCGGGATACCGCGGCCGGGAACGGCCGTCCCGCAGCTTGATGATCTTGCGCGGCAGGACCGCGCGATGGAGAGACCTATGGCCACTCAGCGCATCCTCGACTTCCTTGCCACCCGACGTCCGTCCGGCCCCTGCCTCGTCGTCGACCTCGATGTCGTGCGCGACAATTTCCGCGCCTTCGAAAAGGCCATGCCGGAGTCCAAGATCTACTACGCGGTGAAGGCAAACCCGGCGCCCGAGATCCTGCGCCTGCTTGCTTCGATGGGCTCGTCCTTCGACACCGCGTCGGTCGCCGAGATCGAGATGGCCATGGATGCCGGCGCGCCGGCCGAGCGCATCTCCTTCGGCAACACGATCAAGAAGGAGCGCGACATCGCGCGTGCCTTCGAACTGGGCATCCGCCTGTTTGCCGTCGACAGCGTCGAAGAGGTCGAGAAGATCGCGCGTGCCGCCCCCGGCGCCCGCGTGTTCTGCCGCGTTCTGACCGATGGCGAAGGTGCCGAATGGCCGCTGTCGCGCAAGTTCGGCTGCGTGCCTGCCATGGCGGTCGACGTGCTGCGTCAGGCCAAGGTGCTCGGCCTCGACGCCTATGGCGTGTCGTTCCACGTCGGTTCCCAGCAGGTCGATCTCTCCGCCTGGGACCGTGCGCTGACCGACGCCAAGAAGGTGTTCGCGTCGCTTGCCGAAGAGGGCATCACCCTTGGCATGGTCAACATGGGCGGCGGTTTCCCGACGCGCTACCTGCGCGACGTGCCGGCGGCCCAGGCCTATGGCCAGGCCATCTTCGAGGCGCTGTCCAAGCATTTCGGCAACAATATCCCGGAGACGATCATCGAGCCGGGCCGCGGCATGGTCGGCAATGCCGGCGTCATCAAGTCGGAAGTCGTGCTGATCTCCAAGAAGGCCGACAACGACAATGTGCGCTGGGTGTTCCTCGACATCGGCAAATTCGGCGGTCTCGCCGAGACGATGGACGAAGCCATCCGCTACCCGATCGTCACCGAGCGCGATGCCGACGAAAAGTCGCCCTGCGTGCTCGCCGGCCCGACTTGCGATTCGGCCGACGTGATGTACGAAAAGACGCCGTACCCGCTGCCCTTGTCGCTGACCATCGGTGACGAGGTGCTGATCGAGGGCACCGGCGCCTACACGACGACCTACTCGTCGGTCGCCTTCAACGGCTTCGAGCCTCTCCGATCCTACGTGATCTGACGGCTCGAAACGGCGCCTGGCGCCGGAGCCGTTCAGATCACCCCGGCGGGCGTGCACCTGGTGCGCCCGACGGGTTCGCTTGTGGAACAGATCTCCGCTCGTGAAGGATCGCGGAAATGAACATCGAAGAAATTGCCAAAACCTCGCCCGACATCGTGATCGTGGCTGAAACCTTTGCCGACATTCCGGCACGTGAAGCCCTGCTTGACCGGGCCATGGGCCCGAAACGGCGCAAGAAGTCGTCGGAGAAGCTGCGCCGAGGGCGCCGCCCTTCCGAGGGCCTGGCGCTGATCGCGCGCACTGCCGAGGGTTCGGTGGTCGGCACCGTGCGGCTGTGGGACGTGCGTCTGGGCGAGGGTGGTCCGGCGGGGCTCCTGCTCGGCCCGCTTGCCGTCGACCAGGCGATGAAGAGCGCTGGCATCGGCTCGGCGCTGATGCGCCATGCCATCGCGGAGGCTGCGCGCCTCGGCCATCGCGCCATCCTGCTGGTCGGCGATGCGCCCTATTATGCGCGCTTCGGCTTTACCGCCGACAAGACGGGGCAGTTGGCAATGCCTGGCCCCTACGAGCGCGAACGCTTTCTCGCGCTGGAACTTGTTTCGGGCGTCCTGGACGGTACCAAGGGCGTCCTGAAGGCTGCCGGCCGCAAGCTCAAGACCGAGCGTGCGCGGCTGGCTGCCTGATCGTGACCTTCCCGTGCCTGGCGGTGACGGGAAGGTCCATTAGGCCTCTGAGGCTTAGCCGAGAAGGCTGCTGAGGCCCATGGCCACGGACATGTCGCCTTCGACCTTGATCTTGCCGGTCATGAAGGCCATCGTCGGGTTGAGGTCGCCGGCAATGAGCGACTCCAGGTCGTCGAGCGACAGCTTGATGGTGCAATCGGCGGGGCCGTCGGTGGTCGACAGCGTCGCGCCGTCGATGACGATGACGCCGTCGGCGCCGGTGTCGAACTTGACCGAACGGTCGAAGCCGGAGCTCTCGACCTTCGACTTGATCTGGTCTGCGACTGTCTGAATGCTCATGGCTGTCTCCTGATCTTTCCTGAAAGGCGCTTTGCGCCCGGCCTCCCCGGACCAATCCGGACAAGCCGGCCGCGTCACAGGACTGCAAAGCCTATAGCGGCCAATTGACGTTTACGTCAACGTAGATTTGAGAAACGGCACGTCAAGTGGCTGGCTCGCGTCGGGCTCAGTGGGCGGGGGCCGGTGCCTCGCCGGCGGCTTCGGCCTCGGCCGATTTTGCGGCCGCCGTCGCGGCTGCAGAACGGCGACGCACCGCATTGTCGCGAACGTCGTCCGGCGTCAGGAAGTCGATCTGCTCGACCATCACCTCATGCACCAGCTTCTCGCCGATGCGGGCGTTGATGCTGTCGCGCAGGCCGTTGCGGAAGCCGTCGAGGTCGAGCTTGTCGTACTGGGTGAAGTCGATCTGCGGATTGCCGTAGAGATAGGAATAGACCTGGTCGACGAGCAGCGCGTCCATCGGCACCGACATCTTGGCGACCTGCTTGGGCTCGACCGTGTAGACCAGGCGCGTCAGGAAATAGCCCTCGACGCGCTCGCCCTTGAGCAGCGGCACCGAGATCACATCCGTCTTGACGTAGTCGAGACCGCCGAGCAGCGGCTTCTTTTCGTCGACCGCGGGCAGGTTGGCCGCGGCCTGGAACGAATAGAAGACCGCGCCGAGCGTCACGGCGACGATCCACAAGGCCGCCGCGATGAACTTGATCACCGCGCCCATCCGAATTCGTTGGCGGAATAGGTGCCGTCGGTCTCGGAGCGCTGGATGGCATCCTTGAGCAGGTTGGCGACTTCGCTGACCGCGCTGAGATGGGCGAGGATGGCGCGTTCGTTGGCGGCGAGCTTGTCGCGCAGGCGCTCGACGCCGACCTTGAGGTCGCCCGGGAAGTCACCTTCGACCAGGCCCTTGGTGGCGCGCGTCAATTCGTAGAGATAGCGGCTCTTGCGTGCGTTCGACGCCTTGATGTCGAACCGGATGTCGGTCCGGATCGAGGCGGTTTCTTCCTCGACCGCCTCTTCGATGCGGCTGATGATGGCGCCGATGTTGCCCGGCTGCGTCGACTGGACGAGTTCGATCGGCTCGGCCTTGGCCGGGAGGTTCGGCCTGTATTCGGAGAGATCCGACATATCTTACCCTCTAGGATTTGGTGTCAGTGACGGAGGAGGCTGTGTCGCGTCCCAGCGACTGGACCATCTTCCGTTGTATTTCCTGGATGACCGCGGTCGCCTGGCTTTCCTGCTGGTCGAGCGCTGCCCGATCCGGGCCGCCGCCAGCCGGTCCGACCGGCATCGCCTGCTCGTCCTTGATGTAATGGTCGCGCATGAGCGCCTTGGCGATGCCGATGCCGCCGGCTTCTGCGGTCTGGCCGGCCAGATGCTCGGCCATCATCGACTTCCACATGTCGCCGGCCATGCCCTTGCCGTAGACGCTGTCGGTGTTCTTGGGCAGCATGTTCTCGATGAAGGTCTGCAGCACCATGGCTTCGAAGCGCTTCATGCTGGCGTCGGGGCTTGCCGTGTCGGGCTGCCGCGAGATGCCGCCGGTGACGGCTGCCTCGGTGAGCGAGAAGGCGCCCGCGGTGCTGGCCGTCCGGTTGGCGAGCGCGGCACGCGCGGCCTGGATGCCGGCCGGCTCGACGGCCTTGGCAACGTCCAGAACGATGTCGCTGGGTGGGGAGATCGCCAAAGCTGGCTCGCCTTTCCGGGGTTTCTGTTACTGCTGATTGTGGAGGGTCAAGCTTGCGGCAACCTTACTTGTCGTCGCTCGGCTTTCTTTCAATGATTTCGAGACGTTCGCGGTCGGCGCTGTCGCGCTCGTCCTGGCGGCGGACGTCGCGATAGGCGCGCTCGACCATGTTGGTGCGGGCGGTGGCCGCGGCGATCTTTCCGACCTCGAACCTGGCGAGGCCGAGGTTGAGCTGCTGCCGGTTGATCGCCGCCGAGATGCGGCGGTGATAGAGCTCCGGGAAAAGCTGGGGCATGCCTTCGGCGCTGTCGAAGCTTTCCGCCAGGGCCTGCGCCTCGCTCTCCGCCGCGATGGCCTGGGCGACAAAGCCGGCGTGACGTGTCTCGTGCAGCGCCTTGAGCTGTTCCTGCACCACGACCAGCTTCTTCAGCCGCTCCCTGCGCGACGCCATGTCTACCTCCCCACCGTGATGTCGACGAAGCCGTCGGCGAACAGGCTGAGCATGGTGGCGATGCCGAAATACATCATGATCAGGCCGCCGGCGACGACGAAGGGCAGCGAGATGAAGTAGACCGGGATCTGCGGCGTCAGCTTGTTGACGAAGCCGATCGTCAGGTTGACCAGGAGGGCATAGGCGATGAACGGGCTGCCCAGCCGGAGCACGACCATGAAGCTCTCCGACAGCGTGTCGGCGATGTCGACCAGGGCTGCCTGCGGGTTGAAGAACAGGTTGACCGGCGCGACCTGATAGGAGGCGACCAGCGCGCGCACGATCTCATGATGGAAATTGAAGGCGAAGAGCAGGATCAGCGCCGAAATAGAGATGATCGACGCAAGCGGGGCCTGCGGTTCGTTTTCCTCGATGGCGTGGCCGCCGACGCCGCCATAGCCGATCAGCATGGCGATGGCCGAGCCCATGAACATCAGCGCCAGGATGTAGAGGCGCGCCATCAGGCCGATGAGGCCGCCGATCAGCAGCTCCGAGGCGATCATCGGCATCAGAACGCCCGGGCGCGCATCGACATAGGGAAAGATCTGGTCCCAGAGATGGACCATGAGCCCGCCGGTCGCGGCGACGGCGACGAACAACCTGACATGCATCGGCACGCGCACGCTCGAAATGCCGGGCATCAGCATGAAGCAGCTGCCGATGCGGCAAAAGGCGAGGAACGCCGCAAGGATGAACCCTTGCGCGGCAACATTCATGAGATGGTTCCAAGCACGCGGAGCTCGACGCCCTTGGCGATCTCGACATGGCTGAGCACCGGCAGGGTCGGGAACAGACGCTCGATGATCATGCGGACGTAGGGCCGGGCGTCGGGGGCGGTGACCAGCACGAAGCGCTCGCCGGTTTCCAGGTGGGTGCGGATCGCCTTGGAGGCGTCCTGGCCGAATTCCTCGAGCTGGCGTGGGTCGATGTCAAATTCGCGGACCTCGCCCTTGGCGTCGCGCTTGAGGCTCTGGTGGAAGGCGAGGTCCCAGCGGTTGCCGAGACGCAGCACCTTGAGCACGCCGCTCTCGCCGAGGTCGCCGCAGATCTGCTGGGCCATGCGGATGCGGACATGCTCGACGATCTGCTCGGTGCGGCGGACATGCGGGGAAATCTCGGCGATGGCCTCGATGATGAGGTGGAGATTGCGGATCGAGACGCGCTCGGCGAGCAGCAGCTTGAGCACCGCCTGCAGGCCCGGATAGGTGATGTGCGAGGTGCAGATCTCGTCGGCAAGCTTGCGGTATTCCGGGTCCTGGCGGTCGAGAAGCGCCTTCATGTCCTTGTAGGACAGCAACTGCGGCAGGTTGTTGCGGATCACCTCGGAGAGATGGGTGAGCAGCACCGACATGTTGTCGGCGAAGGTGAACTGCTCGCGCTTGAGGTCCTCGGCGAAGGAATCGAGTACCGAAAAGGCGCGCATGCCGAAGGCGGGTTCGCGCACTTCCTCGCCCGGAATGTCGGGCAGTTCGCGCGAGCCGAGCAGCACCATGATCTCGCCGACGCGCATCTGGTATTCGGCGACCACCGTGCCGTGGATCTTGATCTGGTAGCTCTTGGGCGGGATCGAGTAGTCGTCGGTCATCCTGACTTCAGGCACGACGAAGCCGTACTGGGTGGCGAACTTCTTGCGCATCTTCGACATGCGGAAGGCGAGTTCCTGGTGCGTGGCGAGCAGGCGCGTCGACAGCTGCTTGCCGATCAGGAGCTCGATCTCGGCTGTGGCGAGCGACGCCTTGACCGAATTCTTCTCCTCCTCGACCTTGTCGACCTCCGCCTGCTTCTTCTCGGCATCGGCCTCGGCGATGCGGCGGTTGTGGCGCATCGGGATGATGTAGCCGAGTGCTGCCATGCCGGCGGCGAGGGTGACGAACGGGAACATCGGCAGGCCCGGCATCAGGGCGAGCAGCAGCAGCAGGCCGGCGGCGACGTAAAGGGCGCGCGGATAGGCGCCGAGCTGGCCGAACACCGCCTGGTCGGCCGAGCCGCGGGTGCCGCCCTTGGAGACCAGCAGGCCGGCGGCGAGCGAGACGATGAGGGCCGGGATCTGGGTGACAAGGCCGTCGCCGACGGACAGCTTGATGAACACGTCGGCGGCTTCGCCCATGCCCATGTCGTGGCGGAAATAGCCGATGGCGATGCCGCCGACGATGTTGATGGCGGTGATCATCAGGCCGGCGATGGCGTCGCCGCGGACGAATTTCGAGGCACCGTCCATCGAGCCGAAGAAGGAGCTTTCCTCCTCCAGTTCACGGCGGCGGAGCTGGGCGGTCTTGTCGTCGATCATGCCGGCGGCGAGGTCGGCGTCGATCGACATCTGCTTGCCGGGGATGGCGTCGAGGGTGAAGCGGGCGCCGACCTCGGCGATACGCGTCGCGCCCTTGGTGATGACGATGAAGTTCACCACGATCAGGATCAGGAAGACGATCAGGCCGATGACGAAATCGCCGGACATGACGAGGTTGGAGAAACCCGAGATGACGTAGCCGGCGGCGTGGGTGCCTTCGTTGCCGTGCGACAGGATCATGCGCGTGGTGGCGATGTTGAGCGACAGGCGCAGCATGGTGGCGATCAGCAGGATCGTCGGGAACGAGGAGAAGTCGAGCGGCCGCTGGATCCACAGGGCGACCATCAGGATCAGCACCGAGATGGCGATGGAGAAGGCGAGGCCGACGTCGATCAGGAAGGCCGGGATCGGCAGGAACAGGACGGCGAGGATGACGACGATGCCGAGCGCGAAGAAGACGTCGCGTCCGCTCTTGTTGGGAGCGCCTATGCCCGAAATGGTTTCACTGATCGCCATGGCTTACCCGACCGAATTCCGCCGCGACCCATGCCACGGCCCGTTGACCCTATTGCTTCAAGCTTGCGCGAGGGTGGGAGGAGGGGACGCACGGCCTGCGTTGGCGGATGCCAAGCCTTTTCACCGCCACGCTCGCTTTCGCGCCTGGCCATTGTCATCCCTCGACAAGCTCATCCCTCGACAAGCTCATCCTTCGACAAGCTCATCCTTCGACAAGCTCATCCTTCGACAAGCTCATCCTTCGACAAGCTCAGGATGAGGGAAACCGGGAAGCGGGGCGCGAGGCCGTGCCTTCCGATAGTTTAGTAATGGCGCGACGTCCGCGCCCCGCCGGCGATATCGTCCAGCGCACCCGGGCCGTAGTGCCCGAAGGGGAACCCTTGGACGGAACCTCCCCGGACCGCGAACCACGTTAGCCCACGAGCGGAGGCGCCGGTTCCTCCCCGCATGCCACCGTCGCGACCGGCGTTCCCGCGGGAGAAACTGGCATGGATTGTATGGGAGGTTTTCAGGGCGTGGAAAAACACGGCCGGCTATCCACGCGGACTGCTGACAGATGGTGACACGGCTTTGCCGGCATCGGGCGGCAGCGGTTGCCGTGCCGTGGCCGAGCAGCCCGACGGACGGAACCCGCAGCCATCTCGATGTGGAAAGACTATCCCCTCAAGGACGAAGTCTGCCGGCTCACAGCCATCGCCGCACGCGTCGCCTGTAGTCGAGATAGGCATCGCCGAAGCGCCGCTCGAGGTAAGCCTCCTCGCGGGCAACGACGCCGTAGCGGATGACGAACGCAAGCGGCAGGACGAGGACAAGGACCCATGTGCTCTGCGCGGCGATGCCGATGCCGCCATAGAACAGAAACATGCCGAGATAGATCGGGTTGCGCGTCCAGCCGTGAATGCCCGAGGTGACGAGCGCGCGGGTTGGCTCGTTCGTCGGCACCGGCGTGGCGGCCCGGGAGAAGTTGCGGATGCCTGCGGCGACCAGCGCAATGCCGGCAAGGACCAGGCCGCCGCCGACCAGCGTGAGGATCGGACCGCTCGTCGGGACGACGAACGCCAAGGGCAGCAGCCGGTCGGCGACCAGACCAAGCACGAGCGTGCCAAGAAAGAGGATGGGCGGCCGGGCAATGACGCCTGCCGTGCCGTGATCGGGCTGTTGTGCAGGTGGGTGACGCATGAATGCTCCCGCAGATGCTGGAGGGCGAAATTCAATGCAAATGACAACCAAGGTGTCATTCTATAAATTGACAACCTTGGTGTCAATAACGGAGGCTGTGCAGGTAACGGTGAAGGTCAGCAGGACAGGGGACCGGGATGGCGGCTGAGACGGGAACGGGTGCAGTTGCCGGCAGCAAGGCGGAGGCGATTGCCGAGCTGATGCTCGAAGTGGCGCAGTGCTTCTTCAGGATAAGGGCGATCGGCCAGAAGACCGGGCTGATCACCAGCTGGGGCGGCGGCGCGTTCGGCTTCATGCGAAGCCTGGCGGTGCTCGGTCCGCTGACGGTGCCGCAGATCGCGCAGATGCGGCCGACGAGCCGCCAGCGCATGCAGAGGCTGGCGGACGAGCTTGCAGCCGAGGGGTTGGTGGAGTTCGCCGACAATCCGAAGCACCGGCGTTCGAAGCTCGTGCAACTGACACCGCAGGGCACTGCGCGCTATCGCGAGATGGACGCCCAACTCCTGGCTATCGCCTCGACCATGGGCGGCGCCCTTGGCGAAGCGGACATCCTCAGAACCACCGAGGTCTTGCGGCAGGTGAGCGCCGAAGTGACAGCGCGGACGGCGCGGCTGCCATAGCAGGCGGCTCCTGGCCGGTTCATGCGCGACTAAAGCGGGAACCGGGTGTTCTCGACTGGATCGTGCGGAGAGACACTCGAAATTATCGTTGGGCCGACAGGTGCTTTTCCAGGCCGATCTTGTCGAGCGAGATTTCCAAGATGGGGTCGAAGGCCGTTTCGCGCGAGACCTCGACGTAGCCAAGATGCTCGTACAGTCCAAGCGCGCGCGTGTTGGCGGCGGCTACGTGAATTCGAGCCTTCGAAAAGCCTCGTCCCGAGATTTCCCGTTCAAGTGCTCCGATCAACGCGGACGCAACGCCGCGTCCCTCGAACTCGGGCGCGACCCAGACATCGCTGATGTAGTCGTCGGAGTGTTCGCAGGCGACGATGCCGGCGGCCCGATCATCGATGACCGCGACCAGCACCCGCGCCCCCATGTCTTCGAGGAACGGGACGAACGGGTTGTCTTTCTCGATTTTGTCCGACGTCGCCGAAGGCACGAGCGGTTGTATGCCCTTGCACCATGCGGCCAAACCGACCCGGGCCAGCACATGAACTTCATCATGCACGGCATGTCTTATCTCGATCATGGGGTATTCCGGAAAAACGATTCCCTGACTTGTTGCCTGCCGTCCTATGCCATGGCAGCCGGTGCCACAACCGATGGATTGCGGAAGCGGCAAGCGTAGCGCGGATGCCCAATTCGCGACCCAGGCCCATCGCGCCGACCCGGCGCCGGTCACGGACCAGGAGGCCGCTCAGGCGCCCTCAGGCCGCTTCGGGGCGCGCTTCTGCGCGCGGGCGGCGAGCACCGAGGTGTTGAGGGCGACGGCGGCGCGGATGAGCGTCTTCAACGCCTCCTCGTCGATGGTGTCGCCCTCGTGGATGTCGATGGCGCGGCGGGTGTTGCCTTCGAGGCTCGAGTTGAAGAGGCCCTTCGGGTCCTCGACCGAGGCGCCCCTGGCGAAGGTCATCTTCACGGCGCCCTTGTAGGTCTCGCCGGTGCAGACGATGCCGTCATGCGACCAGACCGGAACGCCGCGCCACTTCACCTCCTCGACGATATCGGGATCGGCCTGGCGGATCAGGGCACGGATTCGGGCCAGCACCTGGCCGCGCCAATCGCCGAGGGCAGCGATCTTGTCGTCGATCTGCTTGGACGGCGCAGTTCCGCTGTCTGCTTCATTCGAGACGGTTTTCTTGTCCATTCTTGTCTCCTCTCGATGATGCGGGGCCGAGCCGGTCAGCGGTGTCCTGCCGATTGCCGGCCGGGCGTCAATGCAGGTCGATCGGGCCCTTGGGCGTGACGATGGCGGCGGCAAGGCTGGTCGGGCGCTCGATCAGGCGGTGTACGCGCGGCGGCTGGGCGCCACTGTGCAGCGACCTGAGCTTCTCGCCGATCTCGGCGTCGGCATGGGTGGCGCGCTGGTTGTGGCGGACATATTCGAGCCAGGTCGGTGTGTGGTAGCTCTCGACCCAGATTTCGGGGTTTTCGAGGTCGCGCGCGAGCGTCCAGTTGCGGGCGCCGTCGCGGCGGCGGATGCGGCGGCGCTCGGCCATGGCGTCGAGGAAGGCGGGCACGTCCTCCTCGCGGATGATGAACTCGATGATGATGGCGATGGGACCGCTGCGCGGCTGGACGTCGAGCGCCAAATGCGGTTCGCGGAAGCGGTTGAGCGGGTCGAGGTTGAGCGCGGTGTGCTCTGGCAGGGGCAACAGGAAACCGATGGCGGCGCCGGCGAGCATGACGACGCCGGCGACGATGAGCGCGGTCGCCGGGCCATGGCCCTCGGCGATCAGGCCCCAGACCCAGCTGCCGAGCGCCATGCCGCCGAAGGTCGCCATCTGGTAGATCGACAGCGCGCGGCCGACGACCCAGCGCGGCGTCGACATCTGCACGGTGATGTTGAAGTGCGACAGCGCCAGCACCCAGCAGGCGCCGCCGATGAGCAGGCCGGCGCTGGTGACCCAGGCGTTCGAGCTCCCGGCGGCGATCCAGCTGCACAGGGCGAAGCCGAGGAAGGCCGAGCGCACGATCGCCTCGCTCGACATGCTGCTGCGGATGCGGCCGCTGATCAGCGCGCCGCCGACGGCGCCGACGCCGAAGGCGCCGAGCATGATGCCGTAAGTGAGCGGGCCGCCGGCGACGAGGTCGCGCGCCACCAGCGGCAGCAGCGCCTGCAGCACGACGGCGGTGAAGCCGAAGGCGAAGCTGCGCAGCAGGACCTTGCCGATGTTGGGCGACATGGCGATGTAGCGCAGCCCGGCGGCCATGGCGTGGCCGAGGGTTTCGCGCGGCAGCGGGTTGGCGGGATAGGTCGGGCGCCAGCGAAACAGCACGAAGATGATGGCGAAGTAGCTCAGCGTGTTGACGGCGAAGGCGGCGGCGGCGCCGGCGGCGGCGACGATGATGCCGCCGATGGCCGGGCCGACGCTGCGCGTCATGTTGAAGCCCATCGAGTTGAGCGCGACGGCCGCCGGCATGACCGGGCGGGGAACCATGTCGCCGACGGAGGCCTGCCAGGACGGGTTGTTGAGCGCGGTGCCGCAGCCGATGAGGAAGGTGAAGGCGAGCAGCAACCAGGGCGTGATCAGGCCGAGATAGGCGACGAGCGTCAGCAGCGCCGACACCGCCAGCATGAAGCACTGGGCGGTGAGCATGACGCGGCGGCGGTCGAAGCTGTCGGCGAGCGCGCCCGAGACCAGCGAAAACAGCATGATGGGCAGGGTGATCGAGGCCTGGACCAGCGCCACCATGTCGGACGAGGTGGCGATCGAGGTCATCAGCCAGGCGGCACCGACCGACTGGATCAGGCTGCCGAAATTCGACGCCAGGCTGGCGAACCAGACGGAACGGAAAATGCCGTGCTTGAACGGCTCGAGTGCAGAACCTCGCTCGTACTGGTGGTCGTCGTCCATGCGCCAAGCCGGCCGAGCCGGATGCCCTCGTGTGAATCGTCGCGGTCGACTAGACCATGATCGGTGAGCGGGGTGAACCCAAATTGTCGGAAGCCGGCAGGGCCAAGGCCGGTTCGCGGGCGGTCCAGTCCGGCGACGACCAGCGGGGTGATCAGAAGCCGGTTTCGATGCGCTCGAAGATGACGTTGGTGAAGGAGGAGATCTGGGCGCCGATGAACGGGCCGGTGAGCGCCACGACCAGGAAGATGGCGACGATCTTGGGCACGAAGGTGAGGGTGATTTCCTGGATCTGGGTCAGCGCCTGGATGAGCGCGATGCCGACGCCGACCAGCATGGCCGCGGCCACGGCGGGCGCCGAGGCGGTCAGCACCGTCCAGATGGCGAACTGGACGAGGTCGAGGGCATCGGCCTCGTTCACGCCGGCGTGGCCTTGATCGAAACGCCGGGGTTGATGACGACCTGCTTGCCGTCGGTCAGGACGGCGACGACGCCGTCCTTGAACAGGCGGACTTCGGCGACGACGCCCGAGGTCTTGCCGTCGGGCGAGGTGACGGTCCGGCCGATCAGCGCGTCGGCCTGGGCCAGCGCCGAGCCCTGCAGGATCTGGTCGAGGCGGGTGTTCATCTGCACCGACTGCTCGACCTGCGAGAAGGTGGCGAGCTGCGCCACGTACTGGGTCGAGTCCATCGGCTTGGTCGGGTCCTGGTTCTTCATCTGCGCGACGAGCAGCTTGAGGAACGAGTTGTAGTCGACCTGGGTCTTGGACGGCGCGGGCGTGCCGGTGGCCGTCTTGTTGGCGCTGGAGGTGCCCGGCACCGAGGTGGTGTAGTCGATGGCCATCAGAATGTGCCTCCGGCTGCGATGGCGAGCTCGGCCGGCTGCTGCTGGTCGTTGCCGGCCATGGCGCGCTTTTCCAGGGGATAGAGCGAGCGGATGGTCTTCAGCGCTTCGTAGACATGGTCCTCGGCGACGAGGCGGTCGATGTGCTTGAGGCTCGACAGGATCTCGGGATTGTCGAAGGTGGCGAGCAGCAGCGGCAGCGACCGGCGGAACATGTCGCGGGCCTCGACGGCGCCGACCGGGTCGACCAGCATCACCTGCAGGATGAAGTAGAGCTGGCGCAGCGGCGTCGATGCCTGCTCGGGCTGCAGCACGTGGCTTTCGAGCAGGAACTGCACGTCGTTGAGCAGTTCGAGCGAGACCTTGCGGTCGACGCGGACGACCGCGCCGTTGATGTAGATCTTCTCGTTGGCCTTCAGCGAAATCTTCAGCGTGTTTTTCATTGGATGCCGTCGCGGATGATCTGCGAGACCTCGATCAGGCCTTCGAAGCTGTCGCTGCGGCCCTGGCGGATGTCCTCGGCCTCGCGCAGCAGCCACAGGCCGATGGAGATGAGGTTGGCGCGGAGTTCCTTCGGCAGCTCGTTCTCCGGACTGCCGAGGTCGTCGAGCAGCGACGTCCACACGCGGTTGGTGAAGTTCAACGCGGCGATGGCCTCGTTGGAATCGGTCCCGACCTCGCTGGCCGTGGTCAGCATGTCGATCGAGCGCGTGAGAAGCTGACGTTCGCGATCCCGCGCGTCGGCGACGGAGTCGGTCTGGATATCGGCATAGGAGAATTGATACATATGCGTCCCGTGTGTTGCCGGTCAGGTCAGAGATACTTCATCAGGCTGAGCTGCTGGATGCGCGCGGTCAGCGCGTAGGATCTGTCGATTTGCGAAACCAGGTCGGCGACGCGCGCCGAAGCCACGTAGTAGTCAACGCCTTCGGTATCGAGGATGTAGCGCTCGTACAGATCGACCTGCACGTTGATGCGGTCGGTGGCGTTCTTGACGCGCTGCTCGATGATGCCGGTCTGGGCTTCCAGCTGGCCGATGTCGCTGATGGCCTCGCCGATGCTCGAGACGGCGTGCGTGACCAGGGCGCCGCGCGCGGCGTTGCCGACATTGCTGTCGAGCAGGTCGCTGATGATGGCGGCCGACATGGCGATCTTGCGGATGCCCTCGTTGTTGGCGCTGACCGAGGTCTCGGTGGTTTCGTTGAGCGTGATGCGGCTGGTGATGCCCTGGTTGGTGGCGTTCGACCAGGGGCTGCCGGGTGCCTGCCAGCCTGCGCCGAGGAACATCGGCTCGACGACGGTGGACATGAAGTTGGTCATGTCGGCGGCGGTGATGTCCTGCGCGTCGGCATGGTTCTGGTTGAAGCCGAAATAGCCGGCGAAGGCCGCGTCGAAGGCCACCTTGGTCGCCGAGCCCGGCTTGAAGTCGTTGATCGGCTTGACGTCGGTGTTGGTGCCGGAGAACAGGTATTCGCCGTTGAGGCTGGTGTTGAGCACCGAGGTCAGCGTGTCGAGTGTGGCACGTCCGCTCTTCTGGGTGAGCGCGTAGGCGGCATCGCCCGAGGCACTGCTGGTCAGGCTCGAGAGGAAGGCCTGGGCCGCGCCGCCGACCTGGTTCAAGGCCTTCTGCGTCGCCGAAAGCCGGGCCGACACCAGCCCGTTGGAATCGACGATGCCGCCGAGCCGTTCGAGGTCGCGATGCAGCGTGACCGACTGCGCGGTGCGGGCGCCGAGCGCCAGTCCGGTGTCGGCGACGAAGCCGGTCGAGGCTTCCTTCTGTGCCTTGGCCAATTCCGACTGCTGGCGCAGCAGCGAATAGCGCAGTGCGTTGGTTACGGCGGCGGAAGAGACGAAGGTGGTTTTCATCGCCTACCTCACCGCCGCAAGCAGCGCCGACAGCATCTCGTCGACCGCTTTGATGAGCCGCGCCGAGGCCTGGTAGGATTGCTCGAGTTCGAGCAGGAGCGACATTTCGACGTCGACATTGACCGACGTCTCGTTGGACAGCGCCTCGGCCGTGCGCACGGCGAGCGCTTCCTTGGACTCGGACGCGCTGGCGGCCTGCTTGCGCATGCCCTCGAACCAGCCGACCGAGTTGGTGGTGAAGCTGCTGAGGCTCGACGAGGCGCTGATGCCAGCGGCCGGATCGAAACTCATGGTCTGGTCGATGCGGTCGCCATAGGAGATCAGCAGTTCGGCGTAGGAGGCGCTGGCTCCGGGGTTCTTGTTGTAGGCAGCGCCGTTGATGCCGCCGTCGCGCAGCAGCTTGGGATCGCCGCCGGCAGCCGGGTCGACGGCCGGATTGAGGCGGATCGAACGGGCGAGGCCGTTGACCATCGTACCGGGGACCGCCGGTCCGCCGGACCAGGTGAACAGGCCGGCCTGGTCGGCAAGGGCGGGCGCGGTTTCGGAGAATGCGGTGATCAGGCCGCGCGCCGTCTCGTCAAGCTGGGCCTGCATCGTGACGGCGACGCTGTCGCGCAACTGGACGAGGCCTGCAAGCTTGCCCGCCGCGTCGGTGTTGGCGCCGGTGCCGGGCTGGACCGGTACGCCGTCGATGTAGATCTTGTTGCCGGCGGCGCCCGGGGCGTAGCCGGGCGAAGGCGAGAAGCTGACGACGCGCGGTACGGTTTCGAACAATGTCGAACCGTCGGCCGTCGTGATGACCATGTCATTGTCGCTACGCTTGAAGGTCGAGATCGGCACGATCTCGGAGATCTTCTTCAGGATGGCGTCGCGCTGGTCGAGCGAATCGTTGACGTCGCGGCCGGTGCGGGTGCCGGCGATGATTGCCTTGTTGGCCTGCTCGAAGTCGGCCAGCAGCCGGTTCAGGTCGTCGACGGTGGTGGCGATTTCGCTGTCGGTCTCGGTGCGGAAACGCTGGATCGCGCTGGAGCCGTCGTTGAGCGTGCGGACCACCTGGCGGGCGGCGTCGATAGCGGCCACGCCGAGGTTCTGGTTGGACGGCGAGGCGGCGTAGAATTGCAGCGCCTGCTGGAACTTGCCGAGCGCGGTCGCCGGCGAGCCGGCGTTGTCGCTGCCGTTGACGTCGAGGGCGAGCTTCTGCAGGCCCTCGAAGAGCGTGTTCTGGCCCGAGAAGGAGGCGAGCGCCGACAGGTTCTGACGGAACAGAAGTTCGTTGGTCGCCCGCTGTATCTCGACGACGCGCGCACCGGGGCCGGTGCTTGCCAGCATGGCGGAGCGGCGCGCGTAGTCCGGATTCTGCGCTTCCGAGACGTTGCGGGAAACGGTGCTGGTCTGGCGCGACGTGTGGAGAAGCGCAGATTGGGCGATGTTGAGGGCAGACGTCAGGGACATGCGGGATCTTTCGCGGGCTAGGGCCCGTCAGTCCTATCTCTTCAGGTTGACGAGGACGTCCATGAGGTCGGCGCCGGTTTGGAAGACCTTGGAATTGGCCGTGTAGTTGCGCTGCGACTCGATCATGGCGGTGAGTTCTTCGGCAATGTCGACGTTGGAGTTCTCGACCGCGCCGGAGACAACCTTGCCGTTCTTGCCTTCGGTCGGCCAGCCGATGGTGACGGCGCCGGATTCCGCGCCCTGGGCGAAGACGTTGCCGGAGATGACGGTCAGCTTGTCGGGGCTCGGCACGTTGGCCATGGGGATGGAGAACAGCGCCTTCATCGAGCCGTTGGCATACTGGGCGTAGACGGTGCCGTCCTTGTCGATCTCGATGCGCTCGATCTTGCTGGGCGGGCTGCCGTCGAGGACGGCCTTGGAAACGCTGTAGTCGGCATCGGCCTGAGACATCTTCGACAAGTCGATGGTCAGCGAGGCGCCGCCCGGCACGGTCAAGGTGATGTCGGTGGCGCTCGTGCCGGTCAGCTTGCCGGTGGCGTCGAAGTCGAGCGTCTCGGTGGAAAGCGCGCCGCCCGTGTAGGGGAAGCCGCCGGCCGTTGCCTGCGACTGATCGAAGACCGCGACTTCCCAGGTGCCTGCGGCCGTCTTGGTCATGTAGACATCGAGGATCATCTGTCCGCCGGCGCTGTTGTAGGCGACAAGCGAAGATTTTGCGGTGTAGGCCGCGGTGGCGGCGTTGGCCGACGGCAAGTTGGCCGCCGGGACGATGACCGCATCGCGCGGCAGGTTGGCCGTGAACGTGCCGTTCTCGCTCGGCGCCCACTGGAGCGTCGTGTCGTCGATCTTGATCGCGTCGATCTGGCTGGGGTCGATCGGCGCGCCCGGCCGGGGCCCCTGGCTCAGATCCCAACCCTGGAGCCTGTAGCCCGCGGTGTTGACGAGATAGCCATCCTTGTCGGGCACGAAGGCGCCGGCACGGGTCAGGAAGGTGGTGCCGCCGGCATCCTCGACAACGAAGAAGCCGTCGCCGTCGATGGCGAGGTCGGTGACCGAGGTGGTGTACTGCAGGGCGCCCTGCTTGCTGATCGAGTTGATCACCGTGGTGGTGACGCCGCCGGAATTGTAGCTGCCGGCCGTGCTTGGCAGGACCAGGGACGAGAATTCGGTCGAGGCCCGCTTGTAGCCGGTGGTGCTCGAATTGGCGATGTTGTCAGCGACCGTCGACAGACGGTTCGCCTGGGAGTTCATCCCCGACACGCCAGTCCGCATCATTCCATAGAGGCTCATCGGTGGTCTCTCCAAATCTCATGCCACGAAACAAAACTACGCAACATGTCTTGCGCGAGGCTGGTCAGACGACGAGCCGGTAGCCAAGAAAGCGTTTTGAATCGATCGGATCGTGGCCGAGACGCTCGCGCAGTTTCTTGCGCAGCTTGGAGATGTGGCTTTCGACGACATTTTCTTCGACTTCTTCGTCGAAGACACCATAGATGGCGTTGAAGACCTGGGTCTTGGTGACGCGGCGGCCGCTGTTGCTTGCGAGATACTCGAGGATGCGGCGCTCACGGCGCGGCAGCGGCATTGGCTGGCCGTCGATCTCGGGATCGCGGCCATCCATGAAGATGCGCATGGCGCCGATCTGGGTGAAGCCGGTGTCTTCCTGGGCGCGGCGGCGGATCGCCGAGATGCGGGCCAGGATTTCGCGAATGTGCACCGGCTTGCGAATGACGTCGTCGACGCCGGATTCGAAAAGCTTGAGCGTGTTTTCGAGATTGTTCTGCTCGGAGAGCGCGATCACCGGCGCCTTGGAGCGGTCGCGCAGCTGGCGCGGAGAGATGGAACCCTCGTTGCAGTCGCCGATGAGAAAGGCGCGCACCGAGCGCAGATCTTCTTCGGGAGCGCTTTCGACCCATTCGCCGAACTCGCCCGAACGGAAGCCCGCGCAAGCCACGCCTTCCCTGTCGAAAAGTGAATTATAGCCCTTGGTGACGAGCTCGCGCTCGTCGACAACAACAATCATCGGCCCCGCCTCCGAATCAGAAAAAATGCCCCGTTAACCAATCGGTAATGGGTCGAGACCAAGGCGACCAATCGTGAATTCTTGCCGCTATTTTTTTGGGAGTCCGGACTCGCATGGGTTGAAACGGTTGCACGACATGCGTGCATCCGGGCTTCAGGTCGGCGATGTGGGCGGGGTCTCGGTTCGTGGCCGGTTCAGCGTGGCGCGAAACCGCCTAGGGGTTGCAGAAGGACCTGGCGTTTTCGGTCCAGCGGCCGAAGCCGGTGGCGACCATGTTGGCGATGACGCGGCAGACGTAGCGCTTCTGCGCGGGGTCGTTGTCGGGGCCTGCGTGATAGCGCGCGACGGCCATCGACCAGGACTCGTGGCGGCTGTGCAGGCTGACCAGGAAACGCGCGGCATAGTCGACGTTGCGGCGCGGGTCGAGCATGTCGCGCACGCTGCGAAACTCGGCGGCGTGATAACGGTGGTTGATCTGCATGCAGCCGAGGTCGATGAGCGTCTTGCCTTCGCCGCGGGCAGCCTCGAAGGCGGCAACGGCTTCGGCAGCACTTCCCGGAAAGACGGCTTTTCCTTCTATATTCAATGCGTTGGGCTGCAAGCTTCCCTTCCTGCCGGTTTCGGTGAGGCCGACGGCATAGAGGATGCCGACCGGCACGCCATAGCGGTCGGCGGCGCGCAGGATCTCCGGCTCGCAAGGATTGGCAGCCGCAGCGGCCAGGCCGGTCGCGGCACTAGATATAGCGGCTGCTGCCAGGACGATCCGTGCGAGGCGACGAGATGTTGCGTACATTGGCTTCTTCATTTGCCGCTCTCCCGCCGGGACGTCCATTGCCTGAGTTGCCACCTTCACCGCCCATTCCGTCCGACTGGAAGGCCGGCTGCTCGCGGCCACCGGAACCGGAGGAAAGGCCGCTGCCGTCGCTGCGTGCCTGCGCCTGGGCGGGCGACTGGGGCTGCATGATGGTGACGCGGTCGACGTCGAAACCGAGGCCGCGAAGGGCGTTGCCGATCGCTTCGCGGTCGGCCGAGAGACGGTGATAGGCCTCGGCGTTCTCGACTTCGATTTCAACCGAAAGTTGTTCTCCGGCGAGGTGCAGGCTGGCCGTCACCATGCCCAATTCGACGGGCCGCAGCTGGATCTTCAGGACCTGGGCGGCAGGTGCGTTTGCGGCGCTGGCCTGGAGCTGCTGGACGGTGGCGGCGGCAGCGGTGTGGCGCGGCGCGGAGGAGGCGATGTCCATCGCCAGCGCGCCAGCCGTGCCGTTGGCGACGGAGGTGGCCGGGGCGGGGATCGCCTGCTCGGAAATGACGCTGACGCGGTTGGCGGCGGTCGCCTGGTCGGGCTGCCGGGAGGCAACCGGGCGCGCCGGCTTTTCGGTTTCGGCATCGCCGATTGCCGATCCGGCGGGAGCGGACGATGCGGACGACGCATCGGCAAGCGCCGGTGTTTCGGCGGCGGCCGACATGCCGGGCGGCAATGCGGTGCCGGAGGCCGCAGCCCGCGACGGTGCGTTGCCGACGAGGCGCGGCTCGCTGTCCGGAGCGTCGGCGGCGAGGCTGGCCTGTTCGAGGCCGGTTCCGGCCTCGGTGGCGGGTGCATCGGCCGGGCCGGCGCTGGCCGCCTGGCTGCCTGCCTTGCGCAGTTCGCTCAGAGCAAGCACCAGCGGCAAGGCCGTTTCGGCCGGCTTGTCGGAGCTGGCGGGTTCCTTGGGCGATGCCTCGGCAAGCGGCGGTTCGGGGGCTTCGGCTTGTTCTCCATGCATGGTCGGCCTGGCGTCGGTTGCGTCGTCGCCGGGCTCCGCCACGCGCGGGTCGCGCGCGGCCAGCCGCTCGGCCAGCTTGTGCCAGCGCTGCTCATGCGGCGGCCCGGCGGCGTGGCGTTTGTCCTCGGCCTTCTGGTCGCCCTTTTGCGGGGCTGCCAGGGCACGGTCGAAATCGCCCTGGTCGTCGTTGCCGGCGAAGGCGTTGCGATCGGCGGCGGATGATTGCGAGGCGAGCGGGCCCGCCAGTGCCGAGCGGATGGCGTCGGTCATTTGGGGGAGACTCCGAGCAGTTGGTCTATGGCTTCGAGCGTGCGGCGCGCTTCGATGACCTTGGGGTTTTCGGCCTCTGTGGGCGCTGTGTCGGCCGTCGTCGGTTCGGCGGCTGCCGGTTGCGGCGATGCCGTAAGCGGCACCACCCTGGGGCCGACCCTCGGCGCGGCCGCAACGGCGGGCGCCACTGCGGGCTGCTGGACCGTGGTCGCCGGCTGCGTTTCGGGCGCGGGCGCTTCGGCGGCGTCGGGCACCATCGGATCGGCCGGGGGCGGTGCGATGTCGATCGAAGCCGGCGGCAGGTCGCCGATGTCGACCGGTTTTGGCTTGGCATCGGGCGCGGCGGGCAGGGCCGAGGTCAGTTCGGACGCGACCGCCTCGACGGCGTCGAGCAAGGCGCGGTCGCCCTTGGACAGCTTGTCGCGGTCGATGCCGCCAAGCTTGCCCAGCATGTCGTCGGCCGAGCCGGAGGTGACCGACGACAGGCCGGAATAAAGCTGGGTGCGGGGATCGGCGTCGTTGCGCTGGCCGTCGCGCCCCTGCTCGGCCCTGGCGGCGGCGAAGGCGGAGAGTTCGGTCAACCCGTCGATCGCGGCGCGCCGGGCGACGCGGAGGTAGACGACCTTCTCCTGCTCGGCATCCATCATCGCGGTGATCTCGCCCACGGTGTCGAGGCTGATCGAGGCATGCAGGGTGACGATGCCGGCGACGAAGGCGTCGGCGAACTGGCTGGCATAGGGCGAGCGCAGGTAGTAGCGGACGTACTGGGTCGAGCTGCGCAGGAAGCGAGCGCCGTCCTCGAGCCGGGGGGCGAGCGCCACCGAGCGGCGCAGGGCGGCTTCCTCGACGAGCGTGCCGGGGCTGAGCAGCCGGGCCTGGTCGAACAGCTTCATCGCCCGCTCGGGCTCCTGGGCGATGCTGACCGAGCCCTTGACCAGCGCCAGGAAGGCGCCGAGTTCGGAGATCTGGGTCAGCGGATCGACCGAGGCGAGAGCTTCGACGGTGCCCTTGGGCTTGCCCCTGAGATAGTCGATGATGCCTTGCGCGAGCGCCTGGTCGGCCTCTTCGAGGGTGAGGCGGGAGACGACCTGCTCGATGGTCAGCGGGTTGCCGCCGCTCATGGCGTAGATCAGCAGGGCGCGAAAGTTCTTCGGCTCCTTGAATGCGGCGGGGCTGGCGGCGCGCATGTTCTCGTCGGTCATTTCGAGCAGGCGGCGCTGCATCGGCAGCGAGGCCTGGTCGCCGGCGGCGATGCGGTCCTGAACCAGCTGCAGGCAGCGCACCATCTGGTAGGGCTCGAGCGCCGGCGCCTCGGCGGCGCGTGCGTGCTCCGGCGCCGTCGCCACAAGCAGGGCGATCAGCGCTGCGCCGGAGAGGGTCGCCGCGAGCCTCATTCAGAGCGCTCCAGCAGGATCTCGATGCGGCGGTTGGTGGCCGAGAACGGCTCCGCCGTGTCCTTCAGCTTGCGGTCGGCGAAGCCGGCGACCTCGACGATGCGCTTCTCGTCGAGCCCTGCACGCACCAGCATGTAATAGGCCGAATGGGCACGCGCGGTCGACAGCCGCCAGTTGTCGTAGCCGCCGCCGCGGAAGGGGCGGGCGTCGGTGTGGCCGTTGATCGAGACGTTGCCTTCGTGGGCGGTAATCGTCCTGGCGATCTTTTCCATGGCCAGCACGAGCTGCTTGCGCGGCACGGCCGAGCCGATCTCGAACATGCCGAAGTCGAACTGCTCGGTGACCGAGATGACGACGCCCTTGTCGGTGGCGACGACGGACAGGCCGTCGGGCAGGTTGGTGCCCGACTTGATCGCCTCGGCGAGTTCGCGCCGGATGGAGTCGGCTTCGCCGATGGTGTGCTGGCTCGGCGCGTCGCTTGGCTTCGGCCTGTCGGCCGGCGCCTCGGCCTCGACGGTCTCGGCCTTCGGTGCTTCGCCCGGCTTGGTGCCCTCGGCGACTGGGTTGCCGGGCGCGATGTCGAGCGGCGACCGATGCTCGGCGACCTCGGCCTGGGGTTCGGTCCTGGATTCTGGCGCCTTCACCGGTTCCGATCTGGCGGAACGCTCGGTCTTGTCGCCGGGCTTGGCCGGCTCGCCCTCGATGGCCGCGCGCTCGGCGCTTGCCTCGGCGATGGGCGTGGCGACCTGCTCGGTCCAGAAATCCGGCGCGAAGGGATCGCGATAGGCTTCGCCGCCGGAGGCGCCGCTGGACGGGCCGGCGATCTGCATGCCGCCTTCGCCGCGTTCCGAGACGTTGGCCTTGGTGCCGGTGTCCTGGGCGATCTCGGCCAGCACGGCATACGGGTCGTTGAACAGGTGTTCGTCGGAGCGCTTGATGACGGCGGCGGAATCCTGCGAATTCTGTTCCGTCGCGGGGCCGGCATTGCCGCGCCCGTCGGCGCCGGCCTTGCCGCTGACTTCCTGCGGGTCCTCGGCGGTCAGGCCGACCGAATTGGGGCCGTCGCCGAGTTCTTCGAGGCCCTTGCGGCTGGCGTTGCGGTCGACGAGCTTGACCGGGTTGAAGTAGCTCGCCACGGCAGCCTTGGTCTGCTCGTTGGCGGCGCTGATCAGCCACATGACGAGGAAGAAACACATCATCGCCGTCATGAAGTCGGCGAAGGCGATCTTCCAGACGCCGCCGTGATGGGCTTCGTCGTGGTCGGAATGGGCGCGCCGGACGATGACTATCTCGTGGCGCGGCTCGGAGCCGTCGGCAACGCTCATGGCAAGGTCTCGGTCAGGGCGGACGACCACTCGCCGAGGCGGGTCTCGAACAGGTTGTCATCGATCGAGACGCTGAGGTCGAAGCCGACCGCCTCGCTGAAGTCGATGTTTTCGGCACGGTCGCCGATGGCGGTGGCCAGCGCGTCGAACAGGAATTGCGGGCCGCTGACCTTGATGCGCACGGCGTCGCGGTCGGCGGTGGCCGACAGGATCGCGGCGGCAAGGGCATCGATCGAACGGGTGGCGATGTCGTCGCTGACGAGGCCGGCGACGACGCGGGCAGCGGCGTCGGTGGCGAGGTGGACGACACGGGTCTCCATCTCGGCGATGCGGGCGCCGATGACGGCGCCGATGTCGGTGCCGAAGCGGGCGCCCAGGCCCGCCAGTTCGGAAGCATGGCGCTGGCGCTCGGCCTCGAGGGCGGCCTGATGCTCGCTGTCGAGGCGCATCGCCAGCTCGGTCTCGGCGGTGGCGACCGCAGCGGCGACGATGGCCGGGATGTCAGGCTCGGGAACGGCCTTGGGATAGGCGCTGGGGGCCGGGGCCACGGCGTCGGGGGCATTTGCGGCCAGCGGCGCGAAGTCGGTCAGCCTTTCGAAAAGTGCGGCAATCGACATCAGGCGGCGACTTCCTGGGCAGCCCACTTGCGCAGGATCAGTGCGGTGCGTTCTTCATTGATGTCGACCATGCGGGCGAGGCGATCCTGCGGGGCGGGACGCAGCTTGTTGCGCAGGTCGTCGATGGCGGTGGGCCGCGCGCCGGGCAGCGCGGGAGGCGCCTCGGCGGTGGCGGAACCGGCATCCGGCGTCGGCAGCGACCGCTGCACTTCGTCGAAGCTGGGGCCGGCGATGGCTGCGGGGACCGGCTTCGACAGGGCCGTCGCCAGCGGGCGCAGGCCGAAGAAGGCGACGAGGAAGACGACGACGATGAAGGCGGCTGCGTTGATCAGCGTGCCGGCGTGCTGGCCGACGGAAGCGAGGACGCCGGGGCTGTCGATTTCCACTCCGTCGAGGCCGTCGATGAACTCGACCGCCGAGACGTTGATCAGGTCGCCGCGCTTTTCGTCGAAGCCGGTGGCCGAGATCACCATCTTCTGGATGTCGGCGACGCGGGCAGCGATGGCTTCCGGCGTGGCGTCCTTGCCGAGGATGGTGGCGAGGCGTTGCTGGTTGACGACGACGGCGATCGACATCTTGGTCACCGAATAGCCGTTCGAGACGGTCGCGATGCGCTTCGAGTTCATCTCGTAGTTGGTGATCTCTTCCTTGCGGTCGCTGGCCGAGGTCGATTGCGGTCCGTCGGTGGCGGTGGCTTCGGCATCGGGCAGGTTCTGCTCGACGGTGGCCGGGGTGGCGGACTGCTTCTGGTTGGAGTTCTCGTTGGCGCGGACGACCTGGACGGAGCGTTCGACGCGCGATTCCGGATCGAAGATGGTTTCTTCGGTCTGGCGCGAGTCGGTGTTGACGTCGGCCTTGACGCTGGCGCGGAAATTGTCGGGTCCGAGATAGGCAGCGAGCGCGCGGCGGATGTTGTCCTCGATCTGGGTCTCGACGGTGCGCTCGACGCCGATGGAGCGGGCGGCACTCGAATTGTTGGGGTCGTCGCCCGCCGCAAGCAGGTTGCCGCTCGAATCAAGCACGGTCACGCGTTCGGCGTCGAGGCCGGGCACGGCGGCAGCGACGAGGTGGCGGATCGACATCGCGCTCTTGTCGGCGTCGAGGCTGGAGGCGCGGATGACGACGGAGGCCGAAGGTTTCTGCTCGTCGCGGCGGAAATTGGCGCGCTCGGACATGACGATGTGGACGCGGGCGGCCTTGATGCCGGTGATCGACTGGATGGTGCGGGCGATCTCGCCTTCCAGAGCACGGACGCGGGTGACCTGCTGCATGAAGGAGGTGAGGCCGAGCGAGCCGACATTGTCGAAGAGCTCGTAGCCGGCATTGGCGCTGGTGGGCAGGCCCTTTTCAGCAAGCAGCATGCGCGCCTGCGCGGTCTGGCCGGCAGGTACCAGGACGGTGGTGCCGTCGGAGGCGACGTCGAAGCCGATGCCGGCTTCGCCGAGTACCATGCCGATCTGGTTCACGTCGGAACGTTCGAGCCCGACATAGAGCGTCTCGTAGGCCGGCCGGTTGAGATAGACCGACGCCACGCCGACGACGGCGAGGACCAACGCCGCGATGCCGCCCAAAATGGCGAGCCGGCGCGGGCCAAAGCTCCTGAAGTTGGCGACTATGCTCTGTAGCTGTTCGGGCACGTGCGTAGGTTCCCCGCAATATCTTCCGGGGAGACCCTAGACCTCGAAGCTTGTGCGAAAATGATATGGGCCGCGCACGAGGCGCGGCCCATCGAAGAAGAAGGGGTGTTTCAGAAGCCGATCAGCTCTTGAACAGCGCCAGGATGTTCTGCGAGTTCGAATTGGCGATCGACAGCGCCTGGATGCCGAGCTGCTGCTGCACCTGCAGCGCCTGCAGGCGGGTCGATTCCTTGTTCATGTCGGCATCGACGAGCTGGCCGACGCCACGGTCGATGGAGTCCATCAGGCTGGTGGTGAAGCCTTTCTGCAGGTCGATCTGCTTCTTGGCCGCGCCGAGCGTGGTGGCGACATCGGTCAGATCCTTGAGCACTTCGTCGACCTTGGAGATCATCTGGTTGATGATGTCGTTGGTCACGCCGGTCGCCATGATGTCAAGATTGTGGACCGAGACGTTGTCGACCCTTGCCGGCGTGCCGGTGACGGCGGCCAGGCCTGCGGTGTGCGCCGCGATGTCGGTGCCGCCGCCGGCGATCGAAGCGGCGTAGGCCGTGTCGTACTGGGTCTGGGCCGCAGCGGTTGCATAGACCGAGGTCTTGCGGTCGAGATGGCCGGCATTCTTGACCTCGGCGGCCAGGCCGGAATCGAACAGCTTGACGCCCTCGATATCGACGTCGATCGTGCCGAGCGTGACCTTGCCGTCGGCGGCGCGGTTGAAGGCCGAGACGATCTTGGCGTCGGCCTGCACGCCGTCATTGGCGGCGGCGACCTGCTTCGACGTCACCGACAGGAAGTTGGTGCCGGAGAAGGTGGCGGCATCGGCGTAGGACTTGATCTGGCCCTGGAGCGCCTCGATCTCGGTCTGGATCTTGGCCTTGTCGGAATCGCTGGCGCTGTAGGCGGCGACGAGCTTGATCTTGATCTGGTCGACGGTCTCCAGAACCTTGTTCATGCCGGTGTAGGCGGTGTCGACCTTGGAAGCGCCGAGACCGAGCGCGTCCTGCACGGTGGAGAGCGCCTGGTTGTCGGAGCGCATCGTGGTGGCGATGGACCAGTAGGCGGCGTTGTCCATCGCTTCGGCAACCCGGTAGCCGGTCGAGATGCGGGCCTGCGTGGTCTGAAGCGCCTTGTTGGTGGTGTTGAGGCTCTGAAGCGCGGTCAGGGCCGAAGCGTTGGTCATGATACTGGACATCGAAATACCCCCTCTGAAACCCGCGTGCCGCGCAGGATCGCCCTAGCAATTGGTTAACCATAACTAGCGTTTCATGGTTAACGACCGATTAAGGCTGGCGTGGCCGATGCGTGGAAGCGCGGCCGATGACGCGGCGGAACTTATCCCGGAGGGAGCTTGCGCGGGGCTCGCGTCGTCGCGACGGCGGCCCTGGGCAGGGGAGAAAAGCAATCGGGCCGCATCTTACGATGCGGCCCGAGCTTCAGATCGACGGATGCGATCGGATCAGCGGAACAGCGACAGGATGGTCTGCGAGTTGCCGTTGGCGATCGACAGGGCCTGGATGCCGAGTTGCTGCTGGACCTGGATGGCCTGCAGGCGCGTCGACTCCTTGTTCATGTCGGCGTCGACGAGCTGGCCGACACCGCGATCGATGGAGTCCATCAGGCTCGAGGTGAAGGTCTTCTGCAGCTCGATGCGGTTCTTGGCNCAGAGCCTGGATGCCGAGCTGCTGCTGGACCTGGATGGCCTGCAGACGGGTCGACTCCTTGTTCATGTCGGCGTCGACGAGCTGGCCGACACCGCGATCGATGGAGTCCATCAGGCTCGAGGTGAAGGTCTTCTGCAGCTCGATGCGGTTCTTGGCAGCGCCGAGGTCGGTGGCGGCGGTGTTCATTTCCTTCAGCGCCGCTTCGACGCGCTGCAGGTGTTCACCGACAACGGTGTCGGTGGTGGCAGCGGTCAGGGCGATGCCGGAAACGGCCGTTCCTGCCGCTGCGGCGCCGGTCGCGTCGCGGGTCTTGTCGAGGATGCCCTTGGGGGCAGCACCGGCTTCGAACAGCTTGATGTTCTCGACCTTGACGTCGATGGTCGAGATCGAAGCCGAACCGGCCGCGTCGCGGTTGAAGGCCGAGACGATCTTGACGTCGGCAGCGGCAGCCGCACCGTTGGTCGAGAGCATGTTGGTGCCGGAGAAGGTCGCGCCGTCAGCATAGGCCTTCAGCTGGCTCTGCAACGCCTGGATCTCGGTGTTGATCTTTTCCTTGTCGGCACCCGAGGCGCCGTTGGCGGCGACGAGCTTGACCTTGATCTCGTTGAGGGTGTCGATGGCCTTGTTCATGCCGGTGTAGGCGGTGTCGACCTTCGAGGCGCCGAGACCGAGCGAATCCTGGACCGTCGAGAGTGCCTTGTTGTCCGAACGCATGGTGGTGGCGATCGACCAGTAGGCAGCGTTGTCGGAAGCTTCGGCGACGCGGAGACCCGTGGCGATGCGGCCCTGGGTGGTGTTCAGCGCCTTGTTGGTGGCGGCGAGGGTCTGCAGCGCGGTCATTGCCGACGCATTGGTATTGATGCTGGACATGGGAATAACGCCCCTAGGAAAATGCAAAATACAGGGACATACCGGATCGGCCGGTATGACGGAGAGGCATCATGCCCATGACCAGAAGGTCACCCGTCATGCCCGGTAACCTGTAGGAGACTCGCTACCAAAGCTCTAAGCGGCATGGTTAACCCCCGGACGGGGTGTCGTTTTGCTTGGATATTCCACAGATAGACTGTGCAAAAGCAATCGGGCCGCATCTTGCGATGCGGCCCGACCCGGGAAGTCTTGTTGCCTGAAACGGTTCGGGCGTTAGCCGCGGAACAGCGACAGGATGGTCTGCGAGTTGCCGTTGGCGATCGACAGAGCCTGGATACCGAGCTGCTGCTGGACCTGGATGGCCTGCAGACGGGTCGACTCCTTGTTCATGTCGGCGTCGACGAGCTGGCCGACACCGCGATCGATGGAGTCCATCAGGCTCGAGGTGAAGGTCTTCTGCAGCTCGATGCGGTTCTTGGCGGCGCCGAGATCGGTGGCAGCCGTGTTCATCTGCTTGAGCGCGGTCTCGACCTTGCCGAGCAGGCCGGCCATGAACTGGTCGCCGACAGTGGTGATGTCGAAATTGACGACTGAAACGCCCGCGGTCGAGGTTGCACCGACGACGCCGCCCGATGCAGGCAGCACGGCGGCAGCCGCACCGGCCGTGTGCGCGGCCGTATCGGCACCGCCGCCGGCCACCGATGCGGCATAGGCCTTGTCATAGGCAGCCTGTGCGGCAGCCGAATCCCAGATCGCTGTCTGGCGGTCGAGGATGCCGGCATTCTTGACGTAGGTGGGGTTTGCGGTGTTGGTGTCGAACAGCTTGATGTTCTCGACCTTGACGTCGATGGTCGAGATCGAAGCCGAACCGGCCGCGTTGCGGTTGAAAGCCGAGACGATCTTGGCATCGGCCTGAACCGCGGTGCCGGCAGCGGCGGCAGCGGCACCGGCCGCGGTCTTGTCCGAGGACACGGACAGGAAGTTGGCGCCCGAGAAGGTGGCGCCGTCGGCATAGGCTTTGAGCTGCTTCTGCAGCGCCTTGATCTCGGTGTTGATCTTGGCCTTGTCGGCAGGGGAGGCGCCGGTGGCGGCGACGATCTTGACCTTGATCTCGTTGAGGGTGTCGATCGACTTGTTCATGCCGGTATAGGCGGTGTCGACCTTCGACGCGCCGAGACCGAGCGAATCCTGGACCGTCGAGAGCGCCTTGTTGTCCGAACGCATGGTGGTGGCGATCGACCAGTAGGCGGCGTTGTCGGAAGCCTCGGCGACGCGGAGGCCGGTGGCAATGCGGCCCTGGGTGGTGTTGAGCGCCTTGTTGGTGGCGGCAAGGGTCTGCAGCGCCGTCATTGCGGCGGCATTGGTATTGATGCTGGACATGGGAAAATACGCCCCTAGGAAAATGCAAAAAGTACAGGGACATACCGGGTTGGCCGGTATGGCGGAGCGGCATCATGCCCATGATCCAACGATCACCCGCCATGGACATGAGTGTTCACGATAATCCCTACCAAATTGTGTATATTTCAAAGATGAGCGGAAGCTCTCTAGATTATATACTTGGTATACTTTGGAAAGCGGAGATGGAGCGTAGTTTTCGTGCAAGGAGGCGAATGCCAAAAAGCAAACGGGCCGCATCTTGCGATGCGGCCCGTTCTTCAGATCGACGGATGCGATCGGATCAGCGGAACAGCGACAGGATGGTCTGCGAGTTGCCGTTGGCGATCGACAGGGCCTGGATGCCGAGCTGCTGCTGGACCTGGATGGCCTGCAGGCGGGTCGACTCCTTGTTCATGTCGGCGTCGACGAGCTGGCCGACACCGCGATCGATGGAGTCCATCAGGCTCGAGGTGAAGGTCTTCTGCAGCTCGATNTGTGGCTACCAAATTGCTAACAATTGTAGTTAATTTCAATTAACTTGTTGGAATCGCTTATTTTTATACCGACAAAAGCAATCGGGCCGCATCTTGCGATGCGGCCCGACCCGGGAAGTCTTGTTGCCTGGAACGGTTCGATTAGCCGCGGAACAGCGACAGGATCGACTGCGAGTTGCCGTTGGCGATCGACAGRGCCTGGATGCCGAGCTGCTGCTGGACCTGGATGGCCTGCAGRCGGGTCGACTCCTTGTTCATGTCGGCGTCGACGAGCTGGCCGACACCGCGATCGATGGAGTCCATCAGGCTCGAGGTGAAGGTCTTCTGCAGCTCGATGCGGTTCTTGGCGGCGCCGAGATTGGTGGCGGCCGTGTTCATGTCCTTGAGAGCCGCTTCGACGACGCCGAGCATGTCACCGATCTGGGTGTCGCTCGCCGCCGTTGCACCGCTGACCAGCGCCATGGTGGCGACGCTGTAGGTGTCGCCGGCAGCCGAGGCGACGCCAAGGGTCGGCGCCTGGATGTCGGCTTCGGCGACCCGCGCGCCGTCGCTGGTGCGCTGGGCGTCGAGCAGGCCGGCATGGGCGTTGTCGGCAGCGCCGGCAGCGTCATAGAGCTTGAGCGCGTTGACGTCGACGTCGATGGTCGAGATCGAGGCCGTGCCTGCGGCGCTGCGGTTGAAGGCGGAGACGATCTTGACCGGTGCGGCGGTGCCGACCGTGGCGGCAGCCGAGGAGTCGACCGAGAGCATGTTGGTGCCGGAGAAGGTGGCGCCGTCGGCATAAGCCTTGAGCTGCTTCTGCAGTGCCTTGACCTCGGTGTCGATCTTGGCCTTGTCGGCAGCCGACGCGCCGGTGGCGGCGACGAGCTTGACCTTGATCTCGTTCAGGGTCTCGATCGACTTGTTCATGCCGGTGTAGGCGGTGTCGACCTTCGAGGCGCCGAGACCGAGCGAATCCTGGACCGTCGAAAGCGCCTTGTTGTCGGACCGCATGGTCGTTGCGATCGACCAGTAGGCGGCGTTGTCGGAAGCTTCGGCGACGCGAAGGCCCGTGGCGATGCGGCCCTGGGTGGTGTTGAGCGCCTTGTTGGTCGCTGCAAGCGTTTGCAGCGCCGTCATTGCCGACGCGTTGGTATTGATGCTGGACATGGGAAATACGCCCCTAGGAAATGCAAAATACAGGGACATACCGGGTTGGCCGGTATGGCGGAGCGGCATCATGCCCATGACCAGAAGGTCACCCGCCATAGCGGACAACCTGTCGGAGACTCGCTACCAAAGCTCTAAGCGGCATGGTTAACCCCCGGCCGGAGCGCCGCTTTGCCTGAATTTTCCCCAGATAGACTGTGCAAAAGCAATCGGGCCGCATCTTGCGATGCGGCCCGATGCCGGAAATCATGTTGCCTGGAACGGTTCGGGCGTTAGCCGCGGAACAGCGACAGGATGGTCTGCGAGTTGCCGTTGGCGATCGACAGAGCCTGGATGCCGAGCTGCTGCTGGACCTGGATGGCCTGCAGGCGGGTCGATTCCTTGTTCATGTCGGCGTCGACGAGCTGGCCGACGCCGCGATCGATGGAGTCCATCAGGCTCGAGGTGAAGGCTTTCTGCAACTCGATGCGGTTCTTGGCGGCGCCGAGGTTGGTGGCGGCCGTGTTCATGTCCTTGAGCGCGCTTTCGACGACGCTGAGCATCTGGCTGATCTGGGCGTCGTTGGCGAACAACGTGCCGTTGGTCAGCTCCATTGCCGCCACCGTGAAGGTGTCGGTCTGGCTGAAGGTGCCGAGCACGACTGCGTCAGCCGCAGCAACCTCGGAGACAGCACCGGCCACGCTGACGACGCGGTTGGAATCGAGGATGCCCTTGTTGACGCCGGCAGCGGTGCCGGCTTCGTAAAGCTTGATGTTCTCGACGTTGACGTCGATGGTCGAGATCGAGGCCGTGCCGGTCGCGTCGCGGGTGAAGGCGGAGACGACCTTGACGTCGGACGCGGTGGTGGCGGTGGTGCCGCTGTTGACCGAGAGCATGTTGGCGCCGGAGAAGGTGGCACCGTCGGCATAGGCCTTCAGCTGCTTCTGCAGCGCTTTGACCTCGGTGTCGATCTTGGCCTTGTCGGCGTCCGAAGCGCCTGTGGCGGCGACGAGCTTGACCTTGATCTCGTTGAGCGTGTCGATGGTCTTGTTCATGCCGGTGTAGGCGGTGTCGACCTTCGAGGCGCCGAGACCGAGCGAATCCTGGACCGTCGAGAGTGCCTTGTTGTCCGAGCGCATGGTGGTGGCGATCGACCAGTAGGCGGCGTTGTCGGAAGCTTCGGCGACACGGAGACCCGTGGCGATGCGGCCCTGGGTGGTGTTCAGCGCCTTGTTGGTGGCGGCGAGGGTCTGCAGCGCCGTCATTGCCGACGCATTGGTGTTGATGCTGGACATGGGAAATACGCCCCTAGGAAAATGCAAAATACAGGGACATACCGGATCGGCCGGTATGACGGAGCGGCATCATGCCCATGACCGCTTCAAGGAGGTCATCCGCCATGCAGCAGATGTAGCTTCGGTGTGGCTACCAAATTGCTAACAATTGTAGTTAATTTCAATTAACTTGTTGGAATCGCTTATTTTTATACCGACAAAAGCAATCGGGCCGCATCTT
>NZ_LMCL01000032.1:0-63698 GCF_001424795.1 Aminobacter sp. DSM 101952 | reverse complement strand
CCTGGATGGCCTGCAGACGGGTCGACTCCTTGTTCATGTCGGCGTCGACGAGCTGGCCGACACCGCGATCGATGGAGTCCATCAGGCTCGAGGTGAAGGCCTTCTGCAGCTCGATGCGGTTCTTGGCGGCGCCGAGATTGGTGGCAGCCGTGTTCATGTCCTTGAGCGCGCTTTCGACGACGCCGAGCATGGCACCGATCTGCGTGTCGCTGGCAAACAGCGTGCCGTTGGTCAGCTGCATGGTGGCGACCGTGTAGGTGTCGGCGGCAACGGCAGCGGCACCGAGCGTCGGAGCGGCTGCAGCACCTTCAACGCCAGCGGCGGTGCGGTTGGAGTCGAGGATGCCCTTGCCGGTGGTGGCGACGCCAGCGCCGGCTTCGTAGAGCTTGATGCCTTCGACGTTGATGTCGATGGTCGAGATCGAGGCGGTGCCGGCGGCATCGCGGTTGAAGGCGGAGACGACCTTGACGTCGGCAGCCACGGCAGCGCCGCTGTTGACCGAAAGCATGTTGGCGCCGGAGAAGGTCGCACCGTCGGCATAGGCCTTCAGCTGCTTCTGCAGTGCCTTGATCTCGGTGTCGATCTTGGCCTTGTCGGCGTCCGAAGCGCCGCTGGCGGCAACGATCTTGACCTTGATCTCGTTGAGGGTGTCGATGGCCTTGTTCATGCCGGTGTAGGCGGTGTCGACCTTCGACGCGCCGAGACCGAGCGAATCCTGAACCGTCGAGAGTGCCTTGTTGTCCGAACGCATGGTGGTGGCGATCGACCAGTAGGCGGCATTGTCGGAAGCTTCGGCGACACGGAGACCCGTGGCGATGCGGCCCTGGGTGGTGTTGAGGGCCTTGTTGGTGGCGGCGAGGGTCTGCAGCGCCGTCATTGCCGATGCATTGGTGTTGATGCTGGACATGGGAAATACGCCCCTAAATATGCGCAAGGTACAGGGACATACCGGATCGGCCGGTATGGCGGAGAGGCATCATGCCAATGACCGCTTCAGAGAGCGTCACCCACCATGCCGGGCAATCTCGCCGATACTTCCTACCAAACGTCTAAATGTTATGGTTAATGCGCGTTAACCCGCTAAAATTGTTGATATTTGACCGCAAAAGCAAAACGCCCGCCGAGAAGGCGGGCGTTGTCCGTAGGCGGGCCGTGCGCGCCTTTTCGGCGCGCGGTAAGCTAGGTGAACGAGCGCACCAGGGACCCAACAAGCAGGTTCCAGCCGTCGATCAGGACGAAGAACAATATCTTGAATGGCAGCGAAACCACCGTCGGCGGCAGCATCATCATGCCCATGGCCATGGTGATGGTGGCGACGATCAGGTCGATGACGAGGAAGGGCAGCACGATCAGGAAGCCGATCTCGAAGCCGCGGCGGATCTCGGAGATCATGAAGGCCGGGACCAGGATGCGCAGGTCGACCTTGTCTTCCGAGACGGTCTGGCCGCGCTCGCGGGCAAGGTCGGCGAAGAGGTTGAAGTCCTTTTCGCGGACGTTGTGCATCATGAAGGTGCGGAACGGATCGGAGATGCGGTCGACGGCCTCGGTCTGGCTGATCTGGTTGTCCATCAGCGGCTTGACGCCGTTGTTCCAGGCCTGATCGAAGGTCGGCGCCATGACATAGAAGGTCATGAACAGCGACAGTGAGATCAGGATCAGGTTGGCCGGCGTCGACTGCAGGCCGATGCCGGTGCGCAGGATCGAAAAGGCGATGACGAAGCGGGTGAAGCTCGTCACCATGATCAGCAGGCCCGGCGCCACCGACAGAACGGTGAGCAGGCCGAACATCTGGATGATGTAGCCGATGGTGGCGCCGTCGGCATTGCCGATGGCGCTCAGGTCGAGCTGCTGCGCGCTCGCGGGCAGGGCGGTGCCGGCAAGGATGGCTGCGGTGGCCAGGAGTTTTTTCATTCGAACAGCAACGTTCTGATCAGCACTTCCTTGACGTGGCCGTCGCTGCGGATGGCGGCGCGCTCGTCGAGGTCGGTCTTGAGGTGGCGCAAGGCGCTGGCGCCCTGGACCTGATGGATCCTAAGCGTGCGCACGAAGGCGAGCAGGTCCTGGTGGACGCGCTCGGCGAGGTCCGGCGGCTGCGGTGCGTCGAGCACCAGGGACAGTTCGAGGCGAACCCACATGCTGTCGGGCGCGGCGAGGTTGGAGGTGATGGCCGGCAGCTGCACCAGGGTGCTGGCGCCTTCGGCGGCGGCAGGATCGGTGCCCTCTTTCGCCGCGTGGGGCTTGGCTTGTTCGGCTGCAATCTGCTCGACGGGCTTGGCCTCGCCATGGAGATAGCCGCCGGAAACCCAGCCCATGCCGATGGCCGCCCCGGTCATCAGGAACAGGATGCCGACCTGGACGACGAAGGAGGGGCCGGATTTCGGGGCAGGGGTCTGTTCGATCGCTGACATGGCCTGACCTAGAACGGGAGGACCTGGTCGAGGAACTGCTGGCCATAGGGCGGCTGCTGGACCTCGGTGATGCGGCCGCGGCCGCCATAGGAGATGCGTGCCTCGGCGATGCGCTCGTATGGAATGGTGTTTTCCGGGCCGATGTCGGACGGACGCACGATGCCGGCAATGGTCAGCACGCGCAGCTCGGCGTTGACGCGGACCTCCTGCGAGCCGCGGATCATCATGTTGCCGTTGGGCAGGACCTCGGTGACCACGGCGGCGACGAGCAGGTTGAGCTTTTCCGAGCGCGTGGTGGCGCCGTCGCCTGAATAGATCGACTTGGAGCCGGCGTTGCCGTCGGCCGAGCCGCCGGTGCCGACGCCGTCCCACTCCATGTCGAGGCCGGCGCCGATGGTACGGCTGGTGGTGCGGTTGCGCTCGGACTCGTTCTGGAAACGGGCGCGGTCGTCGATCTCGATCTTGACGGTCAGGATGTCGCCCGGCTGAAGCGCGCGCGGATCGGTGAACATGCGGCTCTGCTTGTCCTGCCACAGCGAGAAACGCTTGGGCGCAGCCGTAGGCGCTTCGGGATAGCGGTACATGGTCGAGCTGCCGTCCTCGATGCCGGAGCCGACGGCCGACATCTTCGGCTCCTTGCCGATTTCCTTGAGGTCGGTGGCGCAGCCGGCGAGGCTGGCGAGCATGGCCGCGAGGAGGGCTTTTCTGATCATGAAGGGTCTTCCCGGCGGGCGGCGCTCGCCATGATGCGGGTCAGCTCGGCGGCCGACTTGCTTTCCATTTCGTTGAGGATGACGCTCGACTTGCGGGCGTCGAGCTTCATCAGGATGGCGGCGGCGAGATCGACATGCATGACCGCCAGGCGCTCGGCCGCGGCATCGGGCTTCATGCGCGAATAGATCTGGACCACGCCTTCCTCGGCGCGGGCGAGGAAGACCTCGCGGCGCTTGAGCCAGGTCTCGTATTCGGTCTTGCGCTCCTCGAGCAGGGCGATGCGCTTGTCGACCTCGGCCTGGAGCTTCTTCAGCTCCTCGGCCTGGAGGGCATAGCGGCGGTCGCGGGCGGCGTCGGCGATGTTTGAGCAGAAACGCTCGACCTCGCTCGGCTCGAGCGCGGCAGTCATCTGGCCGGCGGGCTGCCCGGCGGGGATTTCGCGCTCGACGACGCGGGTGGGCACGCCCTGGACGGGAGGGGCCGCGGCTGCTTCCGGAGCTTCCTCGGCAAGCGCGGACGCGCTGCCGGACAAGGCCATGGCGAGCGCTGCCGCAGCAAGCGCGCTGCCGATGGATGTGCGGGAACGTCGGGTCACGGCCATGGCTTACTGCACCACCAGGTCGGCCTGGAGCGCGCCGGCCGACTTGATGCCCTGGAGGATTGCGATGATGCCGTCCGGCTTGACGCCGAGGCGGTTGAGCCCGGCGACCAGCGTCTGCAGGTCGGGGCCTTCGAGCATCGCCAGCTTGGAGCCGGGGCGCTCGGCGTCGATGACGGTGAAGTCCTCGACGGCTGTCTCGCCGCGCGAGAACGGCTCGGGCTGGACGACGCGGGGCTGCTCGGTGATGCGGACTGTCAGCGTGCCGTGGCTGATGGCGACGCGCGAGATCTTGACCTCGTTGCCGATGACGATGGTGCCGGTGCGCTCGTCGACGACGACGCGGGCAGGCGTGTCGGACATGACCAGCAGGTTCTCGAGCTCGGCGTAGAAGCGCGCCGTCGAGATGCCCTCCGGCTTGCGGATCGAGACGGTGCGCGAATCCTGCTCGCCGGCGACGCGCTTGCCGAAGCGGTGGCGGGCGTAGTCGTTGATGGCGTCGGCGATGCGGACGGAGGTCGAGAAATCGGGATTGAAGAGCTGCAAGGTCAGCATGTTCTCGTCGCCGAAGCGGGCCTTGACCTCGCGCTCGACGATGGCGCCGTTGGGCACCCGGCCGGAGGTGGGGATGCCTTGGGTCACCTGCTCGGCAGCACCCTGCGCGGTGAAGCCGCCCACGAGCATGGAGCCTTGCGCCACCGCGTAGATCTCGCCGTCGGCGGCCTTGAGCGGGGTCATGACCAGCGTGCCGCCGGCGAGCGAGGACGCATCGCCGAGGGACGAGACATTGACGTCGATGCGCGCGCCGGCCTGGACGAAAGCCGGCAGGTTGGCGGTGACGATGACGGCGGCGACGTTGCGAACGCGGGCGCGACCATCCTCGGAGGCGATGCCGAGATTTTCCAGCATGGCGCGGATCGACTGCTCGGTGAAGGGCGAATTGCGCAGGCTGTCGCCCGAGCTGTTCAAGCCGATGACGAGGCCGTAGCCGACGAGCTGGTTGTCGCGGGCTTCCTGAAGCGAGGCGACGTCCTTGATGCGGACATTGACGAGATTGGCGCCGGTGCCGCTGTTGAGCGTGGTCATCCGTCCGCCGTCGCCGGTCATGGCGAAGTTCTCGCCGAGCTCGACAACCGCGCCGCCGCCGGCGGCCGTGCCGCCACGCGCCTTGAGCTGGGATGCGGGGACACCGTCGGGGCCGTCGGCATGGGCCGTCTGCAGACCAAGAACGGCAATCGCCGCGAGCAGCAGTCTGCGGATCATGACGCACCCACGCGGATCGAGCCGTCGGCCAGGACGACACCAGTAAAGATCTTGCCGCTGTCGAGATTGCGGACCTTGACGACGTCGCCGGCGGCACCCGGTTCGAGGGTGACGGCGGCGGCGGAGATCGTCAGGCCGGCCGCGGCGAAGACGACCTGGACGGAGGCGCCGCGATCGACGAGCCAGGCCTCGCGCAGGGCCGTTACCGGCACGTAGCGCCCGGGCAGGAGCGTGCGCTTGGCAACCCTGCCGTCGAGCTCGTCGGGCAGGGTGGCGACCGAGTCGGGCCGGACCTTGCCCGGCCTGAGGGTGATTTCCTTGAGCGAGGACAGCACGATCGTCTCGCCGGGATAGATGACGCGGTTGGGAACGAGCACGACCTCCTGCTCGGCAGCCAGCGCCGTGCCGCCAAGCATGGCGAAGGCGAGCACTGCCGCGCGTAGCCGAGGGAGGACGTTCCGTCGCCGCATTGCAATCACCGGATGTTCTTGGAGACGACGGCGGCCATTTCGTCGGCTGCCTGGATGATCTTGGAGTTCATCTCGTAGGCGCGCTGCGCCGAGATCAGCTCGGTGATTTCCTTGACCGGGTCGACGTTGGAGTTTTCGAGGTAACCCTGCTTGATGGTGGCGAAGCCGGGGGTGCCGGGCTGGCCCGTGACGGCGGCGCCAGAGGCCTCGGTCTCGGCAAACAGGTTGTCGCCGAGCGGGGCAAGTCCGGCCTCGTTGGCGAAGTTGGCGAGTTCCAGCTGGCCCTCGAGCTGCAGCGCCGTCTGGTTGGCGAGGCGGGAGAAGACCTGGCCGGCGTCGTTGACGATGACTTCGAGGGCATCGGGTGGGATGGCGATGCCGCCGCTGACGACATAGCCGTCGACGGTGACGAGCTGGCCCGTGGCATTGGTGTTGAAGGAGCCGGCGCGGGTGTAGAGCGTCTGGCCGTCGGCACCCTCGATCTGGAACCAGCCGCGGCCGGTCAGCGCCAGGTCGAACTGGTTGCCGGTGTTGGTCAGGCCGCCCTGGATGTGGACGTTGCGGACGGCCGCCGTCTTGACGCCGAGGCCGATGCTGACCCCTTCGGGCACGACCGACGAGTTGGCGCGGCTGGGCACGCCCTGGGTGCGGTCAACCTGGTAGAGCAGGTCGGAAAACTCGGCGCGGGCGCGCTTGTAGCCGGTCGTGTTGATGTTCGCGATGTTGTTCGCAATCACCTCGAGATTGGTCTGCTGGGCATTCATGCCCGTTGCGGCGATGGCCAGTGCTTTCATCGGGATGTTCCTCAGATGCCCATGCGGCTGACTTCGAGATAGGCCGTGACGATCTTGTCGCGGATGGCGATGGCCGCCTGCAGCGACTGTTCGGCGCTCATCACCGCATCGACCACCTCACGCGTGTCGGCCTTGCCCTGGAGGCCGGCGATGGACAGCTGTTCGGCCTGGCGCAGGGTCGCCGCGGTCTGGGCGGCTGCATCCGAAAGCGCTGCGGCGAAAGACGAGGCGACGCCAGCGGTGGCCGCGGCGCCAGCTTCGGGAACGACGCTCGTCGGCTTGCTCAGGATCTGTTGGCCGAGCGGGCTGATGCTGCCGATCATGACTGGCTCCTCATAAGATCAATGGTCATGGAAATAAGGTCGCGAGCCTGCTTGATGACTTGCAGGTTGGCTTCATAAGAACGGTTGGCCTCGGTCATGTCGGCCATCTCGATGATGACGTTGACGTTGGGCATCTTGACGTAGCCATTGGCGTCGGCCGCCTCGTTGCCCGGCTGGAACTCCAGCGGGAAGGCGGATTGGTCGTGGCCGATCGCGGCGATCTCGACGGTCGAGGCGCCGGTCGCGCGGTCGAGCTCGGCGGCGAAGCTGACGGTCTTGCGGCGATAGGGCTCGGCACCGGGCGTGTTGCCGGTCGATTGCGCGTTGGCGAGGTTTTCCGAGACGATGCGGAGGCGTTCGGACTGGGCTCCGAGACCGGAGCCGGCGACCTTGAGGGCGGCGACGAGCGGATCCATCCCCATCAGCCCTTGCTGCTCAGCATGATCATGCGGTGGAACGCCTTGACGATGGCCGTGTTGAGCTCGAAGGAGCGGCGGACCTCGCCGGCCTTCATGAGTTCATCTTCCATTGCGACGGTGTTGTCGGAGGGCAGGACCGCGTGCCTGGGCTCTTCGGGCTTCACCGCAAAGCCGGCTTCGGTCGCGCCGCCGGTGAGGTGGCCCGCCTGGGTCGACGTCATGGCGACGCGGGAACGGTCGAGCACGCGCTCGAACGGCTCGATTTCGTTGGTCCGGTAGCCTGGCGTGTTGGCGTTGGCGACGTTGCCGGCGATGGCGTTCTGGCGCACCGAGAGCCAGCGTGCCTGCTGGGCGGCCAGATCGAACAGATTGACGGGGTCCATGGAAATCTCCGAGCAGATTTCCAGACACTATTGGGTCAGTCTTGCGCGGGCCTTGCGCGGTACGGCAAGCGTACCGGCGTCAGCGCGCGACCTGGAGAACCTCTTCGCGCGAGGTGACCAGGACCCACTTGCCGTTGCGCTGCTCGATCGAGGCGACCTTGCTCGAATCCGGCAGGACCGAGCCCTGCTGAACGACCCACAGGCCGGCATTGTCCTGGATCATGGCGCGGCCATTGGCGACGTGGACAAGGGTGAAGTCGATCTTGGGACCGGGGAACGGCTGTTCGACCGCACCGGGGACGCCGGCCTCGTCGTCCTTGCCGCGGCGCAGCGAACCGGTGGCGAAGAGGTCGAGCTTCATCGCCGGGATGTCCTCGACCGACATCGGCGCGCCGACGCGCTCGGGCTGCTGGCCCAAGGCGAGCGGGATCGGCTGCTCGTTCTGGCCGCCGCCCGAGAACTTCATGGCGCGGATGCCGAACTTCTCCTGGTTAAAGAAGATGTACCAGGGGAACAACGCGCAGGTGAGACCGAGCGTGATGCCGAGGCAGGCGACCACGAAGTCGCCGCTGTGGTCGCGCTTGTTGCGCCTGGCGGCCAGCGGCCTGCTCTTCGGGGCCGGCCGCAGGCGCTGGAACAGCGAGCGCGGCTTGTCATCCTTCGCCTCGATGATGTCCAGAAGCTCGCGCGCTGGGTCATTCCGCCTGAACATGGGGTCTTTCCTTGGCTCTCAGATAGCTGGCGAGGTCGGAGAACGGGTCAGGCGAAGGCCCGTCGGCAGGCGATTGCGCCAGCGCTTCGTAGATCACCGGAACCTGGCGCACGGCCAGGTCGAGTTCGGGGTCGGCACCGGCCTGATAGGCGCCGAGCAGGCGAATGTCGCGCGTGTCCTCGAAGCGCGAGATCATGGCCTTGAGCTTGCCGACGAGCTGGCGCTGCTCCGGCGTCCAGGCCTTGCCGGCGAGGCGCGAGATGGACGACAGCGGGTTGACCGGGGGATAGCGGCCCTGCTCGGCGATCGAGCGGTCGAGCACGATGTGGCCGTCGAGGATGCCGCGGACGGAATCGGCGACCGGATCGTTGTGGTCGTCGCCGTCGACGAGGACGGAGATGATCGCCGTGATCGAGCCCTTGCCTTCCATGCCGGGACCGGCGCGTTCGAGCAGCTTGGGCAGGTCGGTGAAGACGGAAGCCGGGTAGCCGCGCGCGACCGGCGGCTCGCCGGCGCCGATCGCCACCTCGCGCAGGGCATGGGCGAAACGGGTGATCGAATCGAGCACCAACAGCACGCGGTCGCCCTGGTCGCGGAAATGCTCGGCGACGCGCATGGCGGTGTCGGGGGCGCGGCGGCGCATCATCGCGCTCTCGTCGCTGGTGGCGACGACGGCGACGGTCTTGGCCATCGAGGCGACGCCGATGGTGTCTTCGAGGAATTCGCGCACCTCGCGGCCGCGCTCGCCGATCAGCGCGACGACGACGGTGTCGAAGGCGTCGGCACCGGCGAGCATGGCCAGCAGCGTCGACTTGCCGACGCCGGAGCCGGCGAAGATGCCCATGCGCTGGCCGAAGCAGAGCGGGGTGAAGATGTCGATGACGCGGACGCCGGTCATGAAGCCGGTGTCGACGCGCTGGCGGGCGAGGGCTGCCGGCGGCAGGGCTTCGACGGTGCCCTGCCTGGCGCTGCGGACCAGCGGCGCGCCGCTGTCGATGGAGCGGCCGAGCGCGTCGATGGCGCGGCCGCGCCAGCTGCCATGCGGGGTGATGGCGATCGGCCCGCGGGTGAAGACGGCGTCGCCGACGCCGACCTCGCCGCTGCTTTCATAGGGCGCGACCAGCACCTCGTCGCGGCCGATCTGGACGATCTCGCCGCGGCGGTTGCGGTCCTTGCCGCGATGCTCGACGATGTCGCCGAGGCGCGCGCTGGAGGACAGGCCGCCGACCTTGTAGTGGGTGGGCGCGATTTCCGTCACTTTGCCGCCGCGCCTGACCAGCAGGCGGTCGTCGGCGAAGCGGTGCTTGATGCGCTCCAGCGCTTCCAGACGGTTGTCGTGCACGAGCGCGGGCTCGGTGCGTATGGCGGTCAGGGACGTGCTCACTTACTTCGAACCGAGCGTCTTGATGGCGTCGGAGAACGAGGCGTCGGTCTGGCGGATCAGGGCGGCGGTGTTCTCGAAGGCGCGCTGCACCATGATGAGCTTGGTCATCTCCTTGATCGGATTGACGTTGGACTCCTCGACGAACCCCTGGACCATGCCGGCTTCCATGCGGTCGACCACCGGCTCGGGTGTCGATGGCGGCACGACGCCGGAATTGCCGTAGCGGACGAAATTGGCGCCGGGGTTGAATTCGAACAGCCCGATGGCGCCGATCAGGCGGCCGTCCTGGCGCAGCGAGCCGTCAGCGCCGGCCGTGGGCGGACCGGCACGCGGATCGAGCTGCATCGGCGCGCCGCCGGCATCGAGCACCGGGTAACCCTCGACGGTGACCAGCTGGCCGTCCTGGGTCATGGTGAAGCGGCCGTCGCGGGTCATGACGGTGCCCGCCGGCGTGTCGATGCCGAACCAGGCGTCGCCGCGAATGGCGAAATCGAACGGGTTGCCGGTCTCGCGCATGCCGCCATGCTGGGTCGAAAGGTAGGTGTCGCCCGCCGAGGCGAAGGACACCGATTTGGAGCCGAGTCCGGAGACGACGTCCTCGAACTTCACGCCGGTGGCGCGAAAGCCGACGGTCGAGGCATTGGCGACGTTGTCGGCGATGGTGTTGAGGCGCTTTTCCTGCGCGACCTGGGCGGAGAGGGCGACGTAGAGACTGTTCTGCATGGTGACCTCAGAACCTCAGCTTCTGCATGGCGAACATCAGGTCGGTCGACACGCCATAGGCTGGCGGCATGCCGAACAGGATGCCGACCGAAGCCTGCACCGGCGACGACGGGTTGTTGATCTCCCAGAGGCTGGTGAAGCGCTTGAGGAAATCGCCGAGCTTCTTGGGGTTGGAGAAATCCGAGATCTTCAGCTTCTCCTCGAACAGCTTGACCTGGCGGTCGATGTCGGCCGACGCAAAGGCTTCAGGCAGGCCGAGCGCGGTGCGCACGACCTTGGCCAGTGCGGGGTCGGCGAGCACGTCGTAGAAGCTGCCGATGGAGGATGCCTTGCGCTCGAAATAGAGCGCCAGCCGGACGCCTTCATTGTCCTTGCCGGCGTCTTCTTCCAGCGTCTGGCGCAGGAACTTGTCGGTGGACGGTTGCTGGGACGGGTTGATGGTGGTGGCGTCGGCGCTATAGGCCTCGAAGTTGAAGGCGGTGGCGAAAGCGGCGTAGCGCTTGTCCGCCATCTCGTTGGCGAAGCTTTTCGGGTCGCGGACGCCGCCGGCAAGGACCTTCTCCATCATCTCCTTGTTGGGGATGGAGGCTTCGATGCCGAAGGATTTCATCGCGAATGCGTAGAGCCTGGCGTCGGCCATCAGGTCCTTGGCCGACGTCACCTTGACGATGTTGTCGAGGTAATACTTCACTTCCTTCTGGACGGCTTCCGACTGGGTGTTGCCGCCGTCCATCCCGACCCGCAGCAGGTATTTGTCGACGGCGCCCTGCTGGGCCTTGTTGAAGACGGTGGTGCGCTCGCCCAGCTCGGCGAAATTGAAGCTCTTGACGAATTCGGCGTAGCGCTTGTCGGTCAGCTTGTTGGCGAAGCTGTCCTTGTCGGCGACGCCTTCCTTGAGCGCCTTGACCATGAACGCCTTGGCATAGGCCATGTCCTGCAGGCCGTGGGCCTTCATGGCATATTTGAACAGGCGGTCGTTCTTGACGAACTCATCAATGGTTTTCACCTTGGTGATGTTCTTGAGGTAATATTCGGTCTCGCGCTCGATGATGGGCTGCTTCTCGACGCGCTCGAGCGCCTTGCCGATGTCCCTCGCAATCAGCTGGTAGCTTGTATAGGTATTGAGCACGACAACGCCCTTCCGCCGCAGGATAGACTGGGAAGGCTACGCCCAAATGCTTGCGCGAGGCTGAATCGTTTTCCGCATCGTCTTTCAAGCCTCACACAAGGCACGGCCGCTATCTGTGCCTGATAGTGCTTTGAATGCGGAAGGACCGGCTTGTGGGCATTCTGATCGGACTCGTCGTGACGCTGGGCTGCGTGCTTGGCGGCTTCATGGCGATGGGCGGCCACCTCAACGTCCTGATGCAGCCGTGGGAACTCGTCATCATCGGCGGCGCCGCGCTCGGCACGTTCCTGGTCGCCAACCCGATGGCGACCGTCAAGGACACCGGCAAGGCGATGGTCGAGGCGCTCAAGCAGGCGGTGCCGAAAGAGCAGGACTATCTCGAGACGCTGGGCGTGCTGCACTCGCTGATGCGCGAGCTGCGCACCAAGACGCGCTCCGAGGTCGAGGCGCATATCGACAATCCCGACGAGTCGGCGATCTTCCAGGCGTTTCCGTCGGTGCTGAAGAACTACGACCTGACGCATTTCATCTGCGACTACTGCCGCATCATCATCATCGGCAATGCGCGCTCGCATGAAATCGAGGCGCTGATGGACGAAGAAATCCAGACCATCCGCTCGGACAAGCTCAAGTCCTACCACGCGCTGGTGGCCGTTGGCGACGGCCTGCCGGCGCTGGGCATCGTTGCGGCGGTGCTGGGCGTGGTCAAGGCCATGGGTGCGCTCGACCAGTCGCCGGAAATCCTCGGCGGCCTGATCGGCGCGGCCCTGGTCGGCACCTTCCTCGGCATCTTCCTGTCCTACGCGGTGGTCGGTCCCATCGCCACCAAGATCAAGACTGTGCGCGAGAAGAAGAACCGCCTCTATGTCGTGGTGAAGCAGACGCTGCTGGCCTACATGAACGGCTCGCTGCCGCAGGTGGCCATCGAGTTCGGCCGCAAGACGATCTCGTCCTACGACCGCCCGTCGATCGACGCGGTGGAGCAGAGCACGCTGAACACGGGCAACCTCGAAAAGAAGGCCGCCTGAGCCGATGAATACCACCGCAAGCCCGGCGGAACCGCGCGACCTCGTCATCGAGCGCCTGCTGGGCGACACCGGCGAGCCGGCCAAGGTGCATGCCGCCGCCCGCCGCCTGGCGGAACGTTCGGCGACCGCGATCGCCGCTGCCGTCAACGAAGTGCTGCCTTCGCCGATCTTCGTCGAAGTCGCCGAGGTCAAGCTCGGCCGCATGGCCGACGCCAAGGCCGGCAAGAACAACCAGGCCATGTGCGTGGCGGCGACCCGGACCTCACCCGACGGCCTGGTGATGACGTTCGATCCGCAGGCGATCGCGATCCTCGTCAACGTCATGTTCGGCGGCGATCCGGACCGCGACGTCGCGGCCATCGAGCGCGAGCTTTCGTCGATCGAACTCGGCGTCGTGTCGCTGCTGATCCAGGACGTGGCGCGCGCGATGAACGCGCAGGGCGCCAATGGCGGCCTCGGCGTCAAGCTGCCGGTGCCGGATGCGATGACCAGCACGGTGATGAAGAAGCACGTGTTTCGCGACGGACCCTCGGCGCGCGTCGTGCTGTCGGTCTCGACGGCGGTGTCGCGCGGGACGCTGACCCTGACGCTGCCGCAACGCGTGCTGGTCGAGGATCGGCGTGACAAGAGCGAGGCGGAGGCCGCGCCGGCGACCGAATGGAGCTCGCGCTTCTCCGATGAGCTGATGCGCTCGACCGTCCGGCTCGAGGCGTCGATGCCGCTCGGACGCATGACCCTCGGCGACCTCTCCGTGCTCGAGCTGGGGCAGGTCATCGAACTCGCCGAAAACACCCAGTCCAATGCCGTGATCTCGGCGCGCGGAAAGACACTTTTTGCCTGCGAATTCGGCAAGCTCGGCCAGAACTACACCGTCCGCATCAGGCGTCCGTTCGACGCCACCGAAGAAACAATTGAAGGGATCGTGGCGGGTTGAGCCGATGCGCTGCGACGCAGTGCCCGGCACCGTGAACGACAGAACTGGAGAACACCGATGAGCAAGGCGCAGCCCAAGCCTGAGGTCGAAAAGCCCGAAGTCGAAGTCGAGGACGACCAGCTGAACCGCGCCATCGAGGAACTGCGCGGCGTGCTGAGCGAGGAAGAGAAGCGCCCGAGCGCTGCCGCTCCCGCCGCTGCCGCCGGCAACAGCGTCATCTTCGACATCCCGGTCGAGGTGCAGATCGTGCTCGGCAGCACCGAGATGCCGGTGTCCGACCTGATGACGCTGCAGAAGGGCTCGACGGTTGCGCTCGACCGCCGCATCGGCGAACCGGTCGATGTCGTGGTCAACGGCCGCCGCATCGCGCGCGGCGAGATCACCGTGCTCGAAAGCGATCCGTCGCGCTTCGGCATCCGGCTGACCGAGATCGTCGCGGCAACCAAGAGCGCCTGAGGAGCCAGCCTGTGCTTTCCCCTGCTTCAAGAAAGGCCTCCGCATGACATTGCTGGCGACGCTGACGCGGCCGCAGAAGGCGGCGGCCATTCTGGTGGCGATGGGCAAGCCGTCGGCGAGCCGGCTGCTGAAGTTCTTCAAGCAGGACGAACTCAAGGCGCTGATCGAGGGCGCGCGGCTGCTGCGCACCATTCCGCAGGCCGATCTCGAACGGATCGTCGCCGAATTCGAGGCCGAATTCACCGAGGGTGCCGGCCTGCTCGATTCGGCCGACAAGATGGACACGATCCTCAACGAGTCGCTGTCGCCGGAAGAAATGAACGCGCTGATGGGCAAGGACGAGCCCGCGGCCAAGAAGGACACGACGCCCCCGGTCTGGCCGCAGCTCGAAAAGCTGGAGCCGGCGCAGATCGGCACCTTCCTCTCCAACGAACACCCGCAGACCGCGGCGATGATCCTGTCCAATCTCGCGCCGACCTATGCCGCAAGCGTGGTGCTGACGCTGGACAAGCCGCAGCGCAGCGAGATCATCAAGCGGATGATGGAACTGGCGAGCGTGCCCCAGGCCGCGACCAAGCTGGTGGAGGACCAGATCCGCACCCGCGTGCTGGCCGAAAGCGCCCAGAAGGATACGTCCGTCGGACAGACGCGCGTCGCCAGCGTGCTCAACGAACTCGACAAGTCGCAGCTCGAGGAAGTGATGAACGACCTGCGCGAGGTCGGCATGGCCGATCTCGACGCCATCCGCGCCCGGCTGTTCTCCTTCGACGACGTGCCCGTCATGTCGCAGAAGGCGCGCGTGGCGCTGTTTGACGGGCTGTCGAGCGAACTGATCACCCTTGCCTTGCGCGGCACGGCGCTGCCGCTTGCCGAAGCGGTGCTGTCGTCGATCGGCGCACGCACGCGGCGCATGATCGAATCCGAACTCAGCCAGGGCTCGGAAGGCGTCCAGCCGGCGGAGATCCTGCGCGCCCGCAAGACCATTGCCTCCACCGCTTTGCGCATGGCGAACGAGGGTCTCCTCGAATTGCCGTCGGCGCAGAACGCCGCCTGATATCGCGCCAGGATTCCTGAGCGATGGCGGACGGAGAAGACAAGGACTCCAAAACAGAAGAACCGACGGAGAAGAAGATCCGCGACACGATGGAGAAGGGCAAGCTGCCCGTCTCCAAGGAAGTGGCGATCTTCACCTCGTTCCTGGCGATCCTCGTCTACACCGTGTTCTTCGCCAGCAATTCGGTGGCCGAACTCGGCGTCTTTTTGTCGAACTTCCTGGAAAAGCCCGAAGCCTGGCCGCTCGGCACCGAGCGCGATGTCGTCGAGTTGTACCAGGCGGTGACGGTCGAGATCGGCCGGGCAATCGCCAGCCTGTTCCTGATGCTGGTGGTGGCCGGTGTCGGGGCATCGCTGGTGCAGAACGTGCCCCAGTTCATCGGCGAACGGGTCCGGCCGCAGGCGTCGCGCATCTCGCTGACCCAGGGCTGGAAGCGCATGTTCGGCGTGCAGGGCTTCGTCGAATTCCTGAAGTCGCTGGCCAAGCTCGGTTTCGCGATCATCGTGCTGATCTTCGTGCTGTCGGACGACATACGCGTGCTGCTGGCCGGCATGATCACCAATCCGGTGGCCTTTGGCAGTGTCATCCGCGGCGTCGCCGTCGACATCCTGGTGGCGATCGTCTTCGTCATGGGCGCCATCGGCGTCGCCGACTTCGTCTGGTCGCGCTTCCACTGGTTCCAGGAACAGCGCATGACCAAGCAGGAGGTCAAGGACGAGATGAAGCAGTCGGAAGGCGATCCGATCGTCAAGGCGCGCCTGCGCTCGATCGCCCGCGACCGCGCCCGCCAGCGCATGATGACGGCGGTGCCGAAGGCGACGCTGGTCATCGCCAACCCGACCCACTTTGCCATCGCGCTGCGCTATGTCCGCAACGAGAACGCGGCCCCGGTGGTGCTCGCCAAGGGCCAGGACCTGGTGGCGCTGAAGATCCGCGAGATCGCCGAGCAGAACGGCATCCCGGTGTTCGAGGACGTGGCGCTCGCACGCTCCATGTACAAGCAAGTTTCGGTGGATAGTGTCATTCCACCTCAGTTCTACCAGGCCGTCGCCGAGTTGGTGCGGATCGTTTACGGAAACAGGGCCCAGCGCAATCAGCCATGAAAAACCAGTCGCATGCTTTGTCCCGCGAAGTCCTTGTCGCAACCGCCATCCAGCCGGTGGTGCGCGAATTGCGCCTCATCGACATTGCCGACTACATCGCCTTCATCCGGATGGAGCATTTCGGCAACGTGGCCGACCTGGTCGATTCCGCAGCGGAGCTCTATTTCATGCCGGGCGCATTGCGGCTCGGGCTCGGCGGCGAGGCGCATGTCAGCTGGACCGGTGCGCCACGTATCGTGCTCGACCTCGAACTTCGGCCGGAAGGCGCGGTGGTCTATTTCCAGCTGTCGATGACGGCCACCAACGCCTCGGTCGAGGTACACTACGTGTCGTTCGAAAAGCCCGACCTGGAGCCCGAGAAGAACACCGAATATCTCGCCGCCGCCATCCAGCATGCGATGATCCGGCGGACGGAACCGCGGGCCGAGGCGGCCTAGGGGCCGGGCAAAACCGGGCTGACTGGAAGCGCAACCAAGCCTAGTCGATCAGGCCCATGCGCAGGGCCTTGGCAACCGCATGCATGCGGTTGACGGCGTTGAGCTTCTGGGTGGTCTGGGTGAGGTACTGGTTGGCGGTGTGGACCGACAGCTTGAGCAGCTTGGCGATCTCTTCGCTGGTGTAGCCGCGCGAGGTGAGTTTCAGGCACTCGATCTCGCGGCGCGACATCGCCGGCATGTCGGATGACCGGCCGGGGGCGAGGCCGGCAACCGCGCCGAACAGCGCAAAGCAGCGGCCGTGCAGGTCGTGCAGCGAATACGGGCTGGGTGCCAGATCGGGACCGGCGAAGACCAGCAGTCCCGCCTGGCCGCCGTCGGTATAGACGGGGAAGGCGATGCCGCGGCCGCCATGCGCCTGGGGCTCGATCCGGCTCGTCCAGGCGAGCTGCGAAAAGGCAGCCTCGGCGCCGGCATCGTCGGCCCACCAGCAGGGTGCCGTCGACTGCCTGATGTGGCGCATCAGATGTTCGCCGATGCCGCCGCCGAGCAGCCGGGCGGCGGACATGGTGCCGGGATGTTCGGAATCGAAGACGGGCGTCAGCCGGTTGCTGTCGGCGGACGAGCCGGCAAGGCAGAGCGCGAAGTCGCGCGCACCGAGATCGATCGATATCCAGCGGCAGCGCCTGGCGGCGTCGGCAAGGGTGACGGCATGCTGGCCGGTCGGAGGGGTGGCGGACGAAACGTCCTGCCCGAGGTCGGATGCGCGGCCAGGCTGTCTCGATTGGGCGTAGCTCAAATGATGCCGCTCCTGATCGCGGTCGCAATCGCCATGGCGCGGTTGCTGGCCGACAGTTTCTGGATCGCATGGGTGATGTAGCTGTTGACCGTGTTGGACGAGACGCCAAGGATCAGCGCGACCTCGTCGGTGGTCTTGCCTTCGGACACCCAGAACAGGCACTCGCGCTCGCGGTCGGAGAGCGGGTCCTGCATTGACGCCGCGGCCAGGATGGCCGGCGCCTGCGACAGCGCATAGCAGCACTCGAGCTGGGTACGCGGCATCGCGTCGGGATCGATGCGGCCGGCCTCGGCGGCGGAGAACAGCACGAACAGGCGCTGGCGGCCGACATGCAGCCTGAGGGCGAAGATCTCGGCGTGGCCGAGCACGTCGAGCAGGCGCGCTTCCTCTCCGCCGAGGACGGCGGGGGCCTGGGCGGCGATCAGGCTTTGCGGACGCACGCCGGGCGCGCTGGCGAAGGGCCCTTGGGCGAGGCCGGCGATCAGGGCATGGCCGGCGATCTGGATGGCGTCGTAGATCCAGTTGGAGGCGATGATCTGGAGATTGTCGCGATCCTGGTCCTGGGCGATGGCGACGAGCATGTAGCCGTCGGCGCCGATCTCGTCGGTCAGGTTCATGAAAAAGGCCGTGAGATCGCTGCGCGATGCGAGCCTTGCTGCGACGGTCGTCTGTTCGTTGCGGGCTGCGAGGGCGGTCATGCGGAATTTGGCCGGAATCCATTGGAGGCCGGAAAAGGCGGCTGCCCGATCCGGTTCGAAAACGCTTCACTTGAGACGAAAAACGCCACGCAGATGCCAGAGGCATCCATCGGCCGAATCCGTGCGGGTCGCGCGAAACCTGACGCGCTCTCAACCGAGAAAAATCCCGGCGTTTCAGAGAGTTGGTGGTTCGCCGCGCCCCCCGTGGACCGGCTGATTCGGGTTCAATTTAACCCCTCGCGAATCGCTCGGCAAACGGAATTGACAAAAAGTTAATTCAGAGTCCTCCGACAGACTCAGGGCGCGACGGAAGACCCGGCAAACGCTGGGGAAGTGCGGTCGAAAATCGTCATTGATCGGCCGGAGCATTCGGCTTAACGCTGCGTCCACTGCGGCAGGGGAATGCAATGAGCGACCAGTTTCGTGAAGTGACCAACGTGTCCTGGTTCGGGCGGATCAAGCGCGCGGTCGGCGGCGTGCTGGTCGGCATGCTCCTTATCGTCGCGATGGTTGTGGTGCTGTTCTGGAACGAGGGCAGGGCGGTGACCACGGCGCGTTCGCTGGCCGAGGGTGCCGGGGCCGTGGTGTCGGTGCCGGTCGACAAGATCGATGCGGTCAACGAAGGCGAACTGGTTCACACGACGGGGCCGCTGACCTCGTCGGAGGGTGTCGGCGACCCGGATTTCGCGATCGAGGCCAAGGGCGTGCGCCTGGTGCGCAACGTCGAGATGTTCCAGTGGGTCGAGAACTCCAAGTCGGAGACGAACACGAAGCTCGGCGGCGGCGAAGAGACGGTCACCACCTACAGCTATGCCAAGGAGTGGCAGGACCGGCCGATCGCCTCGGCGGAATTCAAGCAGCCGGCCAACCACCAGAACCCGTCGATGGAGCTCGGCTCGCGGTCGTTCCAGATCAGCGAAGGCAAGCTCGGCGCATTCACGCTGGACGAGCCGATGCTCGACCGCATCGGCGACACCGACCCGCTGACGATCACGCCGAGCCAGCTTGCGGGCATCACCGCCGCCTATTCCGGCACGGAGCGCGTCAGCATTGTCGATGGACGCATCTTCATCGGCGCCAATCCGACCTCGCCCGCGATTGGCGACTACCGCATCGGCTACCAGTTGGTGCCGCTTGGCGAGATCAGCGTCATCGGCCGCCAGACCGGCGACCGGTTTTCGCCCTACCAGACGGTGGCCGGCGACGAGTTGCTGATGGTCGATACCGGCAGGGTGCCGGCGGAGAAGATGTTCGCCGAGGCGGTGAGCGTCAACACGATCGTCACCTGGCTGGTGCGCGCCGGCTGCCTGCTGCTTTTGGCGCTCGGCTTCGGGCTGCTGCTGGCGCCGCTCGGCGTGCTGGCCGACGTCATCCCGTTCGTCGGCTCGATCGTGCGCATGGGCACGGGGCTGATCGCCTTCGTGCTGGCGCTGCTGCTGGGATCGGCGACGATCGCGGTGGCGTGGTTCTGGTACCGGCCGCTGCTGGCCATCGGCATCGCAGTGGCCGGAGTGCTGGTCGCCTTGCTGCTGACCCGGCTCGGCCGCCGGAAGGTGGCCGCCGCGCCGCCACAGGCGGGCGCGACGGCCTGAACGGTCACGCGCCCTCGAAGCCGGTGAGCACGCCGACGGCATTGATGCCGATCTCGTCGACGGCGTAGCCGCCTTCCATGACGAACAGGCTGGGTAGGCCGAGCCTGGCGATGCGAGCGCCGATCCTGGGATAGTCGGCGCTGGTCAGCTTGAACTGGCTGATCGGGTCCTTCTCGAAGGTGTCGACGCCGAGCGAGACGACGACGACGTCTGGCGCGTAGGCGGCGAGCTTGGCGCAGGCATCCTCCAGCGCCAAGCTCCACTTGTCCCACGAGGTGCCGAAGGGCAGGGGGTAGTTGAGGTTGAAGCCTTCGCCTGCGCCCACGCCGCGCTCGTCGGCATGGCCGAGGAAGAACGGGTACTCGGTCATCGGGTCGCCATGCAGGTTGATGACCTGAATGTCGGGGCGATCGTAGAAGATCTCCTGCGTGCCGTTGCCGTGGTGATAGTCGACGTCGAGCACGGCGACACGCCTGGCGCCCTGGTCGCGGAACCACTGCGTGGCGACGGCGGCGTTGTTGATGAAGCAGTAGCCGCCCATGAAGGCAGCACCGGCATGATGGCCGGGCGGGCGGCAAAGCGCGAAGGCGCTGCGCTCGCCTGCCTTGACGAACTGGGCCGCCGTCAGCGCCACGTCATAGGACGACTTGATGGCGTCCCAGGTGCCCTTGACGAAGCTCGCGCCGCCGTCGAAGGAATAAAAGCCGAGCAGGGCCTCGATGTTGCGCGGGGGCACATCGCCGCGCAGGCCGCGCGTCGGCCAGGCGAAGGGGATTGCCGAGCCGGACTTGCCGGCGGCTTCCCATTTCGGCCAGACGGTCGGCAGGAAGTCGACATAGTCGGCGGTATGCACGCGCTTGGCGGCTGCGAGGTCGTGGATTTCAGGCGACAGGATCGGGCCGAGCTTCTCGCTCTCGACACGCTTCTTGATGATCTCGGCCCGCGAAGGCTTCTCGAAGCCGGGCACGATGGCGCCGGCGACAAGCTCCATCTGGCCGCCGTGGCCGGCGTGGAGCGGGGAATAGACTGTCTTCATGAGGGTCCTTCCTGACGTTAGCTGAGGTCGAGATAGGGGATGACCAGGGCGAGCCACATGGTCTTGACGTCGTCCTGGATGAGATCGAAGGCCTTGCGGTCCCGCTTCAACCCCACGAGCCGGCAGACGTGGCCGACCTCCATCATGACCACGCCGAGCCGGCTGGCGACCTGGTCCGGAATCGCGGGGTTCACATGCTGCAGCCAGGCAGCGTAGAGGGCGATGATCTGGTCGTCGTATTCGTTCTGGATGGGCCTCAGGTCGGGATTGCCGGTGATGGCCTCGATGACCGGCATCAGGTTGGCGTTGTCGAGGTAAAGCCTGGACGTGTCGAGGAAGAGCTTGTCCACTTCCTGCTGAAACGCGTCGTGGCTGGTGGGGCGGGGGGCATCGATGCGCCTCGTGATGACCTCGGGAAATGCGGCGAGCCAGCGCCGGGCGAGATCGAGCAGGATGGCTTCCTTGTTGGGATAGTACTGATAGATCGAGCCGACCGACAAACCGGCGCGCTGCGCGATTGCGAGCGTCGTCGGGGTCTTGGTGCCCTGTTCCCGGGTCAAGGTCAGGGCGGCGTCGAGGATCCTGTCGACGACCTTGCTCGACCGTTCCTGTCGTGGCTGCTTGCGCGGTTTGAGCGCCGTCCTGGTTTTCCAGTTGAGACTGCGATTCACGGAATGATCTTCTCGCTCCCTAGTCGCGCGCATCATACAGCGGGGCGTCCTCCACAACGCATCCGAAAAATCCCGCATATTGACAAACGCGAATAATTAGTCGCATTTTTTCGCGGTGCTGTCTTCTGGGAAAAGCGAGGAATTCCCGGGGGCGGCGGATCGGCTTCAGCCTTCCTGTCTGGTTGCGCCACTCCCTTGGGAATTGGGGGCAGCCGATGCGAGGGCTGACGGTCTCAGTCAGTCAAGTGCGCGGAGTCGCGATGTCTGTCCAAACGGTTCGCAATGCCGACCTGATCGTCATCAACGGCCGCGTGCTGACCATGGATCCGGCCCGGCCCGCTGCGGAAGCGGTGGCCATCGCGGATGGCCTGATCGCCGCCATCGGCGACAAGGCGACGATCGAAGCGCTGCGCGGACCACAGACCATGATCATCGACGCCCGCGGGGGATCGGTGGTGCCGGGCTTCATCGAAGCGCACATGCACCTGTTTTCGGGTGCAGCGGAACTCGCCCACCTGCAACTTTCCGGCGTGCATGGCTTCGAGGCGCTTCGCGATGCGGTGCAGGCCTATGCCAGGTCGCGGCCCGATGCGCCGATGCTGGTGGGGCAAGGCGCCGACTACACCATCCTGGGCAGCGAGCGCGTGACGCGCCATCACCTCGACGCCATCCTGCCCGACCGGGCCTTCCTGATGGCGGCGCCCGACCATCACACTTACTGGGCCAACACGCGCGCGCTGGAGATGGCCGACGTGCTGCACGGGCGCGAACTCACGCCCGGCAACGAGATCGTCATGGGCGCCGACGGGCTGGCCGAGGGCGAGTTGCGCGAGAACGAGGCGTTCAACCCGGTGCTCAAGCTTGCGGGCGAGGGGCGCGTGCGGCTCGGCCTGTCGACGGGCGGCGAGCCCGACCCGATGCCCAATGCGGAAGAACGGGCCGGCGACCGCGCCATCATGCGCCGCGGCCTCGACTGGTGCGCCCGCCATGGCATCACCTCGATCCAGAACATGGACGGCAACTACTACCAGCTGGAGCTTCTGTCGGAAGTCGAGGCCGAGGGCGACCTGATCTGCCGGGTCAAGGTGCCGTTCCACTACAAGAATTTCATGACGCTCGAGATGCTGGACAAGGCGTCCGACATGGCCGAACGCTACGCCACAGAGTGGCTGTCGTCGGGCATGGTCAAGCTGTTCTATGACGGCGTGCTGGATTCCTGGACGGCGGTGATGATCGAGCCCTATGCCGACCGGCCGGACTGGGTCGGCGAGCCTCTTTTTTCGCCGGAAGAGTTCAGGCGTATCGCCGTCGAGATCGACAGGCGCGGCCTGCAGATTGCCGTGCATTCGATCGGCGACGGCGCGACGCGCGCGGTGCTCGACGGCTACGAGGCGGCGCAAAAGGCGAACGGCAGGCGCGACAGCCGCCACCGGGTCGAGCATGTCGAACTGACTACGGCGAGCGACATCCAGCGCTTCGTCGACCTCGGTGCGATCGCCTCGATGCAGCCGCCGCATCCACCGGGTGCGATGACCTTCCCGCTGGAGCCGACGGTGTCGCGCATCGGTCGCGAGCGCTGGCCCTATGCTTATCCGACGCGCAGCCTGATCGATGCCGGCGCCCATGTGGTGTTTGCCTCCGACTGGCCGGTGGCGCCGATCGATCCGATCCAGGGCATGCAGGCGGCGATGCTACGCAAGCCGTGGGCCGAGGACATGCCCGACCAGAGCGTTTCGCTGCACCAGGCGCTGGCCGGCTACACGGTCGAGGGTGCCTATGCCGAGTTCATGGAAGACAGGAAGGGCAAGCTGAAGCCGGGCTTCTTCGGCGACCTGGTGGTGTTGTCGGCCGACATCGAGGCGACGGATCCAGCCGATCTGCACGAGGTGCGACCGGTGACCACCATCTGCGGAGGGCGGGTGACCTACCAGGCCTGATCGGCATGGCGGCTTGCCTGGAGCATGATCGAGAGCCGTTGTTGCCAAGGCGCGTCGCCTGTGGTGACAATCGAACGGGGAAAAATATTCCACTGTGAAGGTGGATAAACAATGGGGCGTTTTGCGTGCCGGACACACCGGGTAAGAATGCGATTGAAGTTCGCGGAGTTCGCAAGGTCTTTGGAACGGGAGAGGCGCAGGTCGCGGCGCTCGACACCGTCTCGGTGTCGATCAGGGAAAACGAATTCTTCACGCTGCTCGGGCCGTCGGGCTGCGGCAAGACAACGCTGCTGAGGCTGATCGCCGGCTTCGACTTTCCGTCGGAGGGCGAGATCATGCTGTATGGCGAGGACATCGCGCCGCTGCCGCCGTTCAAGCGGCCGGTGAACACGGTGTTCCAGTCCTACGCGCTGTTTCCGCACATGACGGTGGCCGAGAACATCGGCTTCGGGCTGGAGATGCTGGGCAAGCCGCGCGCCGAAATCGACGCGCGCGTCGCCGAGATGCTGAAGCTGGTGCGCATGGAAAAGCTCGCCAAGCGCCGCACCAGCCAGATCTCGGGCGGCCAGCAGCAGCGCGTGGCGCTGGCGCGTGCGCTGGCGCCCCAGCCCAAGGTGCTTTTGCTCGACGAGCCGCTGTCGGCGCTCGACTACAAGCTGCGCAAGGAAATGCAGATCGAGCTCAAGCGCCTGCAGCACGAGACTGGCATCACCTTCATCTTCGTCACCCACGACCAGGAGGAGGCGCTGACGATGTCGGACCGCATCGCGGTGATGTCGTCGGGCAAGATCCTGCAGGTTGGCAGCCCGCGCGACATCTACGACCGGCCGGCGGAGCGCTTCGTTGCCGACTTCATCGGCGAGACCAACTTCCTTGACGCGCGGATCGACGGCATCGACGGGGGCAAGGCCAAGGTGACGCTGAAGTCCGGCGCGACGATCTCGGCGACGCTGCCCGACGGCTTCAAGCCGGACGGCGAGGCCACGGTGGTGATCCGGCCCGAACATGCCAAGGCCGTCAAGGGCGATGGCGACATTTCGGGCGTGGTCGAAAACGTCGTCTATTTCGGCACCGATACGCATGTCCACATCAGGCTGGACGACGGCGAGACGTTCACCGTCCGCCAGCAGAATGCGCGGGGGGCCGGAACGAGCTTCGAGCGCGGCGAGCGCGTCGGCATCGTCATCGGCGACGATGCGGCCCAGATCCTGAAGGACTGAGCCATGGCGACCGCAGCTGAAATCGAAAAGCAGACAGAGGCGCGGGAGATCAGGAACCGCTGGTTTCTGTCGGCGCCGGCGCTGATCATCATCCTGCTGGCCGCATCCGGCCCGCTGCTGATCGTGCTCATCTATTCATTCCTGACGCCGGGACCGTATGGCGACGTCCAGTGGAAATTCTCGACCGAAGGCTGGGTATCGGTCTTCCTCGAACGCGATATCTTCGACGACACGCTGTCGTTTGCCAGCGCCCACCTGACCATCTTCTGGCGTTCGCTGAAGCTTGCTCTCATGGCGACGGCGGCGACGCTGATCTTCGGCTTTCCGACGGCCTATTTCATCGCCACGCGGCCGGAGCGGACGCGCGACATCTGGCTGTTCCTGATCACCATCCCGTTCTGGACCAACCTCTTGATCCGCACCTTTGCCGTGCTGCAGGTGATCCGCAACGAGGGCATCATCAACACCGCGCTGATCAATCTCGGCATCACCGACCAGCCGATACAGATGCTCTACACCGACTTCGCCATCATGGTCGGCATGGTCTATGTCTATCTGCCGCTGATGGTGCTGCCGCTCTATGCCAGCATGGAAAAGCTCGACTTCCGCCTGGTCGAGGCCGGCTATGACCTCTACGCCACGCGCTGGCAGGTGCTGAAGCGGATCATCTTCCCGATGGTCAGGCCGGGCGTCATCGCCGGTTCGATCCTGGTGTTCATCCCGGCGATCGGCGCCTATGTCACGCCGAGCGTCCTGGGTGGCGGCAAAAACATGATGTTCGCCAACCTGATCGAGCTGCAGTTCGGGCAAGGCCGCAACTGGCCGCTGGGGGCGGCGCTGTCGATCACGGTCATGGCGATCGTGATGGTGGCGCTGCTGGTCTATGTCCGCAACACGTCCGGGTCGGAGGCGCGTCATGGCTAAGCGGTTCTCGATCCGCCAGCAGACCGGCTTCACCACCATCGCCGCGGCCTGCTTCGTCCTGCTCTACGTGCCGATCGCTGTGCTGGTGGCCTATGCCTTCAACGAGTCGACCTCGGTGTCCGAATGGGGCGGCTTCTCGCTGCGCTGGTTCGTCGCCGCCTGGAACAACGACCAGGTCATCGACGCTTCGCTGCGTTCGCTGAAGATTGCCTCCTCGGCGGCGGTGATCGCGACGGTCGCGGCAACCATGGCGGCACTGGCGACGACGCGGACCCGCGCCTATCGCGGGCTGACGTTCAAATATGCCTTCATCAACCAGCCGCTGATGGTGCCCGAGATCGTCACCGGGGTGGCGCTGCTGATCTTCTTTGCGCAGATCAAGGTCGCCACCGGCTATTCGGGCCTCGGCTACCTGATCGCCGCGCATACGGCGTTCTGCATCCCCTTTGCCTATCTGCCGATCCGGGCGCGGCTCGAGAACATGGACCTGACGCTCGAACGCGCCGCAGCCGATCTCTACGCCACGCCGTGGAAGGCGTTCCGCCGGGTGACGCTGCCGCTCCTGTGGCCCGGCATCATCGCCGGGCTGATGCTCGCCTTCGTCATCTCGCTCGATGACGTGGTCATCACGGAATTCGTCAAGTCGGGCGGTCAGGACACCCTGCCGACCTACATGCTGGGGCAGATCCGCCGCGGCATCACGCCGGAGGTCAATGCGATTTCGACCGTCTTCCTGCTCTTGTCGGTCGTCATCGTCACGCTGTTCTTCTTCTTGAGCAGGAAACGGGATTAATCAACGGGAGTGGAATGATGAACCTGAAATCCATGTCGATGGCTGCCGGCCTTGCGCTGCTCGCCTCGACCAGCCTGGCTTCCGCCGCCGGCGAACTCAACATCTACAACTGGGGCAACTACATCAGCCCCGACATGATCAAGAAGTTCGAGAAGCAGTTCGACGTCAAGGTGACGGTGACCGACTACGATTCGAACGACACCGCACTGGCCAAGGTGCGCCAGGGCGGCCACGGCTTCGACGTCGCCATGCCGTCGCAGACCTACGTGCCGATCTGGGTCCAAGAAGGCCTGGTGCTCGAGACCAATCCGGGCGGCATGGAGAACTTCAAGAACGTGGCGCCCGAATGGGCCAATCCGGCCTTCGATCCCGGCCGCAAATACACCGTGCCGTGGGCATGGGGCACAGTCGGCGTGGTCGTCAATACCGACGACTACAAGGGCGACATCAACACCTGGAAGATCGTCTTCGACACGCCTGACGAGCTGAAGGGCAAGGTCAACGTCGTTCCCGAGATGAACGACGTGATCCATGCCGCGATCAAGTATGTCGGCGGCGAGCAGTGCACCGGCGACAAGGACGTGCTGAAGAAGGTGCGCGACGTGCTCGTTGCCGCCAAGCCGAACTGGATCGCCATGGAATACAACACCATCGAGAAGATGGGCGCCGGCGACTTCAAGGCGACCAGCGACTGGAACGGCTCGGCGCTGCGTCAGCGCCTCAAGAACCCGGCCATCCATTACGGCTATCCGGTCGAGGGCTTCCAGTACTGGTCCGACAACGTCGTGGTGCTGAAGGAAGCCAAGAACGTCGACAACGCCAAGCTGTTCCAGAACTTCATGATGGATCCGGAAAACGCGGCGATGAACTCGGCCTTCCACCGCTATGCCAACGGCATCGCCGGGTCGGAGAAGTTCATGCCGGCCGACATGACCTCGGCGCCGGAAGTCGTGGTGCCGGAAGAGTTCAAGAAGAACGGCGAAATCCTGCAGACATGCGCGCCGGAAGTGACGGCGCTCTACACCAAGATCTGGACCGAACTGCAGAAGTAGGTTCTGCCCGGATTTGCCAAGGACTTGTCGCAGCCGGATCACATCCGGCTGCGACAAGCGTTTAGCCTGCCGCTGGCAGGGTCGTCACAGCTCAATAAAAAGGAGTCCCGCTGTGAAACCATTTATGTCCACCACTGTCGCGGCGATCGCGCTGCTTGCGGCCACCGGCCTCGGCCGCGCCGAAGGCCAGCTCAACATCTACAACTGGGGCAACTACACCAACCCCGAAGTCATCAAGAAGTTCGAGGACAAATACCAGGTCAAGGTGACGGTCACCGACTACGACTCGAACGAGACCGCGCTCGCCAAGGCGCGCCAGGGCGGCAGCGGCTTCGACATCGTGGTGCCGTCGCAGACGCATCTGCCGATCTGGATCAACGAAGGCCTGCTGCTGGAGACCAATCCCGGCGGCATGGAGAACTTCAAGAACGTCGCCGCCGAATGGGCCGATCCGAGCTTCGACCCGGGCCGCAAGTATTCGGTGCCATGGGCCTGGGGCACTGTCGGCGTCGTCGTCGATACCGGCGTCTACAAGGGCGACATCAATACCTGGAAGATCATCTTCGAGACGCCCGAGGAGCTGAAGGGCAAGGTCAACGTCGTTCCCGAAATGAAGGACGTGGTGACCGCTGCCGTGCGTTATGTCGGCGGCGAGCAGTGCACCACCGACAAGGACGTGCTGAAGAAGGCGCGCGACCTGCTGGTGGCCGCCAAGCCGAACTGGATCGCCATGGAATATGGCGCCGTGGACAAGATGAAGGCGGGCGACTTCAAGGCCTCGAGCACCTGGAACGGCGCAGGACTGCGCATTCGGCTGGAGCGCCCGGACGTGCAGTTCGGCTATCCCAAGGAAGGTTTTACCTACTGGAGCGACAACGTGGTCGTGCTCAAGGATGCCGCGAACGTCGAGAACGCCAAGCTGTTCCAGAACTTCATCATGGATCCTGAAATCGCGGCCGGGCTTTCGGCGTTCCACCGCTATGCCAACGGCGTCGCGGGATCGGAGAAATTCATGCCTGACGACATGAAGGATGCACCGGAGATCGTCATTCCGGAGGCCAGCAAGGCACATGGCACAATGTCGCTGATGTGCTCGCCGGAGGCCGATACGCTCTACACCAGGATCTGGACCGACCTGCAGAAGTAGGCATTTCGTAGATGGGGTTCGGCGTCCGCGCCGAACCCCGCAAACGCCGACAGCGCGAGGGTGATGCCATGAGCTCCTACCGCAACAGCGAAAATGTGCCTCCCATCATGCAGGGCTCGCCGCCGGCCATTCCGGTGCCGAAGGCGGCGTGGGACATGCCGCCGTGGAACCGCTGGGCGTTCCAGCACGTCCGCGAGATCGTGCCGACCGTCGAGGTGTGGCGCGGCGATGGACCGGTGCGGCAATTGCCGCGCGCCGAGGTAGACCTGGACAGCCTGGCGATGAGCGACAGCGCGGGCAATCCTGCAACATTGTCCGGCTTGCTCGACGAGACCTACACCGACGGCTTCATCGTGCTCAAGGACGGCAAGATCGCCTATGAGCGCTACTTCAACGGCATGACCGAGCGGACGCCGCATCTGTCGCAATCAGTGGCGAAGTCGGTGACCGGCACGGTTTTCGGCATCCTCGCGGGGCGCGGCATCGTCGACCCGAAGAAGCTGGTGACCGACTATATTCCCGAACTGGCAACGACCGGCTGGAACGGGGCGACGGTCCAGCACGTGCTGGACATGACCACCGGCGTCCGTTTCAGCGAGGCCTACACCGATCCCTATTCCGACATCGGCCAGGTCGACGTCGCCTGCGGCTGGAAGCCGGTTCCATCCGGCACCGACCCCAGGCTCAGGTGGCCGCGGCATGTGTTCGAGCTGATCCAGCGCCTGACCGGGACGACGCGGCCGCATGGCGCTGCCTTCGAATACCGCTCGATCGAGACCGACGTTCTCGCCTTCGTCATGGAGCGGGCGACCGGCAAGCGGCTGGCGCAGCTGGTCTCGGAAGAGCTGTGGCAGAAGATCGGCGCCGAAGAGAGCGCATTCTTCACCGTCGACAGCGCCGGCTACGCGCTTGCCGACGGCGGCTTCAACGCGACGCTGCGCGACTACGCCCGCTTCGGCCAGACGATCCTCGAGGACGGCGCCGGGATCGTTCCTGCCGACTGGATCGCCGAGACGCGGAACGGTACGCACGGCCCGAACTTCAGCACGTCGATGCCGGAGGGCAGCTACCGCAACCAGTTCTGGATCGAGGATCCGCGCTCGCGGGCGCTGATGTGCCGCGGCGTGTTCGGGCAACTGATCCATATCGGCTGGGACACAAGGATGGTGACGGTGAAGCTGTCGACCTGGCCCGAATTCACCTCCGTCGCCTATTCGGTGGCGACGCTCAAGGCCGTCCACGCGATTGCCGACGCGCTCGCCTGAACACTGCCACAGCAAGGAAAGTTCATGATGTCATCCACAGCGTTCGAGCGCATGTTCGGCTTCGCCCGCAAGGAGGTGAGCCTGGGGAACTGGCGCGAGCAGCCTTACAACAGCTGGTCGTTCCAGAACGCCGGCGAGATGGTGCCGAGCGCGCGCATCGCCGCGCGCGAAGGCCTGGTCGAGGATGCGCCGATCGACCTCGGCGGGTTGCTCGACGAGAGAATGGCGATCGACGGGAATGAGGAAACCGTCGCCGGGTTTCTCTCGCGCTCGTCGACCGATGCGCTGGCGGTGATGAAGAAGGGCCGTTTCGTCGGCGACTGGTTCGCTCCGACGATGACGCCCGATGCGCGGCACATCATCTTCTCGATCTCGAAGTCGCTGACGGCGATCCTGGCAGGTAGCCTCGAAGGCGAGGGCAAGCTCGACCCGAACGCGCCGGTGACCGACTACGTGCCGGAAGCGGCAGGCTCGGTCTATGGCAACGCCACCGTGCGGCATGTGCTCGACATGACCGTCAGCCTCGATTTCGAGGAAGCCTATCTCGATCCCGAAAGCCTGTTTGCGCGCTATCGCCGCGCCACGATGTGGAACCCGGGCGGCGGGGCGGAATCGCTGCGCGAGTTCCTCGTTTCGCTGCAGCAACTCGATGAGCCGCACGGAAAAACCTTCCGCTACCGCTCGCCCAACTCCGACCTGCTCGGCATCATCGTCGAGCGTGCGTCGGGCCAACGTTACGCCGAGCTGATGTCCGAGACGCTGTGGCAACCGCTGGGCGCCAGGCGCGACGGCTTCGTGACCGTCGACAAGGAAGGCTCGGCGCGTGCGGCGGGTGGCGTTTCGGTTGCGGTGCGCGACCTTGCCCGCGTCGGCGAGATGATGCGTCAGGGTGGCTCGTCGGATGGCGGGCGGATCGTGCCGCAGGCCTGGGTCGAGGACACGATCCACGGCGGCGACGCGGCAGCCTGGCAGCGTGGCACGATGACCAACCTGTTTGCCCAGGGGCGTTACCGCAACAAATGGTACCAGAGCGCCAATGCCAGCGGCGCCTATTGCGGCATAGGCATTCATGGCCAGTGGATCTATGTCGATCCCAAGGCCGAGGTGGTGATCTCCAAGATGTCGTCGCAGCCGCTGCCGGTGGACGATCCGCTCGACCTCGACAATCTCGCGTTCTTCGAGGCGATCTGCGCGCGGGTCTGAGGGGCGGCTTCGAGCAGGCTGCCCCCCTCATCCGGTCGCTCCACAGCCACCTTCTCCCAGTTGGAGAGAAGAGGAAGAGCGGCGACGCCTCGGATCTCCTCTCCTCGGCGGGAGAGGTCACCCGAGCGTAGCGGAGGGTGGGTGAGGGGCGTCCTTCTCACTCCACCGTCGAGAACCTGTATTCGGTCACCTGCGAGTAGATCTCGTCGGGCCTGAGCACGGTGCTCGGAAAATGCGGATGGTTGGCCGCATCGGGGAAACGTTGCGGCTCGAGGCAGAGCGCGCCGAAGCGGACGGGTTCGATGCCGCCGCGCAAAAGCGGGGCGACCGGCAGGAACGCGCCGTCGTAGAACTGCAGGCCGGGCTCGGTGGTCCAGAGGTCGAGGCGGATGCCGGATCGGGGGCCTTCCAGCCGGGCGGCATGCCATGGCTCGGGCGCCGGTTGCATGGCGAGCACGAAATTGTGGTCGTAGGTGCTGTGCGCGCCGTCCGGGCCGTTGCGGATGGGGCGCAGGTCGCGGAAATCGAAGACGGTGTCGTCTACCGCCAGAACCTCGCCGGTGGGGATGCCGGCCATATCGACGGGCGTATACGCCTCGGCGGCGATCCTGAGACGGTGGTCGAGGATCGAGCCCGAGCCGTCGAGGTTGAAGTAGGCGTGCGGCGCGAGGTTCATCAGGGTCGGGGCGTCGGTGCGGCCGCCGAGCGCGATGCGCAGCCGGCCCTTGTCGAGCGAATAGCGGCAGGTGACGATGACCCTGCCGGGATAGCCCTGGTCGCCGTCGGGAGAGGTCAGGCCGAGCAACACCGAGTTTTCGCTGGCATCGACGATCGTCCAGTTGCGGCGGAAGAAGCCGTCGCCACCGCCGTGCAGATGGGTGCGGCCGGCCTCGTTGACGTCGAGCTGGTGCTGGATGCCGTCGAGGCTGAAGCGGCCACCGGCGATGCGGTTGGCGCAGCGGCCGGCGATGGCGCCGAAATAGGCGCCATGGGCGAGATAACCGTCGAGATCGTCGAAGCCAAGGATCACCGAGCGCCGGCCGGCTGGCGTGGCAACCACGAGATCGGCAAGCGTGGCGCCGAAGGTGAGGACCCTGGCCTCGATGCCCTCGGCGGCGATGCTGATCGCTTCCACCGTCGATCCGTCGGGCATCCGACCGAATTCGCTGACCGGCATTTCCTGGCACCTCCGCAGTCGGGGCAGGTACCCCGACGCGGTCCAGAGTCCAGGAAACGGGACCGATTCTCAAGCGGCCTGCCCCGAAAAATCAGGCGGCAAGCAGGCTCTTCAGCTTGACGGCGGTCGAGGCCAGAGCGGCGAGATCGGGGCGGGCCGACCTGGCGATCAGCATTTCGGCCAACCTGACGTCGCGGGCAACGGCATTGTCCGGGCCGATGCCGCTGGCGGCGACGAGGCGGCCGTCGTCCTTGAGATGGAACAGGATGAAGGCGCCGTCGCCGAGATCGCGGCGGATGGTGCGGTCGCCTTCGTCGGGCAGGCCGGCGATCTGCAGGGTGAGGCCATACTGGTCGGACCAGAACCAGGGAACGGTGGCGTGGGCTTCCTCGGCGCCGAGCATGTTGCGGGCGGCGAGCGCGCCATGTTCCTGGGCGCTGCGCCAGGCTTCCAGCCGGACGCGGCGGTCGCCATAGACGGCGAGCGGGAAGGAGCAGCAGTCGCCGGCGGCAAAGACGTGGGGGTCGCTGGTGCGCAGGCGGGCGTCGACGGATATGCCGTTGTTGAGCGCTAGGCCGGCGGTTTCGGCAAGCGCGGTCACGGGGACGGCGCCGATGCCGACGATGGCGAGGTCGGCCACGACAGTCCGGCCGCTCGACAGGACGATGCGCACGGTCTCGCCGTCGTCTTCCATCGAAGCGATGCCGTCGCCGCAGACGATCTCGACGCCCTCGGCGACATGCGCCTGATGCACGACTGCGGCGATCTCCTCGGGCACGCCGCGCATGAGGATGCGGGGCTGGGCCTCGATGACGGTGACATCGGCGCCGAGCTTGCGCGCCGAGGCGGCGAGTTCTAGGCCGATGAAGCCGCCGCCGACGATGGCGATGCGGACGCCTTGGCGCAGGTGCCGGCGGATCAGGAGCGCGTCGTCGAACGTGCGGAGACAGACCGAGCGACCCCCCATTCCCTGGAGCGGCAGCTTGCGTGGCAAGGCGCCGGTGGCGAGCAGCAGCTTGTCGTAGGCGAGGTCGGAGCCATCGGCGAGGCGCACCGAGCGGTTGGCCCGGTCGATGGAAAGGACCGTGGTCGAATTCCTGAGGTCGATGCGGTGTTCGGCCAGGCGCGCGGCATCGGCGATGGTCTTGATCGACGGCGCCTGTTCGCCCGTCATCGCCTCCTTGGAGAGCGGCGGGCGCTCATAGGGCGGGTGGGCTTCCGAGCCGACCAGCGCGATGGTGCCGTCGTAGCCTGCCTCGCGCAGGGCGAAGGCCGCGCGCGTGCCGCACTCGCCGGCGCCGACAATGACCATTCCTGCGACCATTCCTGCCGTCATGTCAGTCAGCCATCCGGATGAAGACCTTGCCGTCGTCGACCTTGACCGGATAGGTGCGGAGGTTGACGCAGACGGGCGCGCCGCGGGCGGCGCCGGTCTTGTAGTTGAAACGGCCGTTGTGCTTGGGGCACTCGATGATGTCGCCCATGACCAGCCCCTGCGACAGGTGGATCTGTTCGTGGGTGCACAAGCCGTCGGTGGCGAAGAACTCGTCCTCGGGGCTGCGGTAGATGGCGAAGGTGCGGCCCGCATGGTCGAAGCGGAGCACGTCTTCCTCGTCGATGTCGTCGGCCGCGCAGGCCTCGATCCAGTCGCTCATGTCTCTCTCCTTGGGATTTCAGGAATTCGGGGCGGCTGGGGGCCGCCGCCCCGTGGGGCGCCTTGGGAGGCTATTGGGCGGCGAGGGCTGCCTCGCTGTGGAATTCCTCGCGGTAGGGCCGCGCCGTCGGCGGCAGCTCGCGCTTGATGAAGTAGTCCTCGTTCCTGAGCTGGCGGAGAAAGGCCGGCAGCATCTCGCGGTAGCCGGCCCACATGGACTGAGATGGCGCCGGCAGGTCGTGCTTGATCATCTCGTGCAGCCTGGGCAGCGCGTGATAGGGCACCATCGGGAACATGTGGTGCTCGACGTGGTAGTTCATGTTCCAGTAGATGAAGCGGCTGACGGGGTTCATCAGCACGGTGCGGCTGTTGAGGCGATGGTCGACGACATTGTCGGCGAGGCCGCCATGCTGCAGCAGGCCGGTGAGCACGTGATGCCAGGCGCCGTAAAGGCGGGGCAGGCCGACCAGCATCAGCGGCAGCCATGAGCCGAGATAGAGCGCAAGTGCGATGGTGGCCAGATAGATGGCGAGCCAGATGCGGGCGATGCGGATGGCGCGGGGCTGCTCGCTCTCGGGGATGAAGGTCGCTTCCTCTTTGCCGATGACGCCGGCGGCGTTGCGGACCATGTCGACCATGGCGTGCCAGGCATCGAGCAGGCCGAAGAAATTGAGCACGACGCGCAGGAGGTCCGGCGGGCGCATGACGGCGATCTCCGGATCGCGGCCGACGATGACGGTGTCGGTGTGGTGGCGGGTGTGGCTCCAGCGCCAGGTCACCGGGTTGCGCATGATCATGAAGCAGGCGATCTGGTAGACCGCGTCGTTCATCCACTGCGTCTTGAAGGCGGTGCCGTGGCCGCATTCGTGCCAGCGGGCATCGGTGGCCGAGCCGTAGAGGACGCCGTAGCAGAGGAAGAAGGGTACGCACCACCAGCTGCCCCACAGGGCGGCGCCGGCAGCGCCGAAGGCAACGAGCAGGCCGAGCCAGATCGCGGTGTCGCGAATGGCGGGCGCATCGGAGCGCTGCATCAGCTCCTTCATCTGCTTGCGCGGAATATCGGTGTGATACCACTCGGCGGCGGCGAGGCCGCTCTCGACGGCGCGGCGCGCACTCTCTCCCACAAGACTGTAGTCGCGCGCCGAAGGCGTCACGGTCATGGCTCTCTCCCTGGAAGTCGGAAACGGTTCCGCTGATGGCGCCGGGCATCGTTCACTGAGAGAATGGTACCTCATGATGCGATATTTTCAATCATAGTATGATAGTTTCTATCATTTTCTATCATGATGCGGTAACGTGGGTGGAAATCGCGGGAGCGGACATGAGCAAGCGGCCCACCATCACCGATCTCGCCCGCGCATCGGGTGTCAGCGTCGCCACCGTCGACCGGGTGCTGAACGGGCGGCTGCCGGTGCGCGAGGAGACGCAGCGCCGTGTCTACGAGGCCGCGACCGGCATCGGCTATCATGCCGCCGGGCTGATCGCGCAGCGGATGCGCAAGGAGCTGCCCGAATACCGGCTCGGCTTCCTGCTGCTGCGCCCCAGGGACGTGTTCTACCGCGCCTTTGCCAGCGAGTTGGAGAAGGCGATCGCACAGGCGCCGGGTTTCCGCGGGACTGCGGCCATCGACTTCGCGGAGTCGCTGGCGCCGGAAGAGATCGTCGAAAAGCTGCGCCGCCTGGCGGCGAACTGCGACGCGGTGGCCCTGGTCAGCCCCGACCATCCGACGGTGACGGCGGCGGTGGCGGAGGTGAAGGGGCGGGGCGTTCCGGTCTTTTCGCTGCTGTCCGACTTCGCCACCGGCATCCGCGAGGGTTATGTCGGCATCGACAACCTGAAGGTCGGGCGCACCGCTGCCTGGATGATCTCCAAATGCGCGCGCCAGCCGGGCAAGGTGTCGCTGTTCGTCGGCAGCCACCGGTTCCATGGCCATGAGCTGCGCGAGATCGGCTTCCGCGCCTTCTTCCGTGAGCACGCGCCCGAATTCACCGTGCTGGAGACGGTCGTCAACAACGAGTCCTACGCGATCACGCATGAGGCCGTCGCAGGGTTGCTCGGGCAGCATGGCGACCTCGTCGGCTGCTATGTGGCCGGAGGCGGCATCGAAGGCGCGATCTCGGCCTTGCGGGAGGTGAAGCCCGATCCGCTGCCGGTGCTGATTTGCAATGAGATCACCGTCGATACGCGCGCGGCGCTCGCCGACAATCTTGCCGTGATGGCGATCGCGACGCCGCTGGCGCCGCTGTGCCGCGAACTGGTCGGACTGATGGCGCATTCGATCGAGGAGGGTGCTGCCAACGCGCCGGGGCAGACGTTCCTGCCCTTCGACGTCTACCTGCCCGAAAACATCTGAGCCTCATCCCTTGAGGATACGACCAATGTTCCGCGGGATTCGCCTGATCTCCGCGGCAATCCGCTGGACCGGCGATTTGACCGGCCGCGCTGCCGGCCGGGCATCCTTCGCCGCCGTCGCGGTCCGGTTGTGCTGGATCTCGTCCCACGCAAGGCGGGCGGCAAGGTCGGCGGATGCCTGCCGAATGTGGCTGCACCATCTGGGCGTGCTGCGCATCAGATCGGCAAATGTTTCCTGTTCGGTCCGGTCGGGACCAATCGGCACGCGCAGCGCTTTTGGCCACCAGGCCGCGCTGTCGGCGATCGAGATGAACGCCGCCAACTGAGGCATGCCCGAATGCCGGGATGCCTTCCTGCGGGCGCTGAAATGCAGGACGGTCGGCGTCCGGCAATAGGCAATGGGCGATTGCGGATTGGCATCCAGGATGCGGTGCCACAGGCGCCAGTCTGCAGCGGAAGGCACATCCTCGGGCCATGCATCGCGAGCGGGGAGGGCGTCGGCCCTGTACAGGAAGCAGCTTGCCGCAATGGTGTTGCCCCGTCGAAATGCCTCGAACTCGTCCGGAAACTCCAGATTGGTCAGGAACGGCGCTACGATGCCATCGGTGGAGACCCACAGCGCCTGGCTGTAGGCGATCGCCGCGCCGTCCTCGAGGCCGCGCAGCAGGGTTTCGAAATGGTCGGGGAACAGAAGATCGTCGTCGGCCGCGAAGCCGATCAACTCGCCGCGGGATTGCCTCAGGGCGACGTTGCGATTGGCGTAGCCGAAATGCGGGGCCTTGGGCAGGTCGAAATAGCGGATCCGCGGGTCGTCGAACCGCTGGACCGCTTGCGCCGTGCCGGGGAGTGCCCCGTCTCCGACAACCAGAAGCTCGAAATCGCCGAATGTCTGGTTGAGGACGGATTCAACAGCCAGCCCGACAACATCCGGCCGGCAGTGCGTCGGCATCAGAATGGAAATGCGTGGACGGCTCACCACCCGGTGGTGTTCCCGAAGCTGTAGGGAATGAGGTCGGTGTCGAGCGGAAGGCGATATTTGTCGGGGCTCGAATGGTCGTACTGGATGGTTGGGAAATTGACCACGACAGCGTCCGTCGTGCCGATGTTGCGGTCTGCATGCCAGACGAATTTGGGCACGTTGACCAGTCGCGGGCGACTTGCCGAGAGGTAGACCTTGCAAACCTTGCCGCAAGTGCTGGATTCGGGGCGCGGATCGTAGAGGACCAGTTCCAGTTCGCCGCCGATCACGAAATAGCGGTCCTCGTGCAGTTTGTGCAGGCCCCAACCCTTCGCCATGCCTGGCCGGATCGTGAAGATGTAGGAGAAGACCAAGGGGTCGGCATGCCAGCCCCAGCGCGGGTCGAACAATTCGGTGACGCTGCCGCGGTCGTCGTCGTGGCGGATGCTGTCGTAAAACGACATGCCGTCGAGCAAAGGGACTGTGCTGCGGCGCTGTTCATCGACGGTCCGCTGGTCCTGCACGGCCGCGGCAAGGGTTTTCTCCAGGATATTCGGGCGGTTGTCGGGACCAGCGCTCACGTTCAAGCTCCTCCATGCTGTGGCCGGGGTTTGCCACGTATGGCGCCGAAACACTACAGCCGTCGCAGTGGATTTGTCGTGTTTTGCAGTGGCCTTGTGCAGCTTTCGCATCTGTCTGCGATGTTGAATCTATCAGAAATGATAGCTTGCAAGGTTGAAGCGGCTTTGACTGCCCGGCGGAGAATGACGTATATCGCCCGAAGATGATATGGAATGAATGTTCCATCGTAGCTGGAGGAATATCGCCGATGCCTGCCGTTTCGTTCGCCCTCAACCACATGGCTGCGCCGGGTCTGTCGATCGAGCCGTTCTTCGCGCTCGCCAAAACGCTCGGGATCGCTTCCGTCGAGATCCGCAACGATCTCGCCGGCAACGCCATCATCGACGGCACGCCAGCCAGCGCTGTCCGCGCGCTGGCCGCCGAAAATGGAGTGTCCATAACCAGCATCAACGCGCTGCAGCGCTTCAACGAGTGGAATGCAACGCGCGAGGCGGAAGCGATCGAACTTGCAGACTATGCCCGCGACGCGGGCGCGCAAGCCCTGGTGCTGGTGCCGGTCAATGACGGTACCGGGCAGGCGGACGGCGAACGCCAGCGCAACCTGAGGACGGCGCTGTCGGCGCTGAAGACCATCCTCGGCGAGCGCGGCGTGCGCGGCCTTGTCGAGCCGCTCGGCTTCGAGATCTGCTCGCTGCGTTCCAAGCGCGAGGCGGCCGAAGCCATCGAGGATGTCGGCGGCACCGGTGCGTTCCGCATGGTGCACGACACGTTCCATCACCATCTGGCCGGCGAGCCGGATCTTTTCCCCGGCATGACCGGGCTGGTGCATATCTCGGGCGTCGACGATCCCGGCGTGACCGTGCCCGACATGCGCGATCCGCACCGCGTGCTGGTCGATGCCGGCGACCGGCTCGACAATGTCAGCCAGATCCGCGCCCTGATCGCCGGCGGCTACAAGGGCCTGTTGTCCTTCGAGCCGTTTTCGCCCGTCGTGCACAAGCTTGCCAACCCGCGCAGCGCATTGGCCGAGAGCATCGCGTTCATCCGCGCCCGCGTCTGAGGGCCGCGGGCGGGCTTCGTCAGGCGAGCCAGCGTCGCCGAGGCATTTCTTTCACGCAAAGATTGATCGTCGGCGATGGAATGCCTCTTGACGTTCGTCCGGAATATGGAATAAACATTTCATAAATAAAAAGTACGGCCCGAACATTCTGAATTGGGCCGACATCGGGAAACGGGTGGCACATCTTGCATCGCCGAGGAGCGGTGGTGGCGCCCGTGGAGACGAGCCTGCGGCGGAGCCGCGGGCTTCCGGCACAACGGGGTGCAGCCGGGCACCATTCGTGGAGGAGAGTAATCATGAAGAAGTATCTGCTCGGCGCTGCCATGATCGCGCTGATGTCGGGTTCCGCGTTTGCCGGCGACATCGGTGTCAGCATGGCCAATTCGGACACCTTCCTGACGGTCCTGCGCAAGGGCATCGAAAAGGCCGCGGCCGATGCGAGCCAGCCCGTCGTCATCGAGATCGCCGACGACGACGTCAACAAGCAGCTCAGCCAGGTCCAGAACTTCATTGCCGCCAAGGTCGACGCCATCATCGTCAACGCCGTCGACACCTCGGCGACCGCGCCGATGACCAAGCTCGCCAACGACGCCGGCATCCCGATCGTCTATGTCAACCGCCAGCCGATCGACGTCGATGCGCTGGGCGAGAAGGGCGCCTTCGTCGCCTCGAACGAGGCCGATTCCGGCACGCTCGAGACCAAGGAAGTCTGCCGCATCCTCAAGGAAGCCGGCAAAACTGAAGCCGGCATCCTGGTGATGCAGGGCGATCTCGCCAACCAGGCTGCGCAGATGCGCACCAAGGACGTCCACGACGTGATCGCGACGCCGGACTGCGCGTTCATGAAGATCATCGACGAGCAGACCGCAGGTTGGGATCCGGTCAAGGCGCAGGACCTGATGACCAACTGGATCGCCGCCGGCCACAAGCCCGATGCCGTGATCTCCAACAACGACAACATGGCGATCGGCGCGATCAACGCGATGAAGGCCGCCGGTTGGGACATGAAGGACGTCGTCGTCGGCGGTGTCGACGCCACGCAGGAAGCGCTTGCCTACATGAAGGCCGGCGACCTCGACGTCACCGTGTTCCAGGATGCCGCCGGCCAGGGCGGCGGCGCCATCGATGCGGCGATGAAGCTCGCCAAGGGCGAAAAGGTCGAAGCCAAGGTCTGGATCCCGTTCCAGCTGGTGACGCCCGCGAATATGGATCAGTTCACCTCCAAGAACTGATATGATCCACGGAATGCGCCGTCGCCCGACGGCGGCGCATTTCCCCTGAAAGACTGTGCCCGCGCATGTCGCCGGGCCGGGTCTGGGAGGACCGATCGCCATGAATGGCACAGGCACGATGGAAGCGGCGCCCGCAGGCGGTGCCGCGATGGACGCCGGCTACCTTCTCGAAGTCGAGAACGTCCGCAAGGAATTTCCCGGCGTCGTCGCCCTCGACAATGTCCAGCTCAGGCTGAAGCGCGGCAGCGTGCATGCGCTGATGGGCGAAAACGGCGCCGGCAAGTCGACGCTGATGAAGATCGTGGCCGGCATCTACACGCCCGATTCCGGCAGCTTCAAGCTGCGCGGCGACGACATCAAGCTGCGCGGGCCGCTCGATGCGCTCGAGCACGGCATCGCCATGATCCACCAGGAACTCAACCTGATGGCGCCGATGACGGTGGCCGAGAACATCTGGATCCGCCGCGAGCCGCTGACCCGCCTCGGCTTCGTCGATCATGGCGAGATGCGCCGCAAGACGGCCGAGCTGTTCAGGCGGCTCAACATCGACATCGATCCTGACGTGAAGGTGGGCACGCTTTCGGTGGCCAGCCGCCAGATGGTCGAGATCGCCAAGGCGGTGTCCTACGAATCCGACGTGCTGATCATGGACGAGCCGACTTCGGCGCTGACCGAGCGCGAGGTCGACCACCTGTTCACCATCATCCGGGCGCTGCGCGCGCAGGGCAAAGGCATCATCTACATCACCCACAAGATGAACGAGCTGTTCGAGATCGCCGACGAGTTCTCGGTGTTCCGGGACGGCAAATACATCGCCACCAAGGCGTCGACCGAAGTGACCCGCGACGACATTATCCGGATGATGGTGGGCCGCGAGATCACCCAGATGTTCCCCAAGGAAGAGGTGCCGATCGGCGGCGTCGTGCTGTCGGTGAAGGGGCTGGCGCTCAAGGGCGTGTTCTCCGACGTGTCCTTCGACGTGCGCGCGGGCGAAATCCTCGGCATTGCCGGGCTGGTCGGCTCGGGGCGCTCGAACATCGCCGAGACCGTGTTCGGGGTGACGCCGGCGGATGCCGGCACCATCGACCTGTTCGGCAAGCGCGTGCGCATCGACAGCCCGTCGACGGCCATGAAGCACGGCCTGGCCTTCCTGACCGAGGACCGCAAGGAAACCGGCTGCTTCCTGTTGCTCGACATCCAGGAAAACACCCAGATGGCGGTGCTGCAGTCGGGCTACGTCAAGAACGGCTTCGTCAAGCAGCAGCACCTGGCCAAGGATTCCGTCGAGATCAGCCAGGCGTTGAGGGTGAAGACGCCCGACATGGCCGAACCGATCATCAACCTGTCCGGCGGCAACCAGCAGAAGGTGCTGATCGCGCGCTGGCTTTTGACCAAGCCGAAGATCCTCATCCTGGACGAGCCGACACGCGGCATCGACGTCGGCGCCAAGGCGGAGATCCATCGCCTGATCTCGAAGCTGGCGGGGGAGGGCGTGGCCGTCATCATGATCTCGTCGGAGATGCCCGAGGTGCTGGGCATGAGCGACCGCATCATGGTGGTGCACGAGGGCCGCGTCACCGGCTTCCTCGACCGCGCCGAAGCCAGCCAGGTCAAGATCATGGAACTCGCGTCGCACTGACCGGCGCCAATCAGCTCAAGGGTGGAAGAACCATGTCGACGAACGAGATTGCGGGTACCGCAAACGTCATCGGAAGCAAGAAGCGCCTGCCGCCCGAGGTGTCGATCCTGGGCGTGCTGATCGGCATCGCCATCGTCTTCGAAATTCTCGGCTGGATCTTCGTCGGCGACAGCTTCCTCGCCAACAAGCAGCGCCTCTCGATCATCATCCTGCAGGTGTCGGTGATCGGCATCATTGCGGTCGGCGTCACCCAGGTCATCATCACCGCCGGCGTCGACCTGTCCTCGGGCTCGGTCGTCGGCCTCGCCGCCATGGTGGCGGCAAGCCTCGCGCAGACATCGGCCAATCCACGCGCCGTCTATCCCGCGCTCACCGACATGTCGCCGATCTGGGCGATCCTGGCAGGCCTCGGCGTCGGCCTGCTGGCCGGCATGGTCAACGGCTCGCTGATCGCCAGGACCAAGATACCGCCCTTCATCGCGACGCTGGGCATGATGGTGTCGGCACGGGGTCTCGCCAAATGGTACACGCTCGGCCAGCCGGTGGCGCTGCTCGACGACAGCTTCACCTGGTTCGGCAAGAGCTTCAACATCCTCGGCTTTCCGCTGCCGCTGCCGGTCATCGTGTTCCTGCTGGTGGCGGTCATCTTCCACATCGCGCTGACCTATACCCGCTACGGCAAGTTCACCTATGCCATCGGCGCCAACCCGCAGGCGGCGCGCGTGTCGGGCATCAATATCGGCAGTCACCTGGTCAAGGTGTATGCCATCGCCGGCCTGCTGTCGGGCCTGGCGGGGGTGATGACCGCGGCGCGCGCCGCTTCCGGCCAGCCGGGCATGGGCGTCGCCTATGAACTCGACGCGATCGCCGCTGCGGTCATCGGCGGCACCTCGCTGTCGGGCGGCGTCGGGCGCATCACCGGCACGGTGATCGGCACCATCATCCTCGGCGTGCTGACTTCGGGCTTCACCTTCCTGAAGGTCGGCGCCTACTATCAGGAAATCATCAAGGGCATGATCATCGTGGCGGCCGTGATCATCGACCAGCACCGCCAGAACAAGCGCAAGAAGGCGTAGTGAGTTCCTTGGACATGATCCTGTCCGAATAGAAACAGGCCGCCCGGCATCCCGTCAGCGGGGCGGCCCATCCCAGAGATCAAGATTGCAGGCCCGGACGGCGCGGGCCAGGGAAATGAGGTTGTCATGACAGTTCGGTTCGGTGTCCTGGGCGCAGGCCGCATCGGCAAGGTCCACGCCAAGGCCGTGGCCTCCAACCCGCAGGCGAAGCTGGTGGCGGTGGCGGACGCCTTCGAGAAGGCGGCGAACGATCTCGCCGAAACCTATGGCTGCGAGGTTCGTTCCATCGACCAGATCGAGAAGGCGTCGGACATCGACGCCGTGGTGATCTGCACCCCGACCGACACGCACGCAGACCTGATCGAGCGCTTCGTGCTCGCCGGCAAGTCGGTGTTTTGCGAAAAGCCGATCGATCTGGACGCGGCCCGCGTCGAAAAATGCCTGGCCGTGGTCGAGAAGGCCGGCGGCACGCTGATGGTCGGGTTCAACCGGCGCTTCGACCCGCATTTCGCCGCCGTGCGCAAGGCGATCGACGACGGCGCCATCGGCAAGGTCGAGCAGGTGGTGATCACCTCGCGCGATCCCGGCCCGCCGCCGGCGGACTACATCACGCGTTCTGGCGGCATCTTCCGCGACATGACCATCCATGATTTCGACATGGCGCGCTTCCTGCTCGGCGAGGAGCCGGTGGCGGTGACGGCCACGGCTTCGGTGCTGGTCGACAAGAAGATCGGCGAGCTCGGCGACTTCGACAGCGTCTCGGTGATCCTGGTGACGGCTAGCGGCCGGCAGTGCGTGATCAGCAATTCGCGCCGCGCCACCTATGGCTACGACCAGCGCATCGAGGTGCATGGCTCGGACGGCATGGTCTCGGCCGAGAACCAGCGCGCGGTGTCGATCGAGGTTGCGGGCGCGCTGGGCTACACCCGCCCGCCGCTGCACGACTTCTTCATGACGCGCTACACCGAAGCATATGCCAACGAGATCGCGGCCTTCATCGCCTCGGTGACCAGGGGCGCCAAGATCTCGCCCGACGGCAAGGATGGCTTGATGGCGCTGAAACTGGCGGATGCGGCGCTGAAATCGGCCAAGGAAGGCAAGACCGTCCGGCTTTGAGCCAGCGGCACGGACAGCGCCTCGGGGCAATTGGCCACGGGGCGCACAGCCACAATCCGTCGATGGAATAAAAATTCCTGATGACCGATAATTGGAATTGAAATTGCATTGTGTGGCCTGTTATCTGATTTTGCGGGCAGGCCGGCGCGGCGGAGCGACCGGGAGGACAAAATGACCGACCCCAAGAACCAGCCTACACTCGACGTCATCACCATCGGGCGCGCGTCGGTCGATCTCTACGGCCAGCAGACCGGATCGCGGCTGGAGGACGTGGCGTCGTTTGCCAAGTCGGTCGGTGGCTGCCCGGCCAACATCGCCATCGGCACGGCGCGGCTCGGCCTGCGCTCGGCGCTTCTGACCCGTGTCGGCGACGAGCATATGGGCCGCTACATCCGCGAGCAGATGCTGCGCGAAGGCGTGTCCGACAAGGGGCTTGTCACCGACAAGGAGCGGCTGACGGCGCTGGTGCTGCTGTCGGTCGAGAACGACAAGACGTTTCCGCTGATCTTCTACCGCGAGAACTGCGCCGACATGGCGCTGTCGGAAGCCGACATCGATCCCGGCTTCATCAGGTCGGCGCGGGCGATCGTCGTCACCGGCACGCATTTCTCGCGGCCGAACACCGATGCCGCCCAGCGCAAGGCGATGAGGCTGATCAAGGAGAGCGGCGGCAAGGTGGTGTTCGACATCGACTATCGGCCGAACCTGTGGGGCCTGGCCGGCCATGCCGCCGGCGAAAGCCGCTACATCGCCTCCGACAAGGTGTCGAACCACATCAAGGGCGTGCTTGGTGACTGCGACCTGATCGTGGGCACCGAGGAAGAGGTGATGATCGCCTCGGGAGAGAGCGAGTTGCTCGCGGCGCTGAAGACGATCCGGTCGCTGTCCAAGGCGACCATCGTGCTCAAGCGCGGGCCGATGGGTTGCATCGTCTATGACGGGCCGATCACCGACGACCTCGAGGCCGGCATTGTCGGCAAGGGTTTTCCGATCGAGGTCTACAACGTGCTGGGTGCGGGCGATGCCTTCATGTCGGGCTTTTTGCGCGGCTGGCTGGGCGGCGAGAGCCTGGCCACAGCGGCGACCTGGGCCAATGCCTGCGGCGCATTTGCCGTGTCGCGGCTGCTCTGCTCGCCCGAAATCCCGACCTTCGAGGAACTGCAGTTCTTCCTCAGGAACGGCAGCAAGGAACACGCGCTGCGCAAGGACGAGGCGATCAACCACGTGCACTGGGCGACGACGCGCCGGCGCGAGATCCCCTCGATGATGGCCCTGGCCTGCGACCACCGCATCCAACTGGAAGACATCGCCACCCGTGTCGGCGCCGACCCGGCGCGCATCCGCGATTTCAAGGTGCTGGCGGTGAAGGCCGCGGCCAAGGTGGCCGATGGCCGTGACGGCTATGGCATGCTGATCGACGAGAAGTACGGCCGCGATGCGATGTTCGAATTCGCCCGCCATCCCTTTGGCTGGATGGGCCGGCCGGTGGAGCTGCCGGGCTCGCGGCCGCTGCGTTTCGAATTCTCGCAGGACATCGGCTCGCAGCTGGTCGAATGGCCGCTCGACCACACCATCAAGTGCCTGTGCTTCTACCATCCCGACGACCCGGCGGAACTGAAGGCCGAGCAGCAGCAGAAGCTGCGCACGCTGTTCGAGGCGGCGCGGAAAGTCGGGCGCGAGCTCTTGATCGAGATCATTGCCGGCAAGCACGGCAAACTCGACGAAAACACCATTCCGCGCGCGCTGGAGGAGCTTTATGCGCTCGGCATCAAGCCGGACTGGTGGAAGCTCGAGCCACAGGCGTCGGCCGCCGCGTGGAAGAAGATCGAGGCGATCATCACCGGCAACGATCCCTATTGCCGCGGCGTCGTGCTGCTCGGGCTCGAGGCGCCGCTGGCCGACCTCGAAGTGGCCTTCGCGGCGACCGCCGATGCGCCGGTGGTCAAGGGTTTTGCCGTCGGCCGCAGCATCTTCGCCCATGCGGCGGAAGAGTGGATGGCCGGCCGCATGAACGACCAGGCGGCGGTCGACGACATGGCCCAGCGTTTTGAACAGCTGACCAAGGCATGGCTTGCCGCGCGGGATCGCCGGGCGGCATAAAGACAATGGCTGATGCGAGGCTGCGTCCCATGGATGCGCCAGCCGCAGCGGGAGGAGAAGACGATGACCAAGACCGTTCGCCTGACCATGGCGCAGGCGCTGACGCGCTACCTGACGCGGCAGATGACCGTGATCGACGGCAAGATGGTGACGCTGTTCGGCGGCGTGTGGGCGATCTTCGGCCACGGCAACGTTGCCGGTCTGGGCGAGGCGCTGTACCAGGTGCGGGAGGAACTGCCGACCTATCGCGCCCATAACGAGCAGGCGATGGCGCATGCCGCGATCGCCTACGCCAAGACCAATTTCCGCCAGCGCATGATGGCGGCGACGAGCTCCATCGGACCCGGCGCGGTCAACATGGTGACGGCGGCGGCGCTTGCCCATGTCAACAGGTTGCCGGTGCTGCTCCTTCCCGGCGACGTGTTCGCCAACCGCGTACCCGACCCGGTGTTGCAGCAGGCCGAGGATTTCGGCGACGGCACGGTGTCGGTCAATGACTGCTTCCGACCGGTGTCGCGCTATTTCGACCGCATCACCCGGCCCGAGCAGATCATCCCGGCACTGGCGCGCGCCATGCAGGTGTTGACCGACCCGGCCGAATGCGGACCGGTGACGCTGTCGCTGTGCCAGGACGTGCAGGCCGAGGCCTATGACTATCCCGAGAGCTTCTTTGCCGAGCGCGTGTGGACGCAGCGTCGGCTACGGCCCGACCGAGACGAACTCGCGACCGCGGCAGAGGTGCTGAAGGCGGCGAAGAAGCCGCTGATCGTGGCGGGTGGCGGCGTGCTCTATTCCGGCGCATCGGAGGAACTCGACCGCTTCGTCCAGGCCACCGGCATTCCCGTCTGCGAGACGCAGGGCGGCAAGTCGGCGCTGACCGATGAGCACGGGCTCAACATGGCGGCGGTGGGCGTCACCGGCACCGAGGCGGCCAACCGGCTGGCCGAGGAAGCCGACGTGGTGCTGGCGGTCGGCACGCGGCTGCAGGACTTCACCACGGGGTCGTGGGCGCTGTTCAAGAACGTCGGCAGGACCATCATCGGCCTCAATGTCCAGCCTTTCGACGCCGGCAAGCACATGGCGCTGCCGCTGGTGGCGGATGCCAGGGAAGGGCTCGCCGAACTGGGTGCTGCGGTCGCCGGCTACAAGGCACCTGTTGCCTGGACCGAAAACGCCAAGGTCGGCAAGGCCGAGTGGCGCAAGGCGGCGGCCAAGGTGACGGCGGCGACCAACGCTGCACTGCCGTCGGACGCGCAGGTGATCGGCGCCGTGCAGCGGACGCTGGGGTCGGACGTCATCGTGCTGCACGCGGCCGGCGGCCTGCCGGGCGAGATGCACAAGCTGTGGCAGGCGGGCGGACCCGGTTCCTACCACTCCGAATACGGCTTTTCCTGCATGGGCTACGAGATCGCCGGTGGCCTGGGCGCCAAGATGGCGCGGCCGGACAAGGAGGTCGTCGTCATGATCGGCGACGGCTCCTATCTGATGCTCAATTCCGAGATCGCGACGTCGGTGATGCTCGGGCTCAAGCTGACCATCGTGCTGCTCGACAACAGGGGGTATGGCTGCATCAACCGGCTGCAGATGGCCACCGGCGGCGCGAATTTCAACAACCTGCTGCGCGACTCCAGGCATGAAACACTACCCGAGATCGACTTCGTTGCGCATGCGAAGAGCCTGGGCGCTAATGCCGAGAAGGCGGCGTCGATCGCTGATCTTGAGGCGGCGCTTGATCGAGCGCGCAAGAGCGACCGGACGACCGTGGTGCTGATCGACACCGACCCGCTGGTCTCGACCGGCGAGGGCGGCCACTGGTGGGATGTGGCGGTGCCTGAGGTAAGCGCGCGGGCGGAGGTGAATGCCGCGCGCAAGGGTTACGAGGAGAAGCTCAAGCTGCAGCGGGTGGGGGATTGAGCTTGGGGCTGTGAGGCTGGCGCTGCCCCTGTTTGAAGCGTTGGCGCCGCCCCTCACTGTCCTGCCGGACATCTCTCCCCGTAGACGGGGAGAGAGTGGCTGTCACCACCGCTCTCGCCATCATCTTCGGCGTTGGCGATTGGCGAAATCAGTGCGGGCGGCGTTTCTCTCCCCGCTTGCGGGGAGAGATGTCCGGCAGGACAGTGAGGGGCAGCGCTGACGGTAACGAATTTACGCTGTCGTTCGCGGCAGCAGGGAAAGACACTGGAGAACTGACGTGAAAGCCAAACTGGGCATGTCCCCCATCGCGTGGTGGAACGACGACCTTGCCGAACTGAGCGATGACGTGTCGCTGGAGGAGTGCCTGCGCCAGTCGCGCTCGGCCGGTTTCACCGGCATGGAGCAGGGCCGCCGCTTCCCGAGCACGCCGGAGGCGATGCTGCCGATCCTGAAGAAGGCGGACGTGACTTTGTGCGGCGGCTGGTTCTCCGGCACGCTGGTCAACGAGGACATGGCGGCGAACAAGGACCGCATCCAGCCGATGATCGACCTGTTCAAGGCGGTCGCCGCACCTTGCATCGTCTATGGCGAGGTCGGCCGGTCGATCCAGGGCGATCGCTCGAAGCCGCTTGCCGGCAAGGCTGTCCTGTCGGACGACGAGATGAAGGCCTATGCGCGCAAGCTGACCGCGTTCGGCGAATGGTGTGCCGAACAAGGCATGCCGTTGTCCTATCACCACCACATGGCGGCGGTGGTGCAGTTCGAGCACGAGCTCGACGCCTTCATGACGCATTCGGGCGAGGGCATTCCGCTGCTGCTCGACGCCGGCCATCTCGCCTTTGCCGGCGGCGATGTGCTGCGCGCCATCGACAACCACCACAAGCGCATCAGCCATGTGCATGTGAAGGACGTGCGCATGGACGTCATTGCGGCGCTTGACTGGACGAAGCAGTCGTTTCTCGATGCGGTGGCGCTCGGGGCGTTTACCGTGCCCGGCGACGGCTCGCTCGACTTCGGTGCGATCGTGCAGAAGTTTGCCGATCATGACTACGAAGGCTGGTTCGTCGTCGAGGCCGAGCAGGACCCGAGGAAGAACCCGCCGCTGAAGATGGCCGAGGTCGGCCATGCCGAGCTGATGCGGGTGATGACGGCTGCTGGCTACACGGTGGAGACACAAGGTTTTCCCGCCGCATGACCGCGTCATGCGGCGGTTCAAGGTGCCACGGCGTCCCTTGCGCGTCTGCGACGCGCGGTGCCGTAGTGCTTGAGCGTTGCGCCGTGGCCGGTTACGATCCGGACATGTTGACCGGCCAGGCAGTACGCAATTGATGAACGACCAGAACCATCCGTTCTTCAGGCCGCTGTGGCGGCGCATTGCGCTCGTCGTCTTCTGCGCCGCCTGGTCGATCTTCGAGTTCGCCACCGGATCGGCCTTCTGGGGCACGCTGGCGGGCGGCATGGCGGCGCTCGGGGCCTACCAGTTCCTGATCGCCTACAAGCCCGGCGACGACGCCGCCACCGACAAGGAGTGAGAGGCCATGTCGAAACTTCTGATCAAGCCGAAGCACGGGACGGGCCGCGTCACCCATGTGACGCCGGAGACGGCGGGCTGGACCTATGTCGGCTTCGACCTGCACAGGCTGGAGCCGGGCGACACGTTCGGCGACTGGTGCGCTGACCGCGAGACCTGCCTGGTGCTGGTTTCGGGCAAGGCGCATGTGCGCGCCGACGACCAGGATCTTGGCACGCTGGGCGAACGCATGTCGCCGTTCGAGGGCAAGCCGTGGTCGGTCTACATGCCGGCGGGCGTCGAGTGGTCGGTGCGCGCCGAGACGAACGTCGAACTGGCAGTATGTACAGCGCCGGGGCTCGACGGCGGGCACGAGACCAGAGTGATCGGGCCCGACGACGTCCAGCAGGAGGTGCGCGGCAAGGGCACCAACACGCGCTACGTGACCAACATCCTGCCGGAAGGCAAGCCGGCGGATTCGCTGCTGGTGGTCGAGGTCATCACGCCGGGCGGCCACACGTCGAGCTATCCGCCGCACAAGCATGACGAAGACAATCTGCCGGCTGAATCGCTGCTGGAGGAGACCTACTATCACCGGCTCAACCCGCCTCAGGGCTTTGCCTTCCAGCGCGTCTATACCGAGTTCAACGATGCCGGCCACCGCGACATCGACGAGGCGATGGCGGTCGAGGATGGCGACGTGACGCTGGTGCCCAAGGGCTACCACCCCTGCGCCGCCTGCCACGGCTACGATCTCTATTATCTCAACGTCATGGCGGGGCCGAAGCGGACGTGGAAATTCCACAACGCCAAAGAGCATGAGTGGCTGCAGAAAGCCTGAGCGCCCAAGGCCCCTATTTTCCGAAGTGAGGACAAGACGATGGCACGCAACAGGCCAACGGTCGCGGATCTGCGCGCATTGAAGGGCAAGAGGCAACTGTCGAAGCTGAGGGTGACGACGCTGGAGGAGGCGGAGGCCGCCGAGCGCGCCGGCATCGATCTGCTGTCGGTGACCTACGGGCTGATGCTCGATCCGCGTTTCCGTGACGCGGCGCCGACCTGCTTTGCCGTGCCCGGCGACGAGTACGGCATGATGGGGGCGACGACCGACGAGATCCTGCGAACTGCGGTGAAGCTGAAGGCTGCGGGGGCGGACGCCGTCTACTGTTCGGCGAGCGCGCAGACCATCCGCCGGCTGGCCGACGAGCGCATTCCCGTCTGTGGCCATGTCGGCCTGATCCCCACGCATTCGACCTGGACGGGCGGCTTCCGCGCAGTGGGCAAGACCGCCGAGACGGCCGAGTTCGTCTGGCGCCAGGTCAAGGAACTGGAGGAGGCGGGTGCCTTTGCTGCCGAGATCGAGGTGGTGCCGGCGGCGGTGGCCGCGGCGATCTCGAAGCGGACACCGCTTGTCATGATCTCGATGGGCGCCGGCGCTGGCTGCGACGCGCAGTACCTGTTCGCCGAAGATGTGCTGGGCCTCAACCGCGGCCACTATCCGCGCCACGCCAAGGTTTACCGCAATCTTGCCGCCGAGTTCGACCGGATCCAGCAGGAGCGGATCGCCGCGTTCAGCGAATATGCCGCCGACATCGCCAGCGGCACCTATCCTGGTGCCGGCCATATGCTCGGCATCGACGCGGGGGAGCTGCGCAGGTTCGAGGATTTTCTGAGCGGGCAGACCTAGGCCTGCCCGCTCCGAAAGGCGGTTCGCACTCCGACGCCCTAAAGCGCGGTACTCAGAACTCGCGTCACTGCCTTCCGATCCGGATTGAGCATGATGTAGCTCGGCCGGTTTTCAAACTTCAGCCGCTTGAGCATGGCCCTTGTCTTGGCCAGCAGCGAGTCGTCGCGCGACGCGGCCTCAAGCTTGGGCTGCAATCCTTCCAGCGTTGCGATGGCTTCCTCGCTGCGTTCGAGCGCGGCGAGGCTCTTGGCCAGCGCGAATTCCGCGGCTGCGAAATCAGGCGCGAGCGACAGCACCGTGCGGAACGCATCCACTGCCTCGATGTGCCGGGACAAAGCCTGCAACTCCATTCCCAGCCTGAGCCATGCCTTCGATGAGGTCGGCACGGAGGTTGCGAGCGTCTGGAAATGCGCCAAAGCCTCGCGGTGGTCGCCCTTGGCCGACAGCAGCTGGCCGATGCCATAGAGCGCGCGGGAGTGGGCGGGGTCGCTGGCAAGGATCTGACGGTAGCCATTTTCCGCCCTTGTCAGCTGCCCTTCCTGGTGGAAGCGCGTCACTTCGGCGAAGATGCTGCCGAGTGAGCGGGGGTCGAGCCGGTCGCCGGCATTGCGCCCGCTCTTGGTGTAGACCATGGCGCAGTCGACCTTGCTCTCGGTCACGCCAAACGCGAATTTGTACGGCTCGTCGCCGCGCAGGAAGTCGTAGGTCGTAAGGCCGTTCTCGATCGCCAGCTTGATGCAATGGCCGTGCAGGATCAGCCCGGTCGGGATGGAAGGCACCGCCTCGTCACGGCCGGCCATGAAGAACAGCAAGGTCTTCTTGACCGGGTCGACAAAGATGGCGAGCGCGCCCAGCGGCCGGTCGCCTAGCCACAGGATGGGCAGGAACAGCGTGCCGGCCTTGAAGCTTTCCCTCAGCACGCGCCGGTTGTTGTGCAGGATGCCGGCCAGGCGGTCGCCCTTGCGCGCACCCCATTTCACCCGCCACAGTTCCAGCAGGTTGTCGATGTCGCGTTCGTAGGTGGTGGCGTCGGCCCGGGTGATGCGCAATTCGCCGGCGTCGACCTTGCGGAGGAAGCGGCGCAGCTTCTGGCGGGTGTTGGTGCTGAGCACGTTGTCGAGATAGCCGTCGAACGTGTCGGGCAGGGCGGCCGAGAAGCAGCGGCAATTGTCGACGTTGTCGGCGGCATTGACGCGGCTGAATTCGCGCATCGCAAAGATGTCACGCGAGAACTGGCCGATGAAGGCGAAGATGCGTTCGCGCGACATGCGCAGGTTCTCGAGATTGAGCCGCGCCCAGCCCATCTGGGCGACATGCCGGCCAAAGGCCAGCAGCGCCTCTTCGGCATGCAACGGATCGCAGATCGCACCGGTGTAGTCGGCGGCATTGTTGCCGGCCATGCTGATCTCGTTGAAGAACAGCCCGGTCTTGCCGCTCATGCGGGTGCGCATGCGCAACGGCATGAGCGCGACATAAGGCGAGCCTGGACTGCCGAGACGGGCGGCGAGCACGAACCAGGCGCCCTTGTAGTAGCGCATGTACGGCACCAGCCAGTTCCACGAGACAAAGAACTGTGCCTCCGGATCGGCCGCGTAGAGCCGCTCCCAGTCCTTCTGCACATTTGCCAGCGTCTCAAGATCGGTAATGACATCGACCTGCATCTGCATCCCCCTCAAAGTCATGGCTTTTTCCTGGTTCACCGCTCCATGAATGCGCGCGACATGCTGTCGGCGATCGGCTTGGTGAGGTATCTGAAGAAGGTCCGTTCCTCGGTCTGGACCAGTACCTCCGCCGGCATGCCGGGTGTCGGCGAGAAGCTGTGAACACGTGAAATCTGTTCCGGAGGCAGGCTGACCCGGGCGACATAGACCTCGCGCGCCACCGGACCTGATGTGTCGGGAAGGGCGTCGGCGGAGACGTAGATCACCTCGCCGTCGAGCACCGGCGTGGTGCGCCGGTTGAGCGCGGTCAACCGCACCGTGGCAAGTTGCCCGACACGCACGTTGTCGATGTCGGTGCGCGAGATCAGCGTCTCGATGACCAGCGGTACGTTGGACGGCAGGATCTCGACGATCGGCTTGCCGCTTTCGATGACGCCACCGGCGGTGTGGTAGTACATGCGCACGATGGTGCCAGCGACGGGCGCGTTGATGGTCACGCGGTTGAGCACGCTCTTGGCCTGGCGCAGCTGTTCGCGAATGGTGTCGAGGTCGCCCTCGAGGTTCTGCAGCTGCTCGAGCGCGGTTTGCTTGTAGGCTTCCTGGGCCTGCGTGATCTGCTGGTCGAGCTTGATGATCTCCGACCCGATCTCGGAGACCTCGGCGCCGAGACGGCCGATCTGGCCTTCGGCATCGGCCATGGCGCGCTGGATCGCCTTGATTTCGGTCGCGCGCAGCAGGCCCTTGTCGAGCAGCGACTTCTTGCCGGCATATTCTTCCTTCATCAGGGCGAGCTGCCGCTGCACCGCGTCGTGCTGCTGCTGGTAGCCATCGGAGCGATAGCGATAGGCGGCGATGTTCTGCTTCAGCAGGCCGATTTCGCTCTGCAGCTTGCCGCGCGCGGCATCGAAGGTCAGTTGCTGGCCGTCGACGATCGGCTTGATCTCGGGATCGTTGATGTTGTCGAGGACGTTCTTCGGATAGGCGATTTCCGGGGCGCCGTTGATCTCGGCGTTCAGCCGTGCGGAGATGGCGTCCAACCGGACCTGGCGCAGGAACAGTTGGCGCTCGTTGGCCTGGGCCGCGGTTTCGTCGAGACGCACCAGCGGCTGGTCGAAGCGGACACGGTCGCCCTCGCTGACCAGCAGCTCCTTGATGATGCCGCCTTCCAGATGCTGGACGATCTTGTTCTGGCCGGCCGCCACGAACGAGCCCTGGGCGATGATCGCCGCCGCCAGCGGGGCGGTGAAGGCCCAGGTGCCGAAGCCCCCGAAGGTCAGCGCAATGAGGAGCAGGCCGACCTTGGTCTGCTTGCCGATCGAGCGCGGCACTTCGGAGTACCATTCGAGATCGTGGACCTTGACGATTGCCGAGTCGCTCATGACGCTGTCCCCTTACGGAATCTGGTGGCCGAACGAGCCGCCCTCGATGCTGAGGCCACGTTGGGCAAGTGCCTGGAGCACGTCTTGCCGCTGGCCGAACAGCGCGACCGTTCCATTGACCAGCAGCAATATCTTGTCGACGCTCTGGAGCAGTGCCGGCCGCTGCGTGATGGTGATGACGGTGATCTTGTTTTCCTTGGCGTGCTGGAGCGCGCGGGCAAGGGCTGCGTCGCCGGCGGCGTCGAGGTTGGAGTTCGGCTCGTCCAGCACGACCATGCGCGGATTGCCGAAAAAGGCGCGGGCGAGGGCGATGCGCTGCTTCTGGCCGCCGGAGAGCGGTGCGCCATCGGCGGCGACGAAGGTCTCGTAGCCATGCGGCAAGGTGGCGATCATCTCGTGGACGTCGGCGAGCTGTGCCGCCTGGTAGATTTCGGCGTCGGTCGCATCGTCGCGCATGCGGGCGATGTTGGCCTTGATGGTGGCGGGGAAGAGCTGCACGTCCTGGGGCAGGTAGCCGATGTTCTCGCCGAACTGGCGCTGATCCCAGTTGCGCAGGTCCATCAGGTCGAGGCGCACGTTGCCCGAGGTCGGCAGGATCGAGCCGACCAGCATCTTGCCGAGCGTGGTCTTGCCGGCGCCGGAATTGCCGATGACCGCGAGCGAGTCGCCGGGGGCCAGGGCAAAGGTGATGCCGTTGAGGACGACGCGCTTGGTGCCCTGCGGCACGAACAGCAGCCGTTCGACATCGAGCCGGCCTTCCGGACGCGGCAGGTTGAGCCGTTCGAAATTGAGCGGCGAGGACTGCAGCAGGCTGGCGATGCGGCCATAGGCGGCCCGCGACTGGACGACCTGGTTCCAGCCTTCGATGGCGCCTTCGATCGGGCCGAGCGCGCGGCTGGCGATGATCGAGGCGGCGATGACCATGCCGCCGCTGAGATGGCCGTCAAGCGCCAGATGCGCGCCCCAGCCGAGCATGGCGACCTGGGTCAGCAAGCGTGTGGCCTTCGACGTCGCGGCAAAGGCGATGTTGCGGTCCTGCGCGATGACCTGCGCACGCAGCGAGCTTGCCGTGTCCTTGCCCCAGATGCGCACGGCTTCCGGGATCATGGCCAGCGCGTTGATGATCTGCGAGTTCCGCGACATCGAGTCGAGGTGCAGATTGGCCTTGCTCTGGTGCGTGTTGGCTTCGCTGAAGGGGGCTGCCGTCGACCGCTGGTTGATGATGGTGATGACCAGCAGGATCAGCGACGTGGTGATGACGATGAAGCCGAGATGGGGATGGACGAGGAACACGGCCAGGACGAACAGCGGGGCCAGCGGCGCGTCGAGCAGGGTGAGCAGGGTGCCGGAGACGAGGAACGACCGGAGCTGCTGAAGATCGCCGAGCGTCTGGTATTCGCGGCCGTTGCTGTTCAGCGCCGCACGCGCTGCCGCGCTCAGGATAGGGGCGCCCAGCTGGGCTGCGACTTCCACGGCTGTGCGCATCAGGATGAGGCGGCGAATGGCGTCGAAGATGGTCTGCAGGATGACTGCGCCGATGATCACGATCGTCAGCATGACCAGCGTGTCGACCGAACGGCTGGTCAGCACGCGATCGGAAATCTGGAACAAATAGAGCGGTATCGCCAGCACAAGTATGTTGCTGGCCAGCGTGAACAGCATGACGATCAGCAGGTTGCGCTTGACGACCTTCAGTCCGGTCTTGAGCGAGGCCGAGAAATCGATTGGCCCGAGACGCTTGTGGAAGACGCCGCCCCCGCCTCCGCCGCCGCCACCACCGCCGCCACCGCTGTCGATGTCGCCGCCATTCGGGCCCTTGGCCTCGGGCAGCTTTTCCTTTGCCTTGATCGGTCCGTTGTCGGCGTCGATCACCTTGCCGACCGGCATCGAAGTGTCTTTCATTTCAGTCTTTGCCGGCCCTTGCGGTTCGCTGACCCGCATTTCGGGACGAGGCGAGGCAGCTGCTGCAGCAGCAGGCGTCGGCGAAGGTGCCTCGGCGGGCGTGGCCCGGGCCTGGGGCGCATCCTCGCGTTTTGCGGCTGCGATGGGTTCCTCCGGAGTTGCATGCGGGGCTGGTTGGGACCGCATGCTCGGCGCTGCTGCGGCGGGCGCAGACGCTGGGGGGCGTTGAGCCGTAGCGCTCCGCTCCGGAGGTATGATCGAAGGCTCGGCCATCGGCGGCCTTCCTGATGGCTGCTGGGTGCTTGCCGGCCTTGCCTGCGCAGATGTTGCAGGCGCGGGTGAAGGGGCGGCGACGCTTGCCGAGGCAGGGATTGCCGGAGCAGCCGCCTTGTCGCCTGCTTCTTCATGCAGCCGCCCGACGACCTTGTCGATGTAGCTTTCGAGATGGTCGAGCGCGCGTTCCTGCGACGCCACGGCGGTCGACAGCCTGGCTTCCGGCGCAGGCTTGCCTACGTCCGATGCCGGCTTGCTCGCTGCCTGTGCGGGTCTTGCCTCCGAATGCCTCGGGAGCGCCTGCTGGCTGTCCTGGCTGTCGCCGTCATCCGGCACATTCTGAAAACCACTCCAGCCTTCACGGTCGTCGTTCATCTTGCGCCCCTCTGAAACGGATCAGCCCAGCATGTGCTGCATGACGTCGGCCGATCCGGAATCGGCTGGCTGCGGTGCGATCGGGTTGGTGTTCGAAGCGTCGCCGGTGTCGTCGCCACCGTCATCGAGAAATACGACGGCTTCGGTGACGAGTATGTCCGGGTTCTGCGCGCCGAGATCCGGCTCGCTCGACACCAGGTTTGCCTGGATCAGGATCTCGTCGGAGTAGCTGTCGCCGCCGACATAGATCTTGGACGTTCCGTCGACGTCGACGATGGTCGCGTCGTTGACCAGCTGGTTGCCGCCCGTCGTGATCGTCCATTCGGCGTCGGGGTTGGCGACCAGGTTGTTCATGGCAAGCGCCACCTGGTCGCTGTCGCCGACCACCGTGGTCTGCTTGATGTAGTTGAGGTTGTAGATGTCGCCCGAGATGTAGAGCACGCGCAGCACGCCGATGCCGGCGAATGCGGCGTCCTGAAGGATGGAGTCGGGCAGTTCCTTGTTGCCGGCCGCGAGGTCGCCCGCTGCCTTGTTGTAACCGTCGGGCAGAGCTTCGGCGGTCGCGTTGCCGACGTTGACGATGCTTGCCTGGTTCCAGAGCAGATTGTCGCCGGTCGAGACGGAGCCTTCGCCGGTCGTCTCAAAACCGGAGACCGCGCCGATGACGTCGTTGTCGAGCAACAGGTTGATCTGGTGGATGATGCTGGCGTCGTAGACGTTGCCGCCGATGATGATGAGGTCGTAGTAGTTGCCGATCTCGTTCAGGCTGAGCCCGTTGAAGGCGGTGTTGTCGCCGGTCGAGACGACCGACTGCACACCCGACGACGAGGCGATGACCACGTCGTTGTCGGTCACGAACGCATATTGCTCGATCCAGTTCATCATGATGAGGTCGCCCGAGATCTCGGTGACCACGTAGTAGGCGGGGAAGCCGGTAGGAGCCTCGGCAGGCGCTTGATCGCCGCCCGAGGTGTCGATGTGCTTGAACATCGCGATGTTGAAGCTGAGGTTGTTGTCGCCGCCGCCCGGATCGAAGGGCCAGCCGCCGACCGCCGCGCCAACGCTGTCGGCGTCACAGGTGCCGTTGATCTGGATGATCGCGTTGAGCGAGATATGGTCGCCCATGACGGCCATGACCTCGGCCGATGCCCAGTCGTTGACCACGACGGCGTTGTTGATGACGGTGTTGCCGCCGGTGCTGATCTCGACGCTCGGATTGGCCGTTCCGTCTCCCCAACCATCCATGAAATCGCTGGAGTCCGGAGGCGTGTCGACATCGAGCGGAGCGTCAGGCCCCTTGGCGTCGTCGTCCTGCTCCTTCAGGAAGTTGATGTAGTCTTCCATCTTGGGAGCGTCGGCTTCGTCGATCAGCTGGCCGTTGAAATAGGTGCCCTCGATCGTTTCGGCCTTGACGCAGAAGACGTTGGCGTTGCCGTGGTCGTCGGCATCGAAGTCGTTGAAGCGGGCTTGCGCCGTGGTGACGAACGTCGCCATTTCTTCGGTCGAGCCCGGCAGGGTCAGGTCGTCGATCGGCGACAGGTCGGCCGCAGCCTGCTGCATCTCGACCAGCGGGCTATCGTCGACGGGCGGCGCATTGAACTTCAGGCCGCTGCCGCCAAAGCCGACATAGTCGTCGTCGGACAGGCGGATCTCCTGGTTGACGATGACAGCCAGGTCGCCCGGCGGCAGGATCTGCGGCAGGACGATGCCGCCAGAACCAACAGTGCCTTGCGGCAGATGAGCATAATTCTGGAGGAACGGTCCGTCGGGGACGGCTACGTCGGGAGGCGTGAAGGCGACCTTGGACCAAACCGTGATCTGTTCGATCTCGGGCCTGACGCCGACATACTTCAAGCTCGGGTCAAAATCTTCCAGGGTGTGGGAGGTGTCGACCTTGAGGGCGGCAGTCTGGTGTTCCGGCAGATGCTCGTCGGCCTGCTGCTTGGCCCTGAATTCGTCGTAGGCCTGCTTGAGGCGAGCCTCCTCGCTCGCGGTGTCGAAGAGGCCGATGAAGTGAGCGATCGTCTCGCTGATCCTGTCGAAATACGCGGCATACATTGTCGTGCCTCCGCCCGAAATTCAGGCACGGTGAGGCGCAGATGTGCTCCACCGGCCAAGATGGACTGCGCGGGGGTTACCCGCGCAGTCCGGCTCACTGGCTCCGCAAACGCGGAGCCTCATGCCGATGGCTAGAGCGTGCTGTGGTCGTTGGAGTCTTCGCCGGTCAGCGTCTCGTGGAAGTTGCCGCCCACAACGGTCATGTCGACCGTATTGCCTTGCAGGTTGGCACCCATCACGATCTGCTGATTGAAGGCGCTGGTGTCGATGATGGCATCGGCGCTGGCTTCGCTGGAACCAGTGACGTAGCCGTCGTCGCCATTGCTCGATCCCCAGGTGCCGCCTGCGCCACCGGCGCCGCCAGCTCCTGCCCATGCATCGCCAGCAGTTCCGCCGCCGCCGCCGCCGCCAGCCCAGGCTGCGCCGCCAGTTGCGTTGCCGCCGGTGCCGTCAGCCCAGGCGCCGCTCAGCGCGCTGCCGCCGTCGCCGTCGCCATAGGCCCAGGTGCCGCCGCTCGTGCTGGCACCGCCGGTCGCTGCGCCGGCCGTCGCGGAACCACCGGTTCCCGAGCCGCCGCCGCCTGCGCCGCCGCCGTTGCCTTCGCCCGAGCCGTCGCCGTCGCCGTAGCCGACGCCTGCGCCGAGGCCGAAGCCGAGAGCGTCACCGGTATCGCCATTGGCATCGCCGGCATTGGCCTTGGCGTCGCCGCTGTCGGCATCCGCATTGCCGGAATCGGCGTCGCCGCCGCGGCCAGTGTCGGAGTTGGCGTTGCCGCCGTCGCCCTTGGCGTCGCCGCCTTCACCGAAGTTCAGCACCGGGATCACGGGAACGAATGCATCGATGCCGTCGCCGCCGTCGCCCTTGGCGTCGCCGCCTTCGGTGTCGTCGATGTCGCCGCCGTTGCCGGCGTCAGCCTTGCCGCTGTCGGCATCGGCGTCGCCGCTGTCGGCCTTGGCGTTGCCGCCATCGCCCTTGGCATCGCCCGATTCAGCTCCACCGGCGCCGAGGCCAAGTCCGGCACCGAGGCCGAGGCCGAGGCCGAGGCCTACGCCTGCGCCGCCGTCACCACCCCTGCCGCCGTCGCCCTTGCCGCCGTCAGCGTCGGTGTCGGCGTTTCCGCCCTTGCTGTCGCCGCCTTCAGCCTTGGTGTCGCCCTTGGAGTCGCCACCCAATGCTGCGCTCAGCGCCAGGCCACCTTCGCCCTTGCCGCCGTCGGCTTCGCCGCCCTTGGCGTTGCCGCCGTCGCCGCCGTCAGCTTCGCCGCCCTTGGCGTTGCCGCCGCTTGCGCCGCCGCCGCCTGCGTTGATGCCGTCGCCCGCATCAGCCTTGCCGCCCCTGTTGTCGAACTCCTGCTTGAAGTCGCCGTCGTTCTTGACGGTGGCTTCTTCAAGCTTGTCGTTGTCGACCATGTCGGCAGTCTGGTTGATGAGGAAGGCGTTGCTGTTGGCGCCCATCGAGCCGTTCAGGATGTCCTTGAAGTTGATGTCGTCGCCTGGATCGTAGGTGACGTCGCCGTCCTTGCTGAACAGCACATCGCCCTTGATGTCGCCGCCGCCGGTGTCGATGTCGGCGAAGTCGTTGTCTTCCTTGTAGTCGCCGAGGCGGCCTTCGAGATCGACATCAACGTCGACGTCGACGTCGACCTTGGTCTCGGTCTTGTTCTCGTTGGTGTTCTCGTTCTTGGACTCGTTCTTGTTCTCGTTTTCGTTTTCGTTCTTGGATTCGTTCTCGTTCTTATTCTCGGACTCGTTCTCGTTCTTGTTCTCGGATTCGTTCTTGTTTTCGTTTTCGTTCTTGGACTCGTTCTCGTTCTTATTCTCGGATTCGTTCTTATTCTCGTTCTCGTTTTCGTTCTTGTTTTCGTTCTCGCTGTCGCCGCCCAGTTCGATTTCGTTGCCGACGAACTGCAGGCCAAACGCGTTGAGATTGTTGCTGTTACGATCAGACATCGTCTTGTCCTCGGTTGGGACCGCGATTGCCGGACCGTTTTCATCTCTCACACGGTCTTGGGGTCACGCGGACTACGGGTTGATTTACGAATGCACTGAAAGTCAGGAATTGGGGGCTGGAGGCTGAAGGGGACTAAGCAGCCGGAAGCCCCGAAGCTGTCTGGATGGCTGAAACCTCCCTTTTCTGGTTCGGGCGGCGGCCGGGAATTCTCACAATTTCGTGATCTTCGGGCGTATTCTGAAGGCCCTGGTCACATGCAATCGGAGTCCCGGAAGCGTCACGCCTGTGTTGGCTGAACCGGCAAAGGGTGCGACCAGGGCCGTGAAATTGGTAGCTGACAGTTCGCGCTAGGCTGTTCGGCTAAGCGGGCCAAGAACTTTCGGCGTTGATCTAGATACTGTCGCCGGCATTTCGGCGCGAATTACTAGATGCTTGCCGGATATGTACAATTGCCAGTCATTCGCAGGTAGAGCGCCGTGGTTCCGGCTGCTTGTGCCTGCGAAAAATCTGCCGCTTCGAATGCTTTGTGAGAAAATCCGGCTGGGCCGGAGGCTAGATCACGCGGTTGCCCGACTATTCGGACGGACTACCAAAACGCCTCCGATAGCTCATCTTGCTTATACCGAACCGTTAACAGGAGGTGTATGATCAACCAATAATGTTCCCCATCAGGCGGCAAGTGGGGAAAATCGCGCATAGTTGCGAACATTGGGCGGGAGATCTCATGTATCGGGTGGCAATTCCCAGCGCGCGCCGCGCTAACGGAGCTGGTGGCTCCGTGCAGAAAACCTGCAAGACTTTGCTGATTGTCGCTCCGGCGGACTTCGTGTCGGAGTGCCTGGTCTTTGCAATTGAACGCGAATTTCCGTCGATCGCCGTCGAGCAGGTCGCGACCCTGGCGGAGGCCTGCGAGGCCTTCGAATGCCCGGTGTCGCTGATATTGCTCGATGCCGGGCAATTGCCTGACGTGGCGGGCCATTCCGAACGCATCTCGCACCTGCATCCTGGAGCGCAGATCATGCTGATCCAGGAGGATGGGCGGCATGAGGTTTCGATCCGCGACGTGGTGACCGCGCGCAACGTGCGCGGCGTGCTGCCGATGAACCTGAAGCTCGACGTCTGGCTTTCGGTGGTGCGCCTGGTGCTGCGGGGCGGCGAATACTTTCCGCTGTCGCTGTTCGAGCCGATCATCGAGCGGCGCACGACGGTCGCGACCGCCTTCACCGAAGCGACGGCCAAGCCCCAGGCTCCGGCCGACAGCGACACCGACGACTTCGACGAACTGACCGATCGCGAACTGCAGATCCTGGGCATGGTCGCGCGCGGCCTGCAGAACAAGCTCATCGCGGCGGCGCTCGGTCTATCCGAGCACACCGTCAAGATCCACCTGCACAACATCATCACCAAGCTCGGCGCACACAACCGCACCGAAGCGGCCGCGATCTTTCACGGGCGCAGGGGCGAGGCGGCGGGCGAACGCGACATCGGTGCAGGTGCGATCCAGGCGCAACTGCCCCTGGGGGTGTGAGCGCGCAAAATGCCGCGATTCCAGGACGTTCTGCTTACCGTTGGCCAGCTCAACTATACCTGGACCAATACCGAGAGCCTGCTCATCTATCTGATCGCGGGCCTTGCCAAGGTCGACAAGGAAACGGCGATCATCATCTTCCTGACGCTGAACACGACGCGGGCGCGGCTCGACCTCGTTGAGCGGCTGGCCAAGATGTCCAAGACTCCGCTCTCATGCCGGGAGGCGGTGCTCGCCGTGGCCGAGCAACTGACGCACCAGGGCAAGTTGCGCAACAAATACAGCCATTGCATCTATTCGTTCGACGAGACCGGAACGCGCGCCAGCACCCAGCTGATGCGTATTTTCGACAGCAAGGATGCCGTCCGCTACGGCAAGAACGAAGAACTGGACGACAACGAGATGCACCGCATCTCCGCCTCGATCGAAGCGATCCGGGACATCAACCGGCAGATATGGAAGATCGTCGAGGACAATGCGTTTCCGCATTGAACGCCGCGCCATGGATTGCCTGGCGCGGCGCTGCAAGCTGGCGCATCACGCGCCGATGCGGGACCACCTGCCGGTTTCGAACTGCGACTGGCGCGCAAAATAGCGATAGGGCGTGCTCTTCCAGTTTCTGACCGAGCCCGTGAGATTATCCAAAATGAGGTCGCCCTTGTCGGTGCGCACGGTCAGAACCGTGTGTCCGGCGCCGCGATAATGGGCAACGGTCAGCAGCAGGGTCGATGCCGGCCAGCCGCGCTTGCGCAGCTCGCTCTTCTTGAGAATGGCGATGTCCTCGCAGTCGCCGACCGTCGTCGGCAGCCGCCAGTTGTCCGAGCCGCTGGCGGTTACCGCGTCGTTGCGCTGGGTGATGCGCCGGTTGACCGAGGCGTTGACCTGTTTGAGGTCGTTCATGCGTTCGTCGGTAAGAGCCATGACCGCGGTCTTGCCGGCGGTGCTGCATAGCCCGGGCTGGCGGGCGCAGAAGGTGTTTGCCGCCGGCGGCGCGAATGCGTAGCCGACGGTCGTCATGCTTGGTCCGGGAGTGGTTGACTGGCTGCAGCCAGCAGCGATCAAGGCGATCGCAAAGAGCGCCACGAATTTGTGCACGTGCTGTCCCCTCTCTCAATGGGTGACCAGCAAACAGCATATTAGAGCTAGATAAATCAACCCCGACGGGAGGACTTTGCACCGTTTTCAAAAGGATGTATGATTAAAAAAGTGTTTCCGATGGTCGGAACATTTGATCATAGCGCCAGTTTGGGGACGGGCGCATTTTTTCCCTCAGGAGGAAGAAATGACGACGTACCCAACCTGCGTTCGCGGGATCTACTCGATTCTGCTGGCCTCCTCGGCTCTCGTGGCCGTCAGCTTCACCACCCCGGCATCGGCACAAAGCAATATCCGGCCGGTCATGTCGGCTGCGCAGTGCCAACCCCTTACCCAAGGCAACTATGAGATGTGCTGCATCGCGCTCAACCGCGGCAGCATCATGTCGGACGACCAACTGGCGCAATGCCCGCCGCTGACGACATCGCTGGTCTCGGCCGTCCTGGCCGGCAGCGAGAACAATGGCGGGACCGGCGGCGCGGGTGGCACCGGCAGTGAAAATGACGGCGACGACGGCGATGATGGTGACGACGGCGATGACGGCGACGACGGTGACGACGGCGACGATGGTGACGATGGCGATGACGGTGACGACGGCGATGACGGCGACGATAACGGCGGCGGCGGCGGCGGCGGCGGCGGTGGCGGCGGTGGCGGCGGCGGTGGTGGCGGCGGCGGCGGCGGCGGTGGTGGCGGCGGCGGTGGCGGCGGCGGCGGTGGCGGCGGCGGCGGCGGCGGCGGCGGCGGCGGCGGC